>NZ_CP136241.1:2788956-3098840 GCF_046529725.1 Methanosarcina hadiensis | reverse complement strand
CTTCAAAAGAATTGCTGGAGAATGAACCAGGTAGAAGCGAGGCTTCGAAAGAAGATCTACAGAAGGACGCAGAAAGTTATCGCCTGTTCTTACAAGATATAAGAAAATCCATTGGACTCTGGCTTGATGAAAATCTTGTTCCAATCTGTATAGATGGAGCTGTTAAAGAAATTACTGGTTATGATAAGGAAGATTTCCACTCTATGAATCTTAAGTGGATTGAACTGGTTATACCTGAAGATCGTCCTCTGGTTCTTGAGCACATTGAATGGTTAAAGTCGAATCCTGACACTTATGCAGAACTTGAATATCGGATACAAATGAAAGATGGAGAAGTTAGATGGCTTAGGGAGGTAACACATGTTCTTCCTGAAAACCAGAAACACCAAGCTGCCTTCCAAAGTTTCGTCTATGACATCAATGAACAGAAACAAGCTGAAGAAAGAATGATGAAGATTGAAGAAACTCAAAAAAGGGAAATTCACCACAGAGTAAAAAATAACCTGCAAGTAATTTCATCACTTCTTGATTTGCAAGCGGAAATATTAACTGGCAGTAATGTCTGCGACACTTCAAAAGTTCTTAAAGCCTTTAAGGATAGCCAGAACCGTGTAGCTTCGATGGCTCTGATTCATGAAGAACTATATAGATCTACAAGCACAGAATCTTTAGATCTTGATTTTTCGTCATACTTAAAGAATCTGGCGACATACATTTTTAACTCGTATAACATGAATAATTCCATTTCCTTGAAGTTAAAACTTGACCGAGTTAACCTGGGTATGGATACTGCAATCCCCCTTGGAAATATTGTCACTGAACTTATTTCTAATGCCCTGAAATATGCCTTCCAGAGCAAAAGTAAAAGAGAAGTTAGCATTCTTCTTTGCAAAAAAGAGAATTACAAACATTATACAGAAAATTCAGGGAATTTCAGGACAGATTCTCAATGTCAAGGTATAGAGGATCTACAGTTCGTTCTTGTTATAAAAGACAATGGTATCGGCTTGCCAAAGGAAATTGACTTCAAAAAGGCAGACTCTCTTGGTCTTCAGCTAGTAAATATTCTTGTTGAACAGATAGATGGTTGTATTGAGCTTAAAAGGGATAATGGAACAGAGTTCACTATATGGTTTAAAGATATTACCTCTGTGTAAAAATAAAACTGAACTTTTAGTTTGAATCAAAACTCATCTCTAAAAGTTAAACTTTGCAAGAAATTGTACCAGTAAATTGGACTTTGTATCAAACAATCTTTGGAAAAAATAATCAATTTTTTGTTAGGTAACTTTTGAAGAAAATCTGGTTGTGCATTCTCTTGCACTAGCGTACAAAAAAATTCGAGATTTTTATTTATATGAACTTATAGAAAATACCTGATTTTTGCTAGGGCAATTTTGAAAATAAGCGGTTGTGCATTATCCCCACACTAGCGTTGCGTTTTTTGAAGATACCTATATCCCTAAAAAGAAATGCGAGGGGTGCGATTCGAACGCACGAATTCCTACGAAAATGGGTCCTAAGCCCATCGCCTTTGACCTGGCTGGGCAACCCTCGCACGAATGTGTCATTATCTGTGATAAAATGAGAGAAAAAAATGTTTTAAAACTGATTTAAAAAGGTTAAATGCGCCGACCGGGATTCGAACCCGGGTTTTGGGCTTGGAAGGCCCAAGTCATAGCCGCTAGACCATCAACGCAAACTGCAACACACTAGAGGTATTTGTCAAATATAATGTTTTCGCTTGAAATTACATATTTCTTCAGATCTCATATGTTTTTGTGGCATTACTTTTTCCCAGCATAACCTGGTCAACTGATGGTTGACAATCTCGTTCAGAATCTCCGGAAATAGCCCCACGAGTCTTATCGGATCTTATTTTCTGCTTTTCAAAATAGGGAACTGGTTCTTAATTATTTATATTTCCGGAAGTTTGCTCTTAATTCCCAGTTGGGCCTAACCCTTTCTTTGCCCGGCACCATTTTTCCTCAATTCCTTCTGACGCTTTCCCGAACACGGGGAAATTCTATTGCTTCAGTACTCTTTATTTTTTCCTCTATTCCATTTTTCTCCGCTGTTCCATCTTTTTCCTCTACTCCGTTTTGTCCTCTATTTTGTTTTTTTCCTCTATCAATTTTTTCCGCTGTCCTATTTTTAATAATTCTTTTAAAGGAGGCTTTTTATCCATTATCCGGCCGAATTCTGCCAGATTGCCTGGTCGTACTCCAGGCCCGAAGTTACGATAACCTGTTTAATGCGGCCGGATAATACGAAAATTCGAGCAACTACCATTTCTATTGTATATTTTAATTTTATAGGTGTAGTTCTATTTTATTGTTAACCCTGTATTTCTGCTAACTGGATTTCAAACATACATATCGTTGAGTAAATTCTAATAAATATATCTTTAACTATATGATATATTTTAATCTTGATTGATTGAGCTTTTTCGTTAAATCTCTCTTTTTTTGCTACATTTTGAAAAAAAATACTTACCTTTATCCCAATCGCATTATAAATATCTTAATTTATGTGCCGATATATATAATATATCTACTGTAAAAATAATCTTATCCTTTCATGTCTAAATTCAATACTATTATTTTCAATGTTGAGAATAAAAATCAGACTTTTATTCTTCTCCCTGAAATCTCGTTTCTCTAATAAGGAATAATATACTCTTATATAGGGCTAGACATAAGTTCTCAAAATCAGCTTCTTCTCTTAAACAGCCCTGGCTTCACAGGCGCTGAAGAAACTGACCGTCCAGAGAAGTAATTTAAACGAACCCTTTATTCTGGCATTTACAATAAGCTGCATAGTTCTATCCGCATATGTCCTTACGCTGCTCAACACACATGCAGAGTTTAACAAAAGGTTAATGTAATGTTCGAGTTATACGGGGTTTAAAATGAATAAAAAAAGAAATCATTGCTCACAGTTGCTTTTATTGCTTGCGTGTTACTTAAAGGATTATATGGAATTGGCTCTTCGGGAGGATATATTTCAGCATCCAGGCTCCTCCCTGATCCCCGGGGGTACTCCGGGCAGAATATATACGTCAGAGGAGTTGTAAAAAACCGGAGCCTCAAATTATCCCCTGGCATAACGTCCTTCGTTCTAAAAGACGAAAATGATGAAAACCTTAAGATACATGTAAATTATGCAGGAAATCTCCCTTCCGATCTTGTTGAAGGAAGACAGGCAATCACCAGCGGAGCAATGGTTTCTGAGTCGACGTTTGAGGCAGATAAGATAGTTACCGGATGCCCGTCAAAGTACACGGAGTAATTTTGATGAATATTGAAGAATGGGAAGAGTACAGATATGTGGAAGCCGGAATTAAAGATTCAATTACATTGATAGAGGACTCCGGCTTAAAAAGAATGGTTGAGCATGTCTGTCATTCCGGAGGGAAAAGAATTCGGCCAATTATCCTCCTTCTGGCCAGCGAGATATGTTCAGGCTCATATTCCCGGAGCCTTAATGCAGCTCTTGCAGTTGAAATGATGCACTCGGCTTCCTTAATTCACGATGACCTGCTGGACCAGGGACTCATACGGAGGAATCTGCCTTCTGCTCCTGAAAAATTCGGGCCTTCCAGAGCCCTGCTTTGTGGGGACTACCTTATTGCAAAATCAATTGCTTTTATTTCTCCTTATGGAGAGAAAGTAATCAGGGACTTCGGAAAGGCAGGGATGGACATGGCTGAGGGAGAGGTTCTTGACCTGAAACTTGAAAATGATAACTTCGGGGAAGATGATTATTTTAAGTGCATTTATAAAAAAACAGCTTCTCTATTCGCAATCAGTGCATCTATTGGGGCTTATACGGGCGGAGCCGATGAAGCTCTTGCCAATCGTTTTAGCTTTTTTGGGAATTCCCTTGGGACTGCATACCAGATTGTTGATGATATCCTTGAGTTTCTCGAAGTAGTCGAGGGTAAAGAATCCAAGTTCACGTCTGAAACCCTGCCGCACATCTACATGAAAAGCATGTCAAAGGAAGAAGCCCTGATGAAGTCAACAGACTGTGTAAAACTGCACGTCAGTGCCGCAAAAGAAACCCTCGGAACATTCAGAGAATGCCCGGCAAGGGATAAGCTCTTCCAGATTACTGATTACATAACCGTTGACATGCTTGAGAACCTCTAACAAAACTTTTCCTTTCCTGAAAAATGAACCGGTTCCGCTTAAACTCTATCTGTAATAATGCTAAAATGATATTATCCGATCTCTTACTAAAAACCCTGGCAAGCTCCGACTTTTGCCATAAACTTTATCAGGTGTATCCATGAGAGTATATGATAGTTCAGTGATTAAAGTAAACGCCAGTACCGAAAACGAAAAAATGGTACTCGACGCAGAAGGTCCTCTTTCTCATCTTGCAAAACCCTTTCTGAAGCGTATAAACAACATCTTTGCGGAAGAAAAACCCATTTCCATAAACGAAGATGAGATTATATTTTCTACCTGGATCCCTCCTGTTCCGGGTCCTGTTTTCAGCCGGGTGATAAGTGCTGAAATCGCAGCCATAAGGAAAAAACGCGTCCCTGACCAGATTTCAGTAGGAATTACTGCCCGCTGTCCAAACAGGTGCATACACTGCGGAGCAGCTGACATAAAACCAGAAAAGGAATTGACTCTTGAAGAAATCTGCGGCGCTATAGACCAGGGCATTGAACTCGGTTCTTATCTCGTTTCCTTTGACGGCGGAGAGACAATGCTCAGAAATGATCTCGTAGAGATGGTCTCAAGAGTAGACAAAACAAAAGCAATCGCTACTTGTTTTACTTCCGGCTTTAAGCTGTCCGAAGAAAGAGCAAAAGACCTTAAAGCTGCAGGCCTTTACGCTGCAAGGATCAGTCTGGACAGCCCCTTTGAAGCCGAGCATGACCGTTTCAGGGGCCGGAGCGGTGCATATAAAGATGCGATTGACGGAATTAAAAACGCGGATGCTGCCGGGATCCTTACTGATATGTTCGTTGTCGTTTCTCCGCATAATATCGATGACCTTGAGGAGTTCTATTCCCTTGCATCCGACCTGAAAATGAAGGAGATGTCACTGTATGAGATCATCGCAGTAGGTCGCTGGCTCGAACACGAGGACGAAGTAATAAGTGATAAAGACGTATCCAGGCTTCAGGCGTTCCAGAAATCTATGAACCGCAGATCTGAGGGTCCAAGAGTAACAGCTTTTCCCTATTTTATGGGTCCCGAACTTTTCGGGTGCTTTGCTGGCAGACGGTGGCTACACATTGCGTCTGACGGAGAAGTTATGCCCTGCGCATATACGCCTCTTTCTTTTGGGAACATATGCGAAGAGCCCCTGGAAACTATCTGGAAGCGTATGGGAAAACACAGTGCTTACAGGAAGGATGACGCAGCTTACTGTATGATGCGAAACCCTGAATTCAGAAAGAAGTACATACATACTATTCCCACAGGAGCCAGGATTCCTTACAGGCTCAAGTAATACTTTTTCAGCACTTTTTAAACTACTTTTTCTTTTTAAACTACTTTTTCTTTTATGCGGTTTTTTATTTCAATTTTTCTTCATTTTTTATCTCAATTTTTCTTCATTTTTTACCTTAATTTTTTATTCCAATTTTTTATTTCGATTTCTTACTCCAATTTTTTATTTCAATTTTTTTATTTCTATTTTTTATTTCAATTTTTAATCTTTGCTTTTTTCTTCCCTTTTCATTCTTAGTATTTTTTTCCTGTTTTCAGATGGAAGCCAGATCGAAAGTTTAATAACTTTTTCAATTTAATTCCAAAATTTTAATAGATATCCATGTTCTTTCTTTTGACTCTTGCCGCAAAAAGGGCTTTTCAACCATTGAATTTTCAGGTGTATTTTATTCCAGGGACTTCACATTTTACTCTTTATTAAAAACCTGTTTAAAAAAGATAGAGAATCCATAAATTTACGATTACATTTATAAGAAAATGAACCTGCATCCGCGGTGGCTACACCACCTATTAACTTATACTGTAGTATTTTTTACTCTTAATAAATTTATTTTTTTCTTTTTTAAATTGGCTTTAAGTCATTTTCTTCTATTAGAGAGTATTGCATGTGTTTTGTGACCGGAGTTTTGCTCGCAATTTGTTTTACAAAGTTTTACGTCCAAGCTATAAATTCATATTATCTTTTTAAATCGTTCTTAAATGACCTTTCAGTTACCAATTCAAAAAAAGTTGTTTTCGTGGCCCTGCCCTTTTTTTGTTCCATAACTTCTTTCAATTTTTGGCGTTTAATTATATTCTACAGTTTCTATTTAATTATTTTTTACTGTTATATTTAATCTTTTGGATTTTAACCATATATTTTGCTATTTATATTTTTAAAAATCTTAATAATTTCCCGCAAACTACTTATATAATGAATAATCATTACAGTTATTTCCCTCCTCCTCGACAAAACCGAAGCTGTTATATAGTTCTTTCGCGAAGGATTTGTTAACTACCTCCATTGGAGTAGGGATTTTTAATTATTAATTTATATATTAAATTTTGAGAGACGGAGATTCACATGGCTAAAAATGAAATCTTATCCGAAATAAAAAAAGCGGAAGAGAGTGCTAAATCAATGGTTGACGAAGCCATTGAGTCAAAAAACAAGCGCATCTCCGATGCTAGGGCCGAAGCCAGGGAAATCCTGAAACAGGCCGAAATTGATGCACATAAAGCTGCACAAGACTCTTTTAAAGTAGGTGAAGAAAAGATCCTGGAGGAAAGAGATAAGATCGTCAACGATGGTGAGAAAAACGCAATAGCCATGTCCCAAAAAGCTCAAGCTAACATCGACAAATCCGTCAATTACCTTTTACAGGAGTTTGAGAGGGCGGTCCTTAATGAGTAGACCTAAAGAGATGACAAGGGCCGTTATTGTCGGGCATAAAAGCATTTTAAAAGAAACCATCGATGCATTACATGATGTTAATCTCTTTCACGTAGAAGATTTTGTCGAAGACGAGTCTGGTTTTAAGATCAGCAAGCCATTTAAAAACGCAGAAGATGTCTCGAAAAAGCTTGTGAAGATCCGCTCTATCGCCAATTATTTGGGGATTGAAAGCAAAAAACCGGTAGTTCAGAAATCTGATGCTGTTCTGCGCGAACTTGACACGAAGTTGAATGAACTGGACAGGACAATTTCAGCTAAGACGGAAACAATTTCCCAGCTTGAAAATGAATTAAAAGACCTGGATTCCCAGAAAAGAGAAATCCTGCCTTATCTGTCCATTAATCTTGACTTCGAGTATTACCGTGGCTACGAAAGCATTAAGGTTTTCGCGGGCACTGTAAAAGGCAGCCTGGAAGAAAGTCAGATTTCCAGCATCACCAAGGCTTACGAACTGTACTATGACCCTCAATCAAAAGCAGCTGTACTGTTTGTAGCTAAAAATGATGCCGACAAAGCTTACGAATTACTTCAGGGTCTTGGATTCAAAGAACTCAGAGTTCCGGAAAGAGGTGGTGTCCCAAGCGAATTGTTAAGGTTCATTGAACAGAAAGAAGCCGAAGTCACCAGAAGGATCGAATCCTTAAAAGGTGAAATCGAGTCCTTGAAAGCTAAGTACGCCGATTTCATTCTTGCCAGCGATGAGGTCTTGAGTATCGAGAGTCAAAAAGCAGAACTGCCTCTCAGGATAGCTACATCTGCAAACGCCTTCATAATCGACGGATGGACCCCCACCGAAGATTACGACAAAGTTGTCAGTGTAGTTAACAGTGCTACTAATGGCAAGGCATACGTTACAAGCCTCGAACTTCATCACGAGGAAGAAGAACATGCCCCTGTCAAATACAACAATTCAAAAGTTGTGGCACCGATGCAGGAAATTATGGATCTGTATTCCAGGCCCAAATATACTGAACTCGATCCATCCGCAGCGATTTTCATTACCTTCCCGCTGATATATGGTATGATTCTCGGAGACATCGGATACGCATTAATACTGGGGTCGCTTGCTCTGGCAATTAAAAAACTGGTAAAGTCAGATGCGGTTAAGCCTCTAATGAATATTCTAATCTATTGTCAGATATGGTCAATTATCTTTGGAGTTCTTTATGGTGAGTTCCTTGGATTCTCGCTTGCGAGTTTACATACCGCGCACGGAGTAGTGCCAGGTCTAATTCCAGGCTGGGAAACAGTCGCTCTCTTTGAGAGTATCGGAGGCGAGGAATTTACGTTCCCGATCCACAGGTCTCACATGGTAATGACTATGATTGGAATAAGTGTCTTGGTAGGACTGATTCATTTAAATCTCGGTTTCCTGTTCGGATTTTCAAACATCTCCAGGCACCATGGGATGAAACATGCAGTCCTTGAAAAAGGCAGTTGGATCGTTATCGAGCTCGGTGTGCTCGTTGCAGTTCTCGGCGCTCTTGGCATTGTCCCAGGGTTGACATATGTCGGTGCTGGCATTCTTGTTCTCGGAGTTATAATGCTCACTATGGGTGAGGGTATCAAAGGTCCGATCGAGTTGCCATCCCTTATGGGTAATGCACTTTCGTATGCCCGTATTATCGCAGTCGGTCTGTCTTCGATTTACATCGCAGGTACGGTAAATGATATTGCTTTTAAAATGATTTGGCCTGATCACTCTCAGATCGGCGTCGCAGCAATAGCTGCAATACTCGTATTCATACTCGGACATGGTCTTAACACTATTCTGAGTATCATCGCTCCCGGACTGCACGCTCTCAGGTTGCAGTACGTAGAATTCTTTGGGAAATTCTATGAAGGCGGGGGTAGAAAGTTCAACCCATTCGGATATATAAGAAAATACACGGAGGAATAAAAACATGGTAGGAGCAGAATCAGCAGGTCTCTTTTTGGACGCAGCAGGAATGAAAGCACTCGGTGCAGCAATCGCAATCGCAGTAACTGGTCTCGCATCTGCAATAGCTGAAAAGGATATCGGTACAGCAGCAATCGGCGCAATGGCAGAAAACGAAGGATTATTCGGTAAGGGTCTCATTCTTACTGTCATTCCAGAAACCATCGTTATCTTCGGTCTCGTCGTTGCATTGCTTATCAATTCTGCTTAAATTTAAGAGCTATTGCTCTTAAATTTCTTAGAGCATTGTTTCAAGCTTATCTGGGCTTTTTTCCTTACCAGGCAGTCTTGGAGCATTTATAATGCTCTAAGTTCCCCCTTAGGTATCGTTGCACTCTAAGAAGCTTAGAGTTTTTTCTCTAGGCTTTAGAGCACTTTTTTGCTCTAAATTTATTTGGAGGTGTAAGTATGGGACTAGAGATCGTTGTAAAAGATATCCAGGAGGGTGCAAAAGCTGAGGTTTCCCGTATAAAAACCGAAGGCGATGCAAAGGCCTCCGAGATTACAAATGAAGCTAAAGAAATGCAGAAGAAGATGCTCGGAGATAGCCTTGCCAAGGCAGAAGAGGACCTCCAAAGTCTGCACCAGCAGGTCATATCAAGTGCAAACCTGGAAGTGAAAAGAATTACGCTTAACAAGCGTAAAGAGCTTCTAGATACAGTTTATAACCAGACAGTTGAAAAAATCAAGTCAATGCCGGCATCTAAAAAAGAAGAGCTGTTGAAAAGTATTCTCAACAAGCACGAAGCTGACGGTTCCAGAATATATTCTTCTAAGGAATCAGAGGCTATTGTCAAGAAGTTAACCTCTCTAACTTACGCTGGCAATATAGATTCCATTGGCGGATTTGTTCTGGAAAACGAGGACAGGACAATCAGGTTAGATTTCACATACGACTCAATCCTGAAAAGCGTATATGAACGTTCATTGAAGCAGATATCTGATATATTATACGGGTGATTTTCGATGCGGCTTTTGGAGAATCTCTGGGGGAAAAAACCCTCACGAAAATCCGATAAAAAGAAAAAAGGCAGTTCTAACTATGCTTATGCCGTAACCCGTGTCCGCGCGATGAAAAGTAAGTTGCTCCCTAAAGAAACGTATCCCCGGCTTCTTAATATGGGGATTGATGAAATTACCCGCTTTATTCAAGAGTCCGAATACAAAAACGATGTCGACGAACTGGCAATGAAATACAGTGGTGGCGATCTGGCAGAACACGCATTAAACAGGAATCTTGCGCTCACCTATGATAAGTTAGTAAGAATCACCTCAGGAGAATTGAACTACCTGATTGTCGCATATCTGAAAAGGTATGACATCTGGAACATAAAGACACTTCTCCGTGGTAAAATTTACAACGCATCTACTGAAGATATCCTGGAATCTCTGATCGCTGCCGGGGAGTTTACTTATACTTCTATGTCAGAACTTGCAGCCAAGGCCACATATCAGGAAATCGCTGAGACCCTGAAAAATACTGAGTACTACCCCCTGCTGCAGAAGTTTGACGGAACTAACCTAGCATACATAGAAAACGAACTTGACAAGATGTATTATACAGGCTTGTTTGAAGCAATCGGAAAACCAAGATCCAAGGACCGGAAGCTATTTACCAAGGTTGTCAGATTGGAAGTGGACGTTAAGAATCTAATTAACCTTTTCAGGCTGAAAAAAGCAGGCGTTATGCAGGCTGATGAAATCATGCCTCTCATGATTGAAGGCGGTCTTGAGTTAAAGATCGAGAAGCTGGCGGCTCTACCATATGACGAATTTGTCAATGAGCTTCAAAAAACTCAGTACTGGGATGCAATTTCAGGCGTTATAGGTCCGGATATGACTTCTCTGACTACTCTTGAAAGCAAGCTCATAAGATATTATCTTGAGTCTTCAACCATTCTTTCGCATGTATCTCCGATCACAGTTGTACCTATTCTGGACTATATTATTCATAAAAATAATGAGGCTACCAATCTCCGTATTATTTTCAGGGGTAAAGAGACTGGCCTCAGTGATGAGTTAATTAAAGACCAGTTGGTGATTATCTAATGGAATTAGCAGTGATCGGAAAGAGCGAGTTTGTTACAGGATTCAGGCTGGCTGGTATCAGTAAGGTTTATGAAACTACTGATACTAACACTGTTGAATCCTCGGTAAAGACTGTGCTTCAAGATAAAAGTGTCGGGATTCTTGTAATGCATAATGATGACATTAGTGATCTGCCGGAAGTTCTAAGGAAGAACTTAAATGAGTCTGTCCAGCCTACAGTAGTAGCGCTAGGAGGCAGCGGATCAGGCTCAATGAGTTTAAGAGAAAAAATAAAACAAGCGGTAGGTGTTGATTTGTGGAAGTAAAAGGTGAAATTTATCGTGTGTCTGGGCCTGTCGTCACCGCCATCGGCTTGGATGCAAAAATGTATGACCTCTGTAAAGTCGGTGACCAGGGGTTGATGGGCGAAGTCATCCAGATAGTAGGGGACAAGGTCATCATCCAGGTATACGAAGAGACAGCAGGCATAAGGCCTGGGGAGCCCGTTATAACTACAGGCATGTCTCTCGCCGTGGAACTTGGTCCTGGTCTTCTTTCTAGTATTTATGATGGGGTTCAGAGACCGCTGCACGTTCTTCTTGAAAGTTCGGGCGGCTTCATTGGCAGAGGTATCACTGCAGATGGGCTTGACCACAAGAAACTCTGGGAATTCAAGCCGGTTGCTAAAAAAGGAGACTTTATAGACAGTGGACAAGTGTTCGGTGTTGTTCAAGAAACAGTAAACATTGAACACAAGATCATGATGCCTCCAGATAAGTCAGGCACAATAGCCGATATTAAGAGCGGAAGCTTCACTGTTCTGGATACTGTCTGTACTTTAACTGACGGTACAGAACTGCAAATGATGCACAAATGGCCTGTCAGAAGACCAAGGCCAGTAAAGAAGAAAATGACTCCCAGCAGGCCCCTGGTCACAGGGCAGAGAATCCTTGACGGATTTTTCCCTGTAGCAAAGGGAGGCACGGCTGCAATCCCCGGACCTTTCGGATCGGGCAAGACTGTTACCCAGCAGCAGCTTTCAAAGTGGAGTGACACAGAGATTGTGGTCTATGTCGGTTGTGGAGAACGCGGAAACGAAATGGCAGACGTTCTATGGGACTTCCCGCATCTAGAAGACCCGCAGACTGGAAGGCCCCTTATGGAGCGTACTATCCTTGTCGCCAATACCTCAAACATGCCGGTGGCTGCAAGAGAAGCATCTGTGTACACAGGGATTACACTTGCAGAATACTACCGTGACATGGGATATGACGTCTCCCTGATGGCAGACTCTACTTCCAGGTGGGCAGAAGCCATGAGAGAAATCTCCTCCCGTCTTGAAGAAATGCCTGGTGAAGAAGGTTATCCGGCATACCTGTCTGCAAGGTTGGCCGAATTCTACGAGCGTGCCGGCGTTGCTCAGGCTCTCTGCGGCGAGGAAGGCTCAGTTACTGCTATCGGTGCAGTATCTCCGCCCGGCGGTGACTTCTCCGAACCTGTAACTCAGAACACTCTGCGTATCGTGAAGGTTTTCTGGGCTCTGGATGCAAAACTGTCCCAGAGGCGTCACTTCCCTGCCATTAACTGGTTGACCAGCTACAGCCTGTATAAAGAAACCCTTGATCCATGGTTTGAAACTAACGTGGCTCCCGACTTTGTCACTATGAGGGAAAGGGCAATGGATATGTTGCAGGTCGAATCCGAACTGCAGGAAATCGTGCAGCTTGTCGGTTCAGACTCTCTTCCGGACGAACAGCAGCTCCTGCTTGAAGTTACCCGTATGGTGAGGGAAGTCTTCCTGCAGCAGAATGCATTCCACCCGATAGACACCTACAGCCCGTTCTCAAAACAGTACGCTTTGATGAAGGCCATAATGAAATATGCTGACATGGCAAACGATGCCTTGAAATCAGGTGCACTCGTTTCACAACTTGTCAAGTTGGATTCCAAGAACGACCTTCCCAAAATAAGGTTCGAAGATAACTTCGAGGCTAATATGAGTGCTGTCCTCGCAAAAATGGACAAGGAATTCGCAGCTCTGGGAGGCAAGTGAGCATGGCAAAAGAGTACAAAACAATCAACCAGATTGCAGGACCTCTTCTCTTCGTCGAGAAAACTGAGCCTGTAGGTTACAAGGAAATCGTTAATATTAAAATGCCCGATGGGACCGTTCGAAGAGGCGAGGTGCTTGATACTTCCAAGAACGTTGTGGTTGTCCAGGTTTTCGAAGGTACGGGTGGGCTTGACAAGGACTGCGGTGTGATCTTCACCGGAGAAACCCTTAAGCTTCCTGCATCCATCGACCTCCTCGGAAGAATCCTGTCCGGCTCGGGAGACCCCCTGGATGGAGGGCCCAGGATCGTGCCCGACCAGCTTCTGGACATCAACGGAGCTGCAATGAACCCATACGCAAGGCTGCCTCCAAAGGATTTCATCCAGACAGGAATCTCAACAATCGATGGGACAAACACACTTGTTCGTGGACAGAAACTGCCTATTTTCTCAGCATCAGGTCTCCCACACAATGAAATTGCCCTGCAGATTGCCAGACAAGCAGCTGTGCCCGGGTCCGAATCTTCTTTCGCAGTAGTTTTCGCAGCAATGGGTATCACAAACGAAGAAGCCCAGTACTTCATGAGCGACTTCGAAAAGACTGGCGCTCTGGAAAGAGCCGTTGTGTTCCTTAACCTTGCAGACGACCCTGCAGTCGAGCGTCTGATCACCCCTCGTATGGCACTCACAGCAGCCGAATACCTGGCATATGAACACGGCATGCACGTGCTTGTCATCCTGACTGACATCACCAACTATGCAGAAGCTATGCGTCAGATGGGTGCTGCCCGTAACGAAGTTCCTGGCCGCCGTGGGTATCCCGGTTACATGTATACTGACCTTGCGACTCTCTACGAGCGTGCGGGTATTGTCAAAGGTGCCAAGGGATCAGTTACGCAGATTCCAATTCTCTCAATGCCTGGTGACGATATTACTCACCCGATTCCTGACCTTTCAGGGTATATTACCGAAGGTCAGATCCTGGTTGCCAGAGAACTGCACAGGAAAGGTATCTACCCACCAATCAATGTGCTGCCATCTCTTTCCAGGCTGATGAACTCGGGTATCGGCGCAGAGAAGACAAGGGAAGACCACAAAGCTGTTTCTGACCAGTTGTTTGCAGGCTATGCAGAAGGGCGTGACCTGAGAGGTCTCGTGGCAATCGTCGGTAAGGAAGCCCTGTCCGAAAGAGATGTTAAATTCCTCGAGTTTGCCGACCTTTTCGAAAAGAACTTCGTCACTCAGGGAAGAAACGAAAACAGGACCATTGTAGATACTCTGGAAATTGGCTGGAAGATTATTGCCCACCTCCCAGAATCAGCATTGGGTAGGATTGACAACAAGTACATCCAGAAATATCATCCTGCACACAGAAAGGCTAAGTGATAGTCATGGCTCTGGACGTAAAACCAACTCGGTCGGAGTTGATCCAGCTCAAGAACAGAATCAAGCTGTCTGAACGTGGGCATAAGCTCCTTAAGATGAAAAGAGATGGTCTTATTCTTGAGTTTTTCAAGATCCTTAACGAAGCAAGGAACGTCAGAACCGAGCTGGATGCTGCTTACGAAAGAAGTAGAGAAAAGATAAATTTAGCCTCCGCAGTAAACGGGGTTGTTGAAGTCAGATCAACAGCCTTTACAGCCAAGGAGTCCCCAGCGATCAGTCTTTCGGGGAAAAATATCATGGGTGTCGTGGTGCCAAAGATTAGCTCTACAGGCGTTCGCAAACCAATGTATGAGAGAGGTTATGGTATTATTGGAACGAACTCGTACATTGATGAGGCAGCAGATTCCTATGAAGACCTTGTAGAAAAAATTATTACTGCCGCAGAGCTGGAAACTACAATGAAAAGGCTCCTTGACGAAATCGAGAAGACCAAGAGGCGTGTAAACGCTCTCGAGTTCAAGGTTATTCCCGAGCTCACTGCAGCCATGAAATTCATCCGCTTCGCTCTTGAGGAGATGGAGAGGGAAAACACTTTCAGGCTGAAAAGAGTCAAGGCAAGAATGAAAACATAAGCGTATGGCAGCGTGCGACGATCAACCAAATCTGGTTGAAAAAATAATATTTAAGTTAGGTGAACCCGAAAACCAGGCCCGCCTGCTCCAGGTAGCCTGGCGGATTTCCCTTTTAATGATGATCCTTGGGTTCATTATTATCTTAAAAACGGTATCCCCAAATATTATGTGACCTGAACTTTATTTATCCTTTTTCCGAGTTCGGCACAGCTCTCTTTTTTTCTGATTATCGTTTTTTTCCCAGTTTTCTTTAATCTGCTTATATTTAGAAAGCTATTTTAATAACAAACATCAATCCTAATTTCCTCATGAAAAACCAGGCAAGACTTCTTCATGTGACCGGCACTGTACAGGGTGTCGGCTTTCGCCCTTTTATTTACCAGCTTGCAAAAGCCCACAGGCTTTCAGGATACGTGAAAAATCTTGGGAACCATGTGGAGATCCTTATAGAAGGGGATGGGGAAAGAATTCAGGATTTCCTTGACGACCTTCCCGAAAAAAAGCCTCCACTTGCCAGAATTAAGGAAACTAAAGTGGACACTGTCCCTTTTTCCGGATATTCCGAGTTTATTATCATACACAGTGAGCCAGGAAAGTTTGAGAATTCCATAATCCCTCCGGATACGGCTATCTGTGAGCAGTGCAGGTCTGAGATTTTCGACCCTTCATCCAGATATTATCATTATCCTTTTACCGTATGCACAAACTGCGGTCCCCGTTACACAACGGTCCGTACACTTCCCTATGACCGTGAAAACACAACTATGGTAGACTTTCCTTTATGCAAGGAATGTGAAATAGAATATACCGACCCTCTAAACAGAAGACACCATGCTCAACCTGTTTGCTGCCAGAAATGCGGGCCGGAAATCTGGCTTTCAGACCCTCAGGGAAAAATCCTCGCAAAGAATTATGAAGCAATTGAAAAAGCTTCCGAACTTCTGCAGCAGGGTTCAATTCTTTCGGTTAAGGGCTTCGGAGGCTTTCATATTGCATGTAATGCCAGGAGGGATGAGCCGGTAAAAGAACTCAGGCGTCGGCTTGCTCGCCCGGAGCAGCCTTTTGCAGTTATGGCAAAAGACATGGAAGTTGTCGAAACCTTTGCTGAACCGGGAGATGCAGGCAGGAAATGCCTCACATCTCCACGCCGCCCTATATCTGTGATTCTGAAATCAAAGAGCTTTAATCTGGCAGACTCCGTTTCTCCAGATCTCCACAATATCGGAGTCATGCTTCCTTATACTGGCACACAGAACCTGCTTTTTAACCTTTTACCGGATGCTGTGTACGTTATGACTTCTGCAAACCTTCCTGGAAGGCCAATGGTTGTTAAGAACAAGGAAGCTCTCGAAAAGCTTGAAGGGATTGTGGATTTTCACCTGCTTCACAACAGGGTTATTGCAAACAGGAACGATGACACGGTTATCCGGATAGTGAACGGACAGAAGGCATTTATCCGGCGTTCCAGGGGGTTTGTGCCTGAACCTGTTGAACTTCCTTTTGAAGTCGAAGCGTCGGTCGGAGTGGGTGCCGAAATGAACTCAACAATAACCCTGGCAAAAGGAAGGCTGGCTTATATCTCGCAATACATCGGAAACACCAGCCATGTAGAGACATTCAGGTACCACTCTGAGGTTTTCGACCACCTTGTCCGGCTCACTGGCATAGAGCCTCTTAAATGGGGATGTGATTTGCACCCATCTTTTAATACAACCCGATTCGCAATGAATAAAGGTGGGGAAAGAACGCTTCAGGTTCAGCATCATTATGCCCATATCGTTGCCCTCATGGCTGACAATTCTCTGCCTGTTGATTCTCGAATCATGGGAATATCCCTTGACGGGGTGGGATACGGTGAGGACGGGACAGCATGGGGAGGGGAATTTTTAGGATCATCGTATTTCGAATATGAACGCCTGGGCCATCTTATGCCCCAGCCTATGCCAGGCGGAGACCTTGCAGTAAAGAATCCTTCCCGCATGGTCCTGGGCATGCTTTCGGGAAGGCTTGAAGAAGCAGAACTTGAAAGGCTGAACCTTTACTTCCCAAGAGGAAAACAGGAATTTTCTACAGTCATGCAGCAGCTTCAAAGGAACATAAATATTACCATGACAAGCAGCACAGGGAGAATACTGGATGCGGCTGCTGCGCTTCTGGGGATATGCAAAATTAGAACCTACGAAGGGGAACCTGCAATGAAACTTGAGTCTGCGGCAAAGAAGAGAACTCAAAAAGTAGACCTCCCTCTCGTTTTTAAAAAATGGGGGGATCCCGGAGTCCCTGTCCTTGATACGACCGAACTCCTCATGGGAGTTTATGAACTTTCCGGTGGGAGGTATTCTTCTGCAGATCTTGCTTTCGCAGTTGAAGAAAGTCTTGCAAAAGGAATTTCCGAAATTGCAGTATCTCTTGCCTCCAAACACAGTTTCGAGAAGATTGGCCTGAGCGGAGGGGTTGCTTATAATGACCATATAACCCCTCGCATTGCAGAATTTGTGAAGGAAGCAGGATTTGAGTTCCTCGCGCACCGCCACCTCCCTTGCGGGGACGGCTGCATCTCTTTCGGGCAGGCTATAGCAGCCGGACTGAGTAAAAAATTATGACAGGGATAAAGATTCTGGAGACCCTTAAGTTTCCGGGAAAAATATAACTTCCGCAGATTCTGATGTTCCTTCTCCACAACTTACTCATTCAACATACTGAAATTTAATCCTTAAAACTGAAATACAAAATTAAATAAATGATCCGTGCTTACATAGGAGTGGGAGCATAAATGGGGCTAGGTAGTATACGAATTAGAGTTGTAACAAGCAGGGATGAAATTCTTAGCCTTGAGCATGATGAGAGGGCAGTACATCTCGCTTTCCGGCCCTCGGATAAGGATCTATTCAGTCTCGTCAAGGCCTGCCCTGAGATCGAAATACTTCAACTTCCGGCATCTTCCTATGATGGACTTTCAAAGTTTATTAAGATGTATCTTGCGTCTTCAGGCATTCATCTGGTAAAGGGCGATGTCAGCGGGCACTGGCATGATCTTAATAATTACTTTGTAATTCCTTCCTATGTACTTGAAAAAATAAAGGAACTTGAAGTGGAGGGAAGGACTGAAGAAGAAATTATAGGTGAGATAACAAGTCTCAGGAAAATCAGCCCTGATATGATTCTTCATCTGCTTCACAGTTCATTCCTTTCACCAGGCCCGGAAAGACCAGGTATTAACAAAGTTTAAACGGATCTGGTTTAAACAAATTTTCGAGTTAATTCAATAGAGGTAGTTTTACTTCCGCCTATAACCGTTTCCACCATTTTCTTGAGGCTTTTTGCTCCTCTATCCGCCTTATCCCTTCAGCTGAGAGCTTCTGCTGCAACCTGTACTTCCTGTTTTCTTCATTGAGCCGGGAAACCTCTTCTTCTTTACTTACAATCGTTCTTTTAAGTTGTTTTATTAACTCCTCTTTTTCTCTCAGCTCTTTTTCAGGATTTTCTACTTCTCTATATTCTGCTAGCTCTTTTTCCAGCTTTCTTACTTTTTCCCCACTTGCGGCAAGCATGGCTTCCAGAGTATTTATTGTCCTTTCTTTGCCTGAAAACTTTTCCTCAATTTTCTTTACTTCCCCGCTCTTTGCGATAACCTGTTCGGCAAGAGTTTTAAGATCCCTGTCTTTCATTGAAATGTTTTCTTCGAGTTTCTCCACCGCTTTTTCTTTTTCAAGGAACTTTTCACGAAGACTTTTTATTTCTTCGGTCACTGCCTCGAGAGCTCTTTTGAGGTTATTCTTCTCCTGCTCTTTCTCGTTAAGCCTGGACTCCAGTTTTCCTATGTCAGCATCCTTATCAGCAAAACTCTCAAGCAATTCCTGAATTCTGGTGTCCTTTTCCAGAATCTCTTTTTCATACACTTTCAGAGTTTCTTCTCTTTCATACAATCGGTTTTTAAACCCTTCAAGAGTAATGTTATTTTGATCAATTTTGCTTTCGAGTTCTTTTATTGCCTCATCTCTTTGAATAAGCTGACCTCTTTTATCCTCAACAGCTTCGTCTCTTTTAGCAAGGCAGTTCTCAAGGTTTCTTATTTTTTCTTTACTTCCAGCAATTTCCTGCTCGAGTTTTCTAATTTTATCCGCCTTTTCGGAGGCAAGCTTATCAAATTCTTTTAGCTCGAATTCTTTGCCTGTGAGTTTTTCCTCAAGACTTTTTACGGCTCCTTCTGAATCAGACAGGGATTTTTCAAGAATACTTATTTTTCTGTCATTTGCCTCAAGTTCTTCTTTTAAAGTCCCAGTTTCCCTTTCCCTGGCTGCAAGCAGTTCTTCAAATTCTTTGATCTTCTGCAGGTCTTCTGAATGCCTCATCTTCAGGCTCTCTAACTCCGAATCCTTTTCTGCAAGCTTGAGATTAAGTGAACTTATAACCTCTTCCTTCTCTTCAATTTCCTTTACTGAAAAAGCAAATGAAGGATCTGCCTTAGACATTTTAGTTTCAATATTGCCTTTTCCTGTATCATCGGCTTGAAGTTCTTTTCTTTGCGAAAGCAGGCACAGGTGTCCTCTTGTGTTTTCACAAATCTCCGCCCAGGCGAGAATGGATGCTAAGGGCGCTATCCTTTTAAATACCGTATCTCCTTTCTTGCAGCCGAAAACTTCGCTGGCAATATAACCTTCCACGGTATTAAGGTCAAGGTTCGGGTCTCCAAGCCTGGAACCTGTTGCATTTCCTTTTTTTACCTTCCCTCCATTTTTCTGCAGAAAAATAACGGTTTCCGAGAATATTTTCCATGGGAGGAGCGGCTGATTTTTCAGGTTATCCACATAGATTCCGTCTTTTTCGGCTCTGGCTTCGAAAAACTGCTTACCGCTCATAAATGGAATCTTTGTCGGGTTTCCTTTTTTCTCGAACTGGTCTTTGATTCTTGCAACAACAGGGTCTTCCATGCGTGGGCCTCTTAAAATAGTCTCTGAAGTATAATGAACATAATATTTTATAAAAGTTGTGAGATTTCAGGATATCCTTAATTTAAATATCTGCCTTTTCAGGATGGATAAGCTTTACTTTCTTAAAAATGAAATGTTTCTTAGCCTGGAAATCTTCATGACTGGAATATGAGAAATACTGGAATATGAGAACTATAAGTTATTATTAAGTATTAACAGAGTCCTGAGATTTGATCTTTCTCACGTAATCTGCACATTCAAATAATTGATATGTATTAATACTGAAAAAAAGTAACTGCTCTGATGAATAGCCTGATTGAGACATCTCGTTTATTGTTTTGTACTTCCATTAAAAACATACCAATAATTGTCCTTTTACTATTGCGTCTGTTTTGAGTACCCTATAAATTTACAAAACTGAAAACGAGAATGCCTCAATAAAAGGCGATCCTCTAAGTTTCATCCATAAATCGTATGGTTCGTCAGGCTTTCCTTTATGGTCTACTTTCTTTGCTTTTTCTGTCAGCTTTCTTTGTTTCTTCTTTTAGCTCCCTTTTTAGGCCCTGAATCAATCTTTAACTGTTGAGCCCATAAATCTGGCAGCTATCAGTGCAACAAATGAGATTATCAGCGGGATTGCAATTACCATGAACAGGTTTCCTTCGTCTGCGTATTTAAACATGTAGTAAAACAAAAAAGAAGTCACCAATATTCCAATAACAGTCAAAATTATAGCCGGTCCGCCGTATAGATTTTCTATCTTATTACTCATATATCCCCCTTCAATTAACAGGCCTCTGGGTATACTACTGGCCAGAAATCTTTTACATATGATAAAACCAAACAACTATTTAAATTTTTAGTTAAAGTTTTGTACCTGCGTTATGTTTTGAAACAGTATTATCACATAACTTCAATTTCAAACAATATTTATTATTTTTCGCCTTTAAAGATTCTTTTTTGATTCTATTTAGACAAATCCTTGCTTATTTTAACCGTTTTTTTGAAATCCGGCTCGTTAATTAGTAAAATTAATATACGATACGAATTAATTATGTAACTAGGGGGAATTCTTTAGAGAGTCCTGTAGTTATGGGAGCTATCTGGCGTTGATTTTTCTGAATTGTACGAGCTTGATGATGCTGTTTCATTTTCCGGACTCGTATTTATGCCAGTAGCTTAAAAAGCTCTATTAATGGAACTTATTTAAAAAGAGCATAGTTTACCTAAAACAACTATGTAAAAGTTATAATTTCGAATATATGAACGTTAAAAATCAACTGAATGTAGATACAATCTTTAAAAATATGGGGGGAATATTCTTTGCAAAAGATGAAATCCAAAGCATACTATCTGGACGTTATTTTTTCACAGATTGTGATACTGCTGGTCCTATATGCTCTTTGCGTGTTTATCGTACCCACGCTTATATGAGATTTAAGGGCCTGCTGGCACTGCATAAGGAAAGAATCTAATGGATATAGATAGTGTCCGGGGGGATGATCTGTCTAAATTCAGAGTAAAACCATGGTTTGTGGACATGGTCTTCATGCATATCATGTTTATAGTGATCCTGTATATTGTTTACATATACATTGTGCCGACCATAGTCCCTATTTAATTGGTGTAACAGTCCAGCATATGAACTGTTAGAAGTAAACGAGCCTCAGAATAAGATATGGAAAATAGAAATGGAATGGAAAAACTACAGTTTAAACTTGAACAAATCTATAGAGATCTCCGGAAATGAAAAAACTATGTTCTAAAAAATAAGGAAACACCTTGGAACTCTTGTTCTAAAATACAATTTTGAGGGGGTTACTATTTGGAAGAAGGAATCAATGCGCAGATGGAAATTAATAGACGCATAAGTGAAGGCATGAAGTGCCAGGTTGGAAACATTCGTAAAAGAAGGATACCTGACGATAATTCTGAAGGTCTGGGAGCCAAATTCAAATTTTATCTGGACGTTATTTTTATTCAGATTGTACTTTTGATGCTGCTGTACGGTGTCTGTGTACTGGTGGTCCCCACACTGGTCTGATACTATGTTTAATTTCTGTTAAATTTAAGTTTCTTTGGTAGAGTGTCCCTCACTCTGCCGAAAACTACCATATTTCAGGTGACTTCCTATTTTTGTTCTCCTGGCCTGTAGGGAGGCAGTTTTCCTGAAGTCTCTTAAATTGGACTTTTAATCTCTTGTTTTTCATATATGTTTCTCTACTTTTTAGTCTCCTGCTTATTCATACACTTAAACTCTCTGACTATCATACAAAATGGATACATTTATTAAAGATTATTTCGATGATAAAAGATCAAATTAAATTCCGACGAGTTTAATGCCTGTCCAGATTTTTTTCGTTCCGTATGATCTGGTGGCTGGACTGAGGTCGAGAAATCTACAGGTAAATTTGTAAGGCTTAATCGATATGATTCTTACAAAAATAAATCCAGTAAAGGTTTCTATAAAATAAAAAGGTTAGTTTGGAGTTTACAGAGGTATGAGATAAAATATTAAGGATGCCCTGACCCGTGTCTTCCCTGTGACAAGAGAAATAAAATTTCACTATATTATGGATTTTTCTTAGTTTCCTGAATACTATTTTCTAAGAACGTAATGTCTTAAATTTATTTAATCTGTCGGGATAAATGCGTCTACATCCCTTGATTCCTCTTGACTCCTTAAATAATATGAAATAACAAAAGAAAGAATGTAAATACTAGTTATTTGCAAATAAATCATGTAGTTATAGAAAAATATTTAACGAAGAATTTTTTACTATCAAGTGAAAAAAAATCAATAGATCGGGAGGACAAACTTTGAAAATTAGGGTTGTGAGTTCTAGAGAAGAAATCTTTACACTGAATCCAAACGAAAGAATAGTTCACCTGGCTTTCAGGCCTTCAAATAAGGACATTTTCTCCTTGGTTGAAAACTGCCCGAAAATTGAGGTAATTCAATTGCCCAAATCTTACAGGCGCACGGTCTCAAAGTCCATAGAAATGTTCCTGGAAATGCAGCGCATTCAGCTAATCGAAGGAGATGTCTGGGGACACAGAAAGGACATAAACGAGTATTACCGCATTCCTTCCTCAATAATTGAGGAGATAAAGGAACTGAAGATTGAAGGCAAATCCACTGAGGCTATTGAAGAGAAGGTCTCAAGGGAAAGCAAACTGAACCCCGAAATGGTTGCGTACATCCTCAGAAAGGATGTTACTGCCTGAATCACCAGAGCGTGTTTTCAGGCTCCATTTCTTTTTTCTTTTAATTTTATTGCTTCATAATTTTATTATTCTTTCTTTATGTGTTACTTTTTAAGTCCAGTATGTTACAGTTTTATTTCTTCTAAATTTTTATTACTTTTTTATTTTCGCTACTTTTTACTTTTAATTACTTTCCATTTTTACTATCAATAATTTTTAGCATATAATTTTAAATTTTTTTCTTTGTACTGTATAATTCATAAAACGTGATTAAGAAACGTTTTCCGAATACTCTCTTTCCTGTCCATGCAGAAAATTTTCTGAGTTAACGCCGTAAATTTAGTTAAAAACAGAATCCTGAAAATGATATAATCCTGAAAACAGCAGAATCTTTAAAACAAGATAATCTTTAAAACAGGATTCTTTAAAACAATATACTCTTTAAAACAACATAATCTTGAAAACATAGAATCTTAAAACTTCAGTAAGCACTTACTTCCCAAGGTCTCCGAACAGGATTATAAACTCAGTCCCTTTGCCTCTTTTAAGTTCAATGCATCCGTTAATCTGGTCAATAAGAATGTCTACCAGCTGCAGCCCAAGAGATTCTGTAGTTTTAAGGTTTATTCCTTCCGGAATTCCCTTTCCATTATCTGCCACAATCAGTTTAAAAGGAGGGTTCTTTCCATTGACACACTCCGCTATTTCAGAATTTCCTGTGTCTGGAGTGAAGCTGTCAGTTCTGCCAAAGTTTATGAGTATTTCACCTTCAGTTCCTTCCGGGAAAGCATGCTTCAAAGAATTGGAGATCAGTTCATTAACAATTATACCCAGAGGTATTGCAGTATCCATTCCAAGGCAAATTTTTTCAAGTTGCAGTTTTAGTCCAATACTGTCCTTTTGTATGGAATAAGAATTAAGCAGATCCGCAGTCAATTTTCTGAGGTAAGCTGCGAAGTCGAGGGTGTCAATTTCGTTTCCTTTATACAGCTCCTCGTGGATAATAGCCATGGAGGTAACACGGTTCTGACTTTCCCTGAAAGCTTCAAGCATTTTTTTGTCGCTGAATCTTTCGGCTTCGAGGCTGAGCAGGGAAGAAATCACCTGAAGGTTGTTTTTAATTCTATGGTGGATTTCTTTAATTCGTGCTTCATCGATTTTTTTCAGCGTCTCTTCAGCTGCTCTTCGCTCGGTAATGTCGCGGATAATTCCCTGTATATCCCCGGGCGTTTCGGAGTTTTCTGGAAGTTTCTTAAGTATTTGTGCCACCCATCTGGTTTCTCCATCTTTTCTGTGTATTCTGTATTCGATTTCATCGGAATATTCATCTTTAGAGGCTAATTTCTTGATATTTTCCCGGATCGAGGGCATGTCTTCAGGCTCAATTATTTCCGCCCATTTTACCCTGCCTGAAAGAAAATCTTCTCTATCGTAACCTGTAATCTCTTCAATTTCTCCCTCTATGAATAAAGGTTCAAAATTCCTGTTGAGCCTGAGCCCAATAAATCCTTTCATATCTCCCACAAGCGGGTTGTAATTCTTTTGTCCAATCCGCTCATTTTCCATTACCGGTACCCTTCCGGGATCAGCAATCTTCACACCTAGCATATTGTATATTCTGCCCTGGTCATCCTCAAGGAAAATTGCTTTTTGTTTGAAGGCCTCTTCACTTTGTTTAAGTTCCCTGAAGAGAAGGCTGTAAGGGGCTTCAAATCCGATTTCAACTATCGCGGTGTAGATCAGGTAAAATGAAAGAATTTTAAAATAATGACCTAAAAAGTTGAAAAACCCATATACATCTATATAAAGGGTAAAAACAAGCTCTCCAAGAATTGTAACTATTATTGACGCTTCTACCAGTCTGAAAACACGCGCCTCGAACCTATCTCGTTTTTTATATAAAAGAATAAGCGAGCAGAGAAGAATAAATGATATTATATATTCGCTTATGATTTTAAAACGTGTAAGCCCTGAACCCTCAATATAAGAGTCCGGAAAACTTCCAGTTATAAAGATTGAAATGATGGGCTTTGTAGAAATCCTTAATTTATGCAAGTTATTTCTACCACTTTTTTGTTTATGTTATACACTATCAGTTTAATTTTTATTTCTTTAACTTGATTATAGAACTTTCTTGCCCTGAGTACTTCTCGGAACTTTCTTTTGACAACAGAGAATGTTGTTTCTGCTATGTTCCGTTTATTGTATTTTGTTTTATCAAAGGTAAAATGTAGCTGTTTTCTATATTTTCCTTTGATTTTTTTCCTTTTTCTTACTCTTAAAGGTATAATTGAGTCTGCTTTTATTTCTTCTCTAATTAAAGTATGAATTTTTTCAGAATCATACCCCTTATCAAGGACATAACATTCAGATTTTTTTGTTCTATTTGATTGTCTTATCAGAGCTTTTGCATGCTTGGTATCATGATCCGTTTTTTGACTTATTTTCCATCCTAAAATTACTTTTCTATCAGTATCTACTGCTATTGAAGTTTTAAGGAAGCTCCTACGGAGCTTCCCTGTTCTTCGAGAATAATAATAACTTGCATAAGAACTCGTAAACCCAGTTGCATCAATTGCTGTAATGGAAGCATTTTCTCCATGTGAATAAAATAGCTTTAAAGTTTTTGACAAAATTATGTTAAATAATGACGAAGGGATTCTGGACATAAACTTTTGAAGAGTAGTGTAATGTGGAATCTTATCAAGGTCAAGTTTTTCCTTTATACTGCTCATGAGGTCAATAAGCTCTACAAAATCTCGATAGTCTGTACTTATATACTCCTTCAGTAAAACAAGAACAAGAAGCTGATGTTGAGTATAAATACGTTTGGAATATTTACAGGAGTAAAGGTTCAGTCTGGAAGACTGAACCGTTTTAAGACTGAGATCAATAAAATTAATATATTTATTTGATGACAATAGGAATTGCTCCTCGTTTTTTGTGGGGACAAAAGATAAGGAGCAATTTTAATATTTTATTTTATATATTTTTGGGAAAAAATAAAACTTAGAGGATTTCTACAGAGCCAAATGATGCAGACAGCCGTTATCCCTGAATATATGAAAAAAACTTGCCAGAAAAACCTTTTTTTCTCTCCTGTTGCCTTATCTCCTTTTATGTTTCCTTCGTTATAATCCTTTAATAACAGCGGAGCTATAAACAGGGATATGCTTTCCATGTATCTGGCTGCAATCCAGAGCTGAGTGGGAAGGTTTGCATCAAATTGAGGAAAAATGCCCATCCCTTTGTATGCAAATGTATGAATAAGATCCAGGCTCGCAACGAAAAAATACGCAATTCCTATAAATATAAGGTACCTGTTCTCCAGCCGATTTTTTGATTTCGATACTATGAGGAAAACGACATATGCTACGTATATACTGAATAACTCTGCCAGAGTATGGAAAAGGAGGTAATTACTCCGGCTAATTATATAGAGAAGACCTGCCAGCGCTAACCAGAGTATTATCTCATAAGGCCTTATCCTGACTTTTTCTGCTAGCGGCACCTGTATCTGCTCACCTCATTTGTATCCTATTCTTTCCGGAGGTCTTTATCCATGTATTTAAATAAATACCTCCCTTAGTATAAAACTAGTTAGATTATTCGGAGATATGCCTTAGTATAAAATCCGTATTATTTGGGGGTATGCATTTATAAGCTAGATTCTCCGGGGATATACCTTGTATAATATACATTTATTTGAAAGATTCGGTTTTCTATTTTGGGAATATATCTGTTAATTAATATAGCAAAAACTGTATTTTTCAGCCACTTTACTCTCCTCAATTATAAGCTCACTTTTCCCTTAATAGCAGGTCTTCCGGTACAGCAGGAGAAGAATAGCCAGATATTTATGTGAGAGCGATTAAAACGAATATGGGGGATAAATTTGACTTCATCGAAACTTTCTGCAGAGCTGACATCAATAGTCAAAGACAAACTTGAGCTGGGACCTGAGGAACGTGTTAACGTCAGGGTACTTCTGGAAGAGGATGCGATTCTTGAAAAAGTGGCAATTGAACTGGAAGGAAGCGGGTTTAAGATAAAAAATGTTCAGGAAGGTCCGGACGTGGTAATTACCGGCACGCTTGCGGTACAGAACATTAATGCAATTAACAGTATCTCCGAAGTGGACAAAGTAGAGTACGACCGCAGTGTATGATTCTTAAATACTGAAGACAGTAAGGTAAAAAGATGGTAGAACGCAAGTTTCTTACCTTTTTAAAAGTAAATCAACCCGAAAAACCAGTATAAAAACCAGTATAAAAACCAATATAAAAATCAGATTCACAAAAACAAATTAAAATCCAAAAATAGACATCAGAAGGTGCTGAAAATCATGATTTCAGTCCTTCTCTACTCTTTCAATCCTTCTCTACCCAATTTCCTTTAGAGTCCTTCTCATACTTTTTTTTAACAGCACTCCACGCAATTTTATGTGAGGTTTCTTCCCTTGAAGCATCTCCTTTTCTTTTTGAAGGGTCTTTATATTCTTCCCAGGCGCTATTGAAAGCTTCTCTATAAATATCCTGGCCGTGCTCAGGAAGATTTTCCTTAACAGTGTCTGGCAGTTCAGAATTGCTTTTATATGGCATTTTTTTCCCCCATTTTTAGTATAAGGGGTTATTTTTTTAAAAACATTCTGTGCAGTTGTTTTATTGCTATAATTTCTAGTTTGCAATTTTTAGGCATACCCTGAGATTATGTTTTCTTATACCCTGAAATTCTATTTTTTATTCTTTAAATCGCTTTACCAGGACCTGGTTATTCTTTATATAAGATTTCTTAATCAAAACTAAATTAAAGTCAAAAAAGGTTTGAAAAAAACTTAAAATGGTCTGAAAAAAGCTTAAGAACCGTAAGACGAGGCGCACCGTAAGAAGAAGCCCGGAAGCACTGAATCCGTACTGCATCCCCCAATGCAGTCTTAAATCTTATTATGCTCCCCCAAGCAAATCGATTTGAAGAAGGATAATGGCTTCCAGGCAATTCCTTATGTGGTAGATTATACCCCTTTCTTCCCAACTCCAACCTATAATAATAAAATAAATTATTTTAAATTAATTGTATCAAAAATTGTTTGATTTTAAATTGCTTCGTAATATTAAAAGTTTTAATGCAAGCATAAATAAACATAGTCCATACTTATTTTCTCAGGCAAGTGCCGTGCATTCATAAGATAGCATTTGTGAACTGAAGATTTGGCCTGAAAACCTCACCCTCCTGTTAATGATGGTTATCCGTCTGGGTCTGGAATTCAGTGCTCAAGCAGATATTCCTTCACCCCTTTCCATAAATATCCTTTTGCCAGATTCTCTATCGGTTCCTGATAAGTGCCTTTCATCCTTTTTTCAATATCTTTCAGGTTGTATCCGTCCTTCAGGATAATAAATTTGAATATTCCTGCCGCGAGTGCATTATTTGGGCATCCGTAAATGCACCTCAAACAGAGGAAACAATCCTTGCCAAATACCGGTATATTATTTAACATTTTTATATTGTCTGCCGGGCAGCTCTTTGCACACCAGCCGCAGCTGTTACAGTTATCGTCTACCCTGATATTCCGTCCAAAAAACTTTGATCCTTTTTTCTCCATTTCTCCTGCCTTTGAGAATATGCGGTCTATGAGTTTCGGTCTCGTCCTTCTCACAACTCCTGCCAGCAGGTCACCAGCAATACGCTCAACCTTGGAGGGCAGGATCTCAAGCAGTCTGATGGCAAGCCCGTCATCGGTCTTTACAACCCAGTTTGAAGGCATTACCATCATCTTTTCATAAACAACCGTATAATTCTTTTTTTCCAGCTTGCGAATGGAGCTAATACGGCAGGCTGTATTTGGAGTCACTTCTCCGCCTCCGGAAACAGATATCACAGCAGCGGGGACAGTCCTGCAGCCTTCAGGGAGGCTGGTGATCCACTTATATACAATCTCCGGGGCATTGAATGCGTGTACGGCAAATAACAGTATTAGAAGATCTTCTTTATCCTCAGAATGAGTATTTCCTGTCCTGATCTCTGATTTTATAACAGATATCCCGCGCCCTGCCAATTCCTTCCCAAGAGTATCGGCGACCAGGGCTGTACCTCCTGTCCCTGAAAAATAGGCTATTTTGATTTTATTGATTTTACGAGGCGTTCCCATGATGATCTTTCTTTATTTAAGGAAGTATCAGTAACTGAAAGTTAATGTTTCAGCTGTTTTATTATCTGGATCATAAATATTAACCTCCATAGTATGAGCTCTTCCATGAGAAAGTAAGACCTGAACCTGAGTAATCAATAGAAAAATGAAAAAGAAAAAACTTCGGTGCAATTCTCGGGTTATAACCAGCATCAAATGTCTAACTGGATTATTTTATTTATCTTACTCTGATTTCTCAAAAAGGGCAGGAAACTTTTTTTTAATTGCCTGAAAAGCTCTTCATCCAGTTTCGTGTCATAAAGTGTTTTCACTTTGGAGAGCCTGTCAGGTGTTAAGCATAAACCTCTTCAAGGAAAGCAGCTTTAAGATTTACTCCTTCAAGGTTGGCTCCTTCAAGATTTGCTCCTTTAAGGTTAGTTTTTTCAAGATTTGAATCTTTTAAATTAGCTTTTATAAGATTAGCTCCCTCAAGGTTAGCTTCTTTAAGGTCAGCTCTTTTAAGATTGGCGCCTTCAAGTTTAGCTCCTTCAAGATGAGCCTTTTCGAGATAAGCATCTTCAAGGTTGGCCCATCTCAAGTCAGCCCATATGAGATGAGTTTCCTCAAGGTGAGCTTCCTTAAGGTTGGCTTCAAAAAGATCTGCCCCTTTAAGGTTAGCTCCTTTAAGATTCGCTTCGCTAAGGTTAGATTTTATAAGGTTAGTCTTCTCAAGGTTGGCTCCTTGAAAATTAGTTCCTCGAAGATCAGCACCTTCTAGATCAGCCTCTCGTAAATCTTTTCTCCCCGCAATATCCGCCATATACGATTAATCGGCTTTGAGTCAAAATAAACGTTGCTATGCCAGAGAGTCAGCTTTTGCTGCTTTCTCAGAATTTTCAAAAATAAATGACCTGAAATATGTTGTAGCAGTTGGTTAATAAAAAAGAAGTAAAAAATTGAAAGCTTTGAAGTTTGAGTTGAAATTATTTAGACTGGAGATTAGATGCCGACAGATCAACCCATTTCTGTCTATCTAATCTCCATTGAACACCTACCAGCTTATTATCGTTACTTGATTCATACGACTGTTTCTTTATTCAGGATATAGCCTACCATTGCAGGGTTCAGTTTGCTTTCCCTTGAAACCTTTTTCTCGATTTCGTCAGCGGGTTTACCTTCTGCTTTCATTACTTTTATTTTTTCAACCACCGAAGACGGGACCGCATAGTACTCGTTAATGTCTTTCCTGTGTCCCCAGACATCTCCTTCAAGGAGCTGAACTCTCTGCATCTGAAGGAACATTTCTATGGACTTTGAGACCGTAGCCATGTAAGATTTAGGCAATTGAATTACCTCAACCTTTGGACATGTTTCAACCAGGGAAAAAATGTCCTTATTTGAAGGCCTGAAAGCCAGGTGAACAAGACGCTCATTCGGATTAAGTGTAAAGATCTCTTCCCTCGAACTAACAACTCTTATCCTCATATTTTTTTTCCCCCACTATAAAGTCGTTTTTTGATTGTATCTTGATAATAAGTACATCAACTCCCTATAAATAGTTATCTTATTGAACTAACATTATTTTGATAGTATTCTGGGAACGATGATTGTATGGTGTTTACTAAATTGATATAATATTCTGAAAAGAAAGTAATGTAGACTGCATTCTATTTTCTTCTCTTTCACTACAATTACAATTCCTGCTCCATATCCCACTATATTTTCTTTCAAGGACCTCTAAATCTATTCACACAGTCAGTCTCTACTAAACTTAGAATTCTTGAGAATTTTTTTATTAAGTTATGGGAAATAATCTCAGTATGCTTATTGAGGATTGAAATAAGGCTGGTAAAAATCAAATATATTAACTTTTTCACTTTTATTCCCCAAAAAGCAGGTGCGGAAAATCCATATTCTTTTTCTGGAATCCAGCTGCGTTCCTGTGCCCTCCGCCGCCATATTGCTTAGCTATTTCGGCGCAATCAGGCGAGTCAGGATTTCCTGAATCGGACCTCAGGCTGAACACTACCGTATCCTCAACAGCCTGCCACATAACGGCAATATCATACTCAGGCTTCTTGTATATGAATTCTCCAAGTTCGGAAACACTCCCCGTTGTGTTTACAAGCCTGGCTCTCAGGTTGTGAAAAGTGCAGTCTACCCCGCGTTCGAATGATTTTTGAATTTTGTAACTTTGAGATTCAAGGAGCAATTCACCAATAGATATCATTTTGTTTACGGTATCCTCGTACTCTAAACCGGAACTGAGGAGCACGTCCCATACCGGGTCATCAGGAGTTTTCACCATCAGGCTAAAGCCTGCGTTAAAAGCTCTGGTCTCACCGTATTCAAATTTCCATATATCTTTATCACCTATATAGGCAACAGCTGCAGGAGGGGGGACGTATTCAGGATGTGTATGTTCCCATGTGAGTACACAGGCTGCATTTTCAGTGGACCTTATCCCGGGAATATGGCTCGAATTCCAGAGGTCCGGGAATTTCTCCATAGCGGTTTTATGGTGATCTATCCAGATCAGTTTGGATCCGCAAACCTTTACGAATTCGTCCATTCTATCACTTGCAAAATCAAGAAGCCATACTTTTTCGGCTGCCCCAATTTCTTCCTCACTCCACTGCTCTTTTCCGTAATTAATAGGAACAAATTTTATAGCAAATTCATTCCGATCATAATAATTTCCAGCGACTGCGGCTGCACAGCATCCGTCGTTGTCATCGTGATAATAGATCAAAATTGTGCTTTTGTTATCTGTTATTTTCATTCCCCCTTGTTTTGCAGGCTCTCCTATCAATTCTATTACATTTTCTATCGGATAACTTATTCCAGAGTAACTATTTGCTTACCATTTTTCTTTAAATGCACCGGGTATTGACATTCAATTCTGGAACATAGTTTATATGGCATTGACTAACAGGGCATTTTCTCTGGTTACCAGGACAGTTATCCATGCGTTTCTCCGTACCCACAACCGATGAAGTCAGTTATTAACTTTTTGAGTTCCTCATTCTCTTTCAAAAATAACAAAACCTTATACATTATCAGGAATAATCCAGACCTAAAAAGAATTAACCAATCTGGAGCAGTAAATAATAATCAATTCGATGTTATTTCTGGATTTTGAGGTAACAGATTCTGCCATACAGGCTCGATGGGCCTGGAAGAATCGTCAAAAGATTGGTAAAAGAAATTAAAAAATTGATAAAAGAAATTAAAAGATTAACAAAAGAAATTAAAAAAATTAGTAAAAAATCGCCGGAACAATTAACAAAAAAATCATTGAAAATTAATAAAAATAGACAATGGATTCCTGTTGCAGGCGCTTTTAATCTCCGGAATCCTCTTAATCATAATTATTACTTAATCCAGAATATCTTCAGGAACTTCATAAGTAGCCAGGTAGTCCGGTGCAGAATAAATCGACTCAGCCCAGGAGACAATTCCTTCTATCTCAGTAAATGATATTGGGCGATATTCTGTGGCCTCAAGTGAGATATTTATTGTCCTCCTTTCGCGGTCTATAAAGGGGTGTTTTTGAAGGTCGTGGCTATAATTGTGTGCATGAATTATCCAGCCATCGAAATCTTCCGGTGCATCTGCAGGGTTATGTACAAGACAGAAGTGCCTGTTACCAATATCTACGGTCACATAATCAAGCAGGAATTCAATCTCTTCGGAGAAATAATCGTCTCCTTTTATAAATACAATGTTTCCTGACAGACGCTTCAACCAGTAATCTAGTTCTTTTGCATTTCCTCCATAAGATATGTCGCCCATGAAATAAACAATATCATCCGAGCAAATGGTATCGTTCCAGTTCTTGAGCAACAATTTATTCATTTCTTCAACATCCATAAACGGGCGATTGTTGCGCCTGATAATATTATTGTATCCGAGGTATAGATCTGCCGCTACATAGACTTCGGATTGACACATACAAAGATCACCAGATATATAATGATTTTTAATTATAAATAAAGCTATCATAACAAATTTCAGAAGAAATGAAAACACTTGGATTATTTTGTCAAAAGCATGCACAACCGCCAATTATGTTAGTGGAAGATATGAATGCAAAGTAAAATCGATAGATCTGGAATTCTAAAACCGGGATCGGATAAAAATCAGATTTTATTTAACCAGCTTATTTTACTTTTATTGTGAATTTCAATATAAATATAATTTTATTTCTGAGTTCAGGTGCCTGATTTCAATTATTTTATTAAAAGTAGGCTCTAAAGATGAATGAGGAGAGAACGGAGAAAGAGCTCAGGGCAGATCTGGGCTTGTGGCCTTATTCTTGCCAGGTATATTCTATATGCTCGCGAACTTATCCTTACCAGGTATTTATCCTTACCAGGTATATTTCATATGCTCCCTCCCCCCCAAATTATTGTGCAGTAAAGTCACAGAAATCGTAAGTTGAAACAGCTTTCCCATATATTCATTAAGTGATTTCAAATGTCTGATATCCTGCAGGAATTTTCAACTCCAGGACTAATACAGTTCTAAGAAAAATCTTTACAGAAAAAAGAAAAACTCTAAAGTGAAAATTCTGAATCAAGTGACAACATACTAAAATAACAATATTTTTAAATATCTTACACGATATAAATGATATATGAGCCTGAAAGGAGAATAAATTGAGTGAAAAACGGGGATATTGAACCTTTTACAGGCCCGGTACTTTACTTTGCATAAACTCTGGAATAGATACATAATGAAGGGAGGCGGCAAAATAAAGGAATTTTGCAATATCTGTGGTCGGGAATTGTTAGAAGATGTGCTGGTCGTCGATACCAGCCAGGATATGAAACCAATTAAATTCAAGGATGTTCACGGGGATAAGTCTGATCTAATATGTATAGAGTGTGCAACTGACTCGGTTGAGAATCCGCCCTTCTTATGTTCGAGATGCGGGCAGCCAATAGAATTCAGTGAGCACTTCTATGTATTGAGGCTGGGAACCATAAAACCCGGTGGTCCAAAGGTAGACTTTAAGGAGATATCCTCCGACGACAGGTGTATTTGTCTTACATGCTTTGAAGAGTTTATGAACCCTGAGGCAGAAGAAGAGGACTGAAAGAGAATATTTGTCTACAAACTTTATTTCCTTTCTTGAACCTCGATTTTTTAATCTTTAAGCAAAAATCAGGGATAAGAATAAATAACCATTAAATATCGAAAAAACAGAACTGATTTTCAGTTCTGTTTGCAATTCTTTTTAATCTTTTTTACTCATCTTTTCCGTTTCCCATTATAATATTATGATAATACCTGTCTTCTGTTTAATGGTCTGTTTTATCCTTTATTTTATCTTCATTAACATTTAACCTGCTAATTGGAGCGTACTCAATATTAATTTCTTCTAATGAGGCTGCTTTTATTGAACCCTTTCCCTTATCGCTATCTTTCTTGAATACGATAGTTCTGTAAGGATATGGCATTTCAACACCTTCATTATCAAAACGCACTTTGATTGCTTCTCTAATTTCGCATGCAGCACTGTATGCATCACTTCTATCCTTAAACCAGACATGCATGCGGAGGTTTATGGCAGAATCTTCAAACTCTGTTAAATATATTTTGACCTTCCCTCTTTCCCTGAAATCAGGGTCTATGGTGTGAATGATTGATGGATTCAATTGATTTGCAAGGATATCGGACTTCAGTATCCCGGGCTTTAAAACACAGTACTCCTGGGTATGGGGAGGCATAATTTTGGGGTGCTTTCTTGCTTCTTCAACCATAATTTTCTTTGCCAGACTGATATCAGAGTCGTAGCTGATCCCGATATCTATTGGCCATATAACTGCAGGGTCTTCTATAGTCCAGTTATGTATCGCTTCGCTGCTGATTACCGAGTTGGGAATAATAAGGCGCCTGTTGTCCGAAGTTAAAATAACTGTATGCCTGAGGTTAAGGTCAGTGACTTTTCCATATTCGTTCATTACAGTCAGCCGGTCTCCAACCCTGAATGGTTGAAATATAGCAAGGGCGATGCCTGCAATAATGTTGCTCAGAGTGTTCTGGGACGCAAAACCGATGATTATACCTGCAAGCCCTGCACCGGACAACAGAGCAACTGAGAGGCTGCGCAGGCTGGGAATATGGAATATTATTACAACAATGCCTATAAAATAGACTGCTGCAACCACCAGATGCCTGAACATACGGAAAGTCGTAAGGTCAATATGCAGTCTGGAGCTCGCTCTTTTATAATACCTTATTAAAAAATTATTTACTGTCCTTGCGACAAGAACAGTTGCTATGGTTATTAAACTAATAAACAGGAGCGTTTCCAGGTTTTCCGAGAACCAGGCTAATGCCTTATCCGGTATTGTATTAAAAGAAAATGGAATTTTCACATTATTCATTGTTTCATTTGAAGTTTCTAATGTTCCCATGCTTAATCTTTGGTAAGGCACACTATATAAATATTTATTATATAATACGTTATATTGTAATATATTGTAATAAATTTAGATTCGAATATGTAAAGCATCGAAAGAATGTATGTGGACAAAACCAGGACAGGCTACATCTAAAGTTGGACTTAATAAATTGGGGGTAAGAATTTCTCAGATCTGAAATTATAATAGCGTAACAAATAGAAATAGATTTTATTTGACTGATAAATAGATTTTATTTGAATGAGAAATAGATTTTATTTGACTGACAAACCTGGTTTAACTTTGAAATAAGTGTCAATGATTGAACTTTTTTAATTTATTTTTATTTTCTAACGTTAAAGTTCATTTTTTTTATTAGCTGAAAACTCAACTCTGCTGGTTAGATCCGAAAAATCAGAATGTCATATCTAAAGAACTAAAAAGGCATAAATCCAATCTAATTAAATGCATTTCCAGGGACGATTTTATGCGAGAGATTAATTCTTTTTAGTTAAATTTTTAGAAATTATTAGCTGATAATAAGGAGGCAGATTTGTATTATCCCAAACTATAGCTCCGGAATAAAATTGCTTTTTTTACTTTCGCTGATGGTAGTTACTTTACCCATAGTTTCGACAGCCTCTGAGTCAGATTATCCCAGAATTCTAGACTACCCCTGGGACCATTCACCTATTACCGTGTATATAGATGACAAAAATGTACCTCCTCATTATAGTCCTGCCTATTCTGCACAGGTACATAAAGCCCTGGATTACTGGGAAGCAGGTGGGAATGGAAAGTTAAAGTACATCCCTGTTTTTAAGCTTGTAGATTCCGAAAACGCTGATATCAGGATAAGATGGGTAGAAAGCCTGCAGGAAGATCAGGGTGCTCCTGAAGGAGTCGCAGGCGCTGCAATTCCTTACATTGCTGACGAACGGTTTGTAAGAGTGGACATAATTCTTGGAGTTGGAAGCTATCAGTGGATGAGATGGGTACCATATAGTGATTCTGCAATGCTCGCAATTTCAAAGCATGAACTGGGACATGCCCTGGGACTGGACCATAGCACTGACAGGCAGGATATTATGTATCCGAGCAACGAGCAGATAAATAATACACACCCTCTTTTTGCTGGCAAATACGGTTCTTTTTTACTTATAGCAGCTTATGCAGCTCTTGCAACTATCGTTTTTCTCTCCGTAAGCTGGCTACTTAACAGAAGAAAGCGGAAAAAGATTCAGGATTAACATTTTAGGCAGGAATTCTCGTAATGCATTCTAAAAAACAGTCATCTATGAAATTTGTATAATTGAATATTAAAAAAGAAAAAAAGTCTCAGGCTGGATTTGGAGTTTTAACTATCATGTATTTCTAAATTTATAATAAATTCCGTTCCATGATCTCTTTTCAATTCAACAGTGCCGTCTAACTGATCTACCAGAATGTTTACCAGCTGCAGACCAAGAGTATCCGAGTTTTCCAGGTCAATGTTTTCGGGAATGCCAGTTCCATTATCCGAGACGATAAGTGTATACCTGGGGCTTCTCTCAGAAAGTACATCTTTAACATCTTTATTGCCGGTTTCGTTTTTTTCCTCTTCACTGAAAAGTTTAATCCGGATTTCCCCGGTTTCTCTGTCCAGGAATGCGTATTTAAGGGAATTGGAAACAAGTTCATTAATAATCATTCCTAAAGGAACCGCAGTATCCATACCAAAGAAAATATTCTCTTCAACATCCAGTTTTAGGCAAATCTCAGTATTTCCAAACCTGTATGCCTGAAACAGATTTTGAAGAAGTCTCTGCAAATATTGTGAAAAGTTAAGCGCATCGTCTCCTCTTCCTTCATGCAGTTCCTCGTGAATCAGGGCAATTGATGTCACTCTGTCCTGGCTTTCCCTGAAGGCTTCAATAATTTCCGAATCCTTCACATATTCTCTGTTATTGAACTTTTCAGCCTGAAGGTCCAAAAGAGAAGATATTACCTGTAGATTATTTTTTATTCTATGGTGGATTTCCTTTTTACGAGCAACCTCAATTCGTGTCAGATTTTCTTCTGCCTTTTTATGCTCAGTAATATCCTGAATTACTCCTCTCATCCTGATTGGTGTATTCTCTTCGTCAAAAATAACTCCACCTTGAGAATAAACTACACGCTCTTTTCCATCAGGTAAGATTATTCTATAATCAATGTTATACGGCTTTCCTCTTAATGCTTCATTGATTGCATGACTAACGCGATCTAAATCTTCTGGATGTATATATTTTAGAAAAATATTGTGATTTAGCTCAAATTCGTTATCAAGCCCAAAAATACGATAAATTTCGTCAGACCAGTATTCCTCATCAGTTTTTATGTTCCAGTCATAACTTCCAATGTGAGCCATTCTTTGAGCTTCAGCAAGACGTTTTTCACTTTCTTTTAATGAATTATAAGCCTTTTCAAGCTCTACTGTGCGTTCTCCAACTATTTTCTCTAAATTGTTATGCTCTTTTTTAAGGACTTCTTCTGCCCTGTTACGTTCTGTGATATCAATAAATGCAGAGACCGATCCTCTTAAATTACCCTGCTCGTCATGCAAGGGCCTGGCATTACCCAGTACATGTCGAATTTCGCCGTCAGCAAATAAAATATCCAGCTCGCAGTCATTTATCTCCATACCTGCAGCCGCCATCTGGGACGGCATTTTTTCAGGTGGGATTTTTACTCCGTTCTTGAATAACTCAAACATCCCGGGCCTTTCTCCCTCAGGGGCAGATTTGGAAAAGTTTGTACCTGAAGGAACACGTAGCCATTCACAGGAAAGGCGGTTACCGGTTATCTGAAGCACCTGGGGGTCATGTGCTATAAACACAGCAACAGGTACAGCATCCAGTACTGCCTTCAGTTCCTCCGAACGAATCCGTTCACGTTTCTCGCTCTCTCGCAATGCATTTACAACTGCATCTCTTTCTTCCAGCGATTGGGCTAATTTTATATTGCTGTAACTTAGCTGTGAGAGCATGCTGGCAAATGTCATGAAAAAGCCCATACCTGTGTTCACAGCCTCTCTACTCAGCCTCGGCACTTTTTTAAGCGCAGCTATGTATTCCTCTTCGTTGAAGCCGTATTTTCTGGCATGAGATAGGAAAAGCTCATAATCTACAGGCTCATCCTCAAAAAAAAACTGTCCTCCAAAAACATAGCCGACATGCTTGCCACTTATCATTATGGGAGTCACAATGTCCCACATATTGTTTTTGCACCTGTACAGCTTAAATTCTCCAGGTGTGACACCCGAGGATAGCTCTACGTCACTCTCTATACAATGCTTGCAGGCCTCGGGATGGGCTCTATGGAATCTGATACATATGTCCTGCCACCCAACACTCACCAGAACATTGCCATTGAGGTCATTTATCCCTATAGGAATGTGAGTAAGTTTATAGAAATCTTCCATTAAAGGCTTGATAGCCTGGACATTAATGATGTCGGAAAGCCCCAGATTAGCTGTTTTTCCAGGGTCTGAGACGCTGGTTTCCAGTTTAAGCATGAAACACTGATTACTCTGGCCTGGTATCTCTTCTACTCGCTTTTTTCCGGTATCAGGTTTACTCAGTTTCCCTTTCATTCAGAATCTTCCCCGACAGCCAGCAGCTCACTTTTCTGTATCTCAAGCAAACAGGTCTAATTACCAATCCCGACCTCACCTGAACAAACTCTTTTTTGCTGGAGGCTCTAATCTTTATTCAGTAAGGTTTATAAAATTATCTACTTATTAATATTTAAAAAAATTAGAATAGATCACGGATAGTTCAAATGTCTCTTCATACGGAAGGAAATAAAGAAAGGTTGCTTATATTTCCAGATTGTTAAACCATATAGTGAATTCTGTTCCATGATCACTTTTAACCTTAATACATCCATCTATCTGTTCAACGAGGATGCCCACAAGCTGGAGTCCGAGAGAGTTTGTGTTCTTAAAATTGATTTCTTTCGGGATTCCTTTTCCGTTATCGGATACCTTAAGTATGTAATCAAAAACACCCTTTTCTATATAATCTCCATCCGAACCTGCAATATCACTTACAGAGCTAGAGTTCTTAATTTTGAGAAGATTTATTTGAATTTTGCCTTCAATTTCGTCAGGGAAAGCATGCTTGAAAGAGTTTGAGACCAGTTCGTTTACAATGATTCCAAGAGGTATTGCTATATCCATGCCAAGGTCGACCTGTTCAAGGTCAAGACTGAAACTGACATCCTTATTTCCTGGTTTATATGAACTGAAAAGGTCTTCAGTTAGCTTCCGGAGGTAAGCTGCAAAGTCAAGGGTGTCGATTTTATCCCCTTTGTATAACTCTTCATGGATGAGGGCCATAGAAATTACCCTGTTCTGGCTTTCTGCAAAAGCCTCTACAACATCAGAAATCTTACAAACTTCATGATGAGATAGCGCTTCGGATTGAAGGTCAAGCAGGGATGAAATAACCTGTAAATTGTTCTTAATCCTGTGGTGAATTTCTTTTATGCGCACCTGTTCCATTTTTGCCAGGGATTCTTCTGCTTTTTTTCTCTCGGTAATATCAATGTCCATCTCAAGAACCTTGAGTGAACCATCAACATCCCTGAAAGGAAGGTCATATACGTCCAGCACTCTTCCGTCAGGCATAGTGGCCTCCCAGTGGTGAGGCTTTTCGGTTTCAAGTACTTTAAATGCTTCACAGAACTCACATGGCCTGGTAAGTCCGAAACAAAAATCATAACATTTTCGGCTGTCGAGGTTTCCAAACTTATCACGGAAGACACGGTTGGCAAAGGTAATATGATGGTCAGGCTTTAACAGAACTATAGCTACAGGCAGCGTCTCCAGCACATTGTAAAGGCGCTGACGCTCACTTATTATTTCCTGATTCCGCTTTCTCAATTCTTCACCTGTTCTTTTAAGCTCATCTTCAACCTGTTTGCGTTCTGTGATATCCTGAACAGTCCCTTTCATTCGAACAGGGTTATTCTTTTTGTCAAAAATAACCTCGGCCTGCTCGTGTACGGTACGCTCCTCTCCACTGGCCATGATAATCCGGTAATCGATACTATAGGTTTTTCCGTCCAGGGCTTCTTTAACAGCACTATTCACATAGTACCTATCTTCCGGATGGACATAGTCAAGAAATCCATAATAAGTTGCTCCAAACTCCTGTGGAGTGAGACCGAAGATCCGGTAAATTTCATCAGACCAGTACATTTCATTGGTTATAATGTTCCAGTCCCAGTTTCCAAGATGTGCCATATGTTGGGCTTCAGCAAGACTTATTTCACTCTCTTTCAATAAGTTATACGCTTTTTCAAGTTCTGCTGTACGTTCCCTGATTTTTTCTTCTAAAGAATCATGTGCTTCTTTCAGTGCCTCCTCAGCCCACTTGCGCTCTGTAATGTCGTGGATAACCGAGAAAAGAATGGGCTTGCCCTGGATTGTCACCGGTGAGGAATACACTTCCACCCAGCGGAGACTGCCGCTGGCTAGACGGTGCCGGAAAATGAATACGTTCTTGCCGTGCTCCACAGCCTTTTGGCGCTCGGCGGCGACTTCCTCGGGCGGCAACTGGTTTATCCTGTCGATGCGCATCGCCCGCAGCTGCTCGCGCGAGTACTCGTAGAACCTGGCCGCTGCATCGTTGGCGTCAATAATCTGCCCGCTGTCGGGCTCAATGAGCAGCATGGGTGCCCCATGTGCCTCGAACATCGTGCGGAAGCGCGTCTCATTCTCGCGTAAAGCCTCATCAGCCAATTTACGCTCTGTAATGTCTATCAGGGTCGAAAGAATAACTTTTTCTCCTCCGATGGTCAGGACCTGAGCTGACAGCTGAGCTACATAGGATTCTCCAGACTTCTTATGGAATTCCTGTTCCCATCCGCTCAAAGAGCCTTTTTTCCGTAACTCCTGAACAAAGCGGGATACTGCTTCCTCGGTAGGCCAGATATTCATTTTCCTGGCGGAGTGGCCAATTGCCTCATCCCGATTGTAGCCATTTAATGACACCCATGTGTCATTAACGTCCAGAAATAGTCCATCCTCGAGACGTGTCAGTGTTATAGCCGCAGGATTGTTGGCAAAAGCAATAGAGAACTTTTCTTCCGAAAGGCGTAGCACCTCCTCGGTCTTCTTGCGTTCGGTTATATCGTTGAAAATGATGGCGACATGTTTTTTTTCCGGCTCTCCGAAACGGAAGGCATATACGTCATACCAGCGGTTCAACTGCTTGGCATGATACTGAAAGCGAGCCGGTTGTCCGGTCAAAGCAATCCGGCCGAAGATCTCATACCAGTATTCTTCGTGCTCCGGGGTAAGCTCTCGCATTCTCTTTCCCTGTGCATCGATAAGCCCTGTTTGCTTCTCAAAAGCCGAGTTTGTTTCTAGAAAGCGATAATCTACCGGTTTTCCGTTTTCATCGAAGATCATCTCTATGACGCAAAAACCTTCTTCGATAGAGTTGAACAAAGTTTGATATCTGAATTTGGATTGCAGCAACTCTTCTTCCTTACGTTTATGCTTGATTATCCAGGCACGTAATTCCTGATTAGCTTTTTCCAGCTCAGTAGTCCGTTCCTGTACCCGGATCTCCAGCTCTTCTTCGTTCATAAGGTTTGAAGTCATAACTTTCCAGCTCTTTTTTAAAATAGAATAAGTATGTCCGTGCAATTCTGCTCTTTTATAGAAATGGTAGAAGCACATTTCTCATGCAATATCCCCAATAGCATCAATAGCATCAATAGCAGATGTGAATATTTTGCTAAAAACCCTGAAATAATGTATGTGCATTATTATAAAAAAGTTGTTTGTTTAAAGTATTTTTATAATAATTTCTATTTATACCTCTCGAATTAAATGTTCAAAGATTTAAGTAAAGACGTGATACGATCCAATAACATCATTTGTAAACAGGTACTGATGTGTAAGTGCAGCTGGCATATCGAATAAGTATGTAAAGATTCTATTCGTATCGTTATTGTCACAACTAAAAAGATTAAGAAGATAAATAAGAGGATGGGCAATAATGATCGCTGCACCTGCAGCAAGAATATTTTGTGCAAAACAATTGAGCTTAAAGAAACTGAATATCAATGTATCCTTTCATGATAGAATCAGGATGCGCATCAGTGCACACATTATCTTCTCTTAATAGAAAACCAATTACGCGCTATACCCGTAAGCCACCAGGGCACTGTTGCTGTAAGAGCATCTCCAAATCAGAGCATAGATTCAAAGCCTAAATCCTATATTTTTTACTGAATTTTAATTTCTTTGGCTTGTTACATATACATTTTATTTTTGATTTATTCGCAGGCCTCGGCTATACAAATCTTGCGAGAAGGTGCTACAACTGACCTTTGAGTTAATGTGAGTTATTCAAGCCTTCAACGAATCCAATGCCAGAGACTCTTTCAAAATAATTCGCGATGTAATTTTTGGAAATCTTGCTGTTGTTTATACAGTTTCAAAATAAAAATCTGAGTCACTTAGTAACTACCAATTACTACCAATATTCATCAAATTGGTAGTAAATTTTTTATCCCAATAACTACCGTTACCTACCAAAAAGTAACGAATTGGTATTTATGAAGATTCCACAGACGGCACCGTATATATGGGATATCCTCAAAAATGAACTAGGGATAATATGTGTAAATAAGCTCTTATGAGATGCTGGAACATACCATGAGCTTATTCATTGGAAAAGATGGTGGGGAAAAAAGTGGGGGTAGATAAATCCAGCTGAAGACAGGACCTTATAATCTAATGAACTGAGAAAGCTGAGAAATAGGAAAAAATAGGATATAAAGACAGTAAATATCTGCCAGTAATTTTGAGTGAGTTTATGATAAATTGAACAAATTTATATCGAATGTCTACAAGACTCGTATCCTTTTCAAATTTAAAGAAGAATTTTCAACCTGAAAGTGTGTAAAATTTTTCTCATACAGATCTAAAGCTGAATACGTCATATGAGATTGTTTTTAGTCTTGATTAAATTCTTGAACTCTCAGTAAATATGTAAAATTTACTTTTACCCATACAATTTGAAAAAGATACCAAAAATCGGATAAATAAGCCCGATTATTAAACCATTAATCTTTATCAAGCACAAATTTCATTTCGTGATCAGGGTCCCTTACAAAGGGTTCGTCTGGATGTTTTAAACTTTGCTCATTCACAAATTTAAATTTTCCGAAGAAATTGATATGTATATTATCGGATTTTGACATGGGAAGTGAGAATGGATATTCATAAGAGTTATAAATTGGTTTTAATTTATAATTCTCTTTGGTCTCATCGAAAGTTCCTTCCATGTCTAAAGAGTACACGCTCATCTTAAAGGTGCTATCTTCAGTATCTAAAGTTAAGTATACATCCGAATTACTGGGATGAACATAGCTCAAAGCAGTTGAAATAATAAAATAAACGCCAAATAAAATGAGTATTAAAGTGACTATATTTGTTCTATCATTTGTCATGTATTCGCGTATTGAAAAATAAGTATTTCAATGTTCCTAAATTTATTCATGCTTCCGGTCAAGGAAGATATCATGATAAATTGCTATGTTTCTGGAATATTTCTCAAAAGTATATATAGATGTGAAGTTGTACGTGGGCATCGATTTTAGTTTTTATGCTGGAAACTTGGAACTAATTTTTGCTCTAAAATCGATAGCTTACAGACAAGAAAACTCCTAACCAATGACATTGTCTTTGATGATTATTTGGGAAAATGAAATTATAGAACAATTACCAACCTGAAATTTAGAAGTTATATTTATGTCATTCCTAAATTAAGGCAAGTAAAAGGACAAAATACTTCGTGATATCTTTGATCAGCCTCGATTCTTACTCTTAAGCTTCTCAAGTAAGCTCGAAACTCTCTCCTTCGCATCCTCCTGTCTTTTGAACATCCTTGCCAATGGTAATACCCAGGACATCTCCTTCCTTGCAAGCAGGTAACAAAAAGAGGGGGATGTTAATTTTGACTTTTTCTTCATCCCTTACAAGCAGCACTGCAGTATCTTCTTTTACTCTGTCAAGACTAACTTTGAAGCTCTTTTTGAGACCAATTTTCCAGTGTCATCATAGAGGTATACAGTGCCATCATAATTCAATATAGGATCATCCAATTGCCAGTAAAGTTCAGTGGCTGAGTCTGTACCTTTTCCAGTAAATACAGTTACAGTTAACCCTGCATTCAAGGTATAAGATGGAAATGTGTAGGTATGTTTATTGCCTTCATCCTCAATTTTCCAACCCTCCAAGGAAACAGGAAAATATCCGATATTTGATATCTGGATCCATTCCTCCTGAAGGTTCAGATCGGTCACATAAACACTTGATTCGGTAGGACTTGTGGTTTTGTTTTCATTGGATTCTGGTGTCCCAGTTGTTGAAGCTACAGAACTGTAAGTTCCATTTCCACTGGAGGTAGTCCCGGATTTCTCTGTCATAACTGTAAAAGTTGACCCGTCTGTTGTAATGATAATTGTGCCATCCAGGTCAGTCCTGTAAACCTTTGAAGTCTTCTGCAGTCTGTTAAGGATCTCTGGGTGAGGATATCCGTAATCGTTTCTTGCTCCCACTTCAATAATGCTCACCTCAGGACTTACAGATAAAATAAACTCTTCTACACTACCGGATCTGCCGGCGTGATGTCCAACTTTCAGGATGTCAGAATTTATATCACGCCCTGCTTCCATTATTCTTTCTTCAGTTTCAAGGCCTGCATCTCCCATGAACAGGAATGAGATCTCTCCGTAAGTTACATTGAGAACTACGGAGTTTTCGTTCGAGTCATCTGAATAGATGGATTCGGGATTTAAGACTTCAATATCAATGGCAGGATCAAAATCGATTGTCTTACCAGTTTTAACTCTTTCAAAACGAATATTTTTTAGAGCTATGGAGATTAACGTATTCTCATAGGTTTTAGATGTATGTGGATCTCCACTCTCAACGAAATGTTCAACCTGGAAGTTGTCAAAGATATCATCCATTCCTCCAACATGATCACTATGAGGATGGGTTGCAACTACGTAATCCAGTGTGGAGATTCCCTAGTTCTTCAGGTAATCTGTGACAACTTCTCCCTGGTCATTTTCTCCTGCATCTATTAGCATATTTTTATTTTTGTATTCAATTAAAATGGAGTCACCTTGACCAACATCGAGGAAATGTACGGTAAGGTTCTGGCCTGATGGAGTAAAGGCGTTTTGAGAAGTTGTTTTAGGAGCTGACTGTTCCGGAGTTGTCTCTGTCGAATCTGTGCATCCGGCTGTAGTAAGGATTAGGGATAGGCAGATGATTGTGGCGCTAATTTGCAGGAGTTTCATGAGGATATTACAGTTTCAGATATATTAGAAATTTGCATTGAGCTTCAGGAAACATCTTAGTGAAAAAGAATAAAAGAAAAACACAGGCAAATCCTTGTAGAAAAAATAGTTTTCAAGTCTGGCATGTGGGTATATTGCCTAACTGAGCCAGACTTGATTGATGACTTTATGGTTAGCCTTCTTCATCTTCTTCTATATAGAAATACTCCAAGCAGACCGGCTACTCCATAAACCATATCAAAACCTGGCATACCTGCTTTTCTTTCCTCTTCAGATTTCGTATTAATAATATCCGATTCTTTATTTTTCTTATTTTCAGAGTTATCTGAATTGTCAGACTGTATTTCAGTTACAACTTCTTCGAGAGAAGCACACGGCCTTCCTGTTATTGCAAAGAAAGAAAATCCCGGAACATCTGCTATAAAGTACAGGTACTTACTATCTTCTCCTGACAGACTGACTGGCAGCTGTTCCCATGTTTTGCTGGTGTACCTGTTCAGGGTAATTGAATCTTGGTCTATACTTTTGTTCTGCAGCCAAGACTTTTCGATCTTAAAACAAGTAGTTGGATTTTCTATATTCTCAGGGCTTGCAAATCCGCTGTTTCCTGCCCATACATTGAAGTACTTATAGACATCTCCTTCAGTCAGGTTAGAGACAAGCGTGGATTTATTTTTCAATTGCTCGACAATGATTGTGGTTTTGCCAACCGTCTTCTTTGAATCAAAGCCTACATACACAACACAGGTTGCATTTTTCGTGAAATCAAACTTCGTAGGCGTGCCATTTACAACAAAAGCTTGGCAAAGTTCTTTTACTTCAACATTTCTTGCAGGTTCAGGCGAGCCGCCACTACTGCCACCGCTTCTGCCATTATCGGTGTCATCATCACCTTCATCGCCTATTTTGAGGTAAACAGTATAAGTTCTTGCTATTTCTTTCGTTACAGGTTGTATGTACGTTCCTTTTATCTCCTGGTCGTTTTCAGAGTCGATTTTTATTTTCCATATATGAACTATTCCCATAATATATCCTGGAGTTTCGATCTTTAATGGAGGGTTCATTGGTATCGACTTTTTACTTAGGATAGTAAGACCGCTGCTTAGCTTGAGTTGCAAAGAATATGGTGTTCCCGGGTTTTCCGTAAGTATCAGGTAAAAAATCTCTCCATTTCTGAAATTTATGCTTTTCCCATTTTCAGCTTCAGTTAATTCAGGTGTTACTTGCGTAGCATTGATGCTGAGACTTGGATCAGGAATGACTGATTTTCCTCCTATGAACTGCCCGAAGGCTATAGGACTGTTTCCTACATTCACCGTGTCTGTAACTTTGTTTGTAGCAGTGTCAATTATAGAGACATTGTTGCTGCCCTGATTAGCTACATATACTTTTGTCCCGTCAGAGTTTACTGCAACTCCATAAGGACGATCACCCACAGAAATTATGGCCGTAACGGTATTTGTAGACGTGTTAAATACACTGACATTATTGCTGCCATAGTTCGCTACATATACCTTTGTTCCAGTTGGGTTAACAGCAATGCCGGAGGGAGATTCACCTATCTTCACCGTCGCTGTAACATTATTTGTTGTTGTATTAATTACAGAAACTGTGCCAATCATTCGTTCGTAATTCATTTCACTTCCGAATGGATTGATATTCGCCACATATACTTTTGTTCCATCAGGATTCACTGCAATTCCAACAGGAAAGTTCCCTACACTCACTGTGCCTGTAATATCGTTTGTTGCAGTGTCAATTACAGAAATATTATCGCTTCTGTAGTTTGCTATATACACTTTTTTTCCATCCGGGCTAACTGCAACTCCTAAGGGGGTGGCTCCTACAGGCACGGTGGCTATAACAGTGTTATTTGTTGTGTCAATTATACTGACATTATTGCTGCCATAGTTCGCTACATATACCTTTGCTCCATCTGGGGAGACTGCAATTCCATAAGGATAATTTCCTACTTCCATCGTTCCTATAACATTGTTTGTGGATGTATCAATTATAGAGACAGTTCCGTCCATATTCGCTACATATGCTTTTGTTCCATCCGGGTTGACCACAACTCCCAATGGATAATGTCCTACATTTATAGTAGCAATAACAAGGTTTGTGGATGTGTCAATTACAGAGACATTTTTGCTGCCCATGTTCGTAATATATGCATATAGGGAAGGTTGTAGAACATTTATCGTGCCCAATTTTGATACCGAGCCATTAACATTACTTGCTGTCAAATTAACAGTATAGGCTCCTGATTTAGAATAAGTGTGAGCTGGATTTTGGTCAATTGAAGAATCTCCATCACCAAAGTCCCAGCTTCTTGATACTGCATTTTGCGAAAGGTCTGTAAACTGCACAGAAAGAGGAGCATAACCGTTGGTTACATTAGTACTGAAGTCTGTAACTGGTAATTTCGGTTTTGCTTTTTCTGTTGAGATAGTACACATGAAGATATCCGGGTTCCCACTACGCCAATCTTCCCATACAACCCTATTATCATAAATTGCAGGATTCTTCTGATCCGAATTCTTGGTAGTTATCCGAGTCTCAGTGCAAGAGGATATGTTGTACATATAAATATCTAAGTTTCCTGGCGCTCCATGTTCATTGCGCCAATCTTCCCATACAACCATATCACCATAAATAGCAGGGAATTCCTGTCTTGAATTAATAGTACAAAGAAGGGTTTTTTTGGTCGTGGAAATGTTGTACATGTATATGCGCCAATAATTACTGTTATAACCTTTCCATACTATCCTGTCACCATAGATAGTAGGAGATGAGTGATCTAAACCATCGGTTGTAATTTTGGTCTCCCTGTTAGTGGAAAGATTGTACATGTAAATATCTGTGTTCCCGTAACTTCCAAACTCTTGCCATACTATCGTATTACCATAAATAAAAGGAAAACCCTGTTCAAATTTATCGTTGGTGATCCGAGTTTCCTTGCAAGTGGAAAGATTGTATATATAAATTTCAGAGACAAGGTTATTAGGGTCAGAATTACGATAATCTGCCCATGCAATAGTACCACCATAGATTGAAGGAGCCAACTGATATGATTCATTGGTTGTAATCTGGGTTTCTCTAGAAGTGGATAGGTTGTACATGTATATGTCCCAATTACCATTGCGAGAATCCTGCCATACAATTTTATCATCGTAGATAACGGGCTCGTACTGATTTGACTCGTTGGTAGTTATCTGGGTTTCTTTATCAGCGGAGAGATCGTACATGTAAATGTCCCAGTTTCCCGGTCCATTACGCATATCCTGCCACACTATCTTGTCATCATAGGTACTCGGTGCTCCTTGCCATGATAAGTTAGTAGTTATTTGGGTTTCTACAAGAGTAATCTGATTATCCATAGGTACTATAATCTCAGAATCTGTGAGATTGCACATGTAAATATCACAGTTTGAATAGCCATTACGAGCATCGGACCATACCACCCTATCACCATAGATAGTAGGGTTGTAGTGACTTGATCCATCGGTTGTAACCTGAATTTCCGTGTTGTTAGACAGATCGTACATGTAGATCTCGTGACAATTGTTTCGCCAATCCTCCCATACTATTCTGTCCCCGTAGATAATAGGGGAGTATTGATGTGATTCATTGGTAGTGATCTGTGTTTCCATAGAAGTGGTTATATTGTACATGTAAATATCCCAGTTTTCGTAACCATTGCGCCTATCCTGCCACACAATCCTATCACCGTATATGGAAGGATTTGCCTTTTCTGATATACTGGTGGTTATTCTAGTCTCATTGTGAGTAGAAATATTATACATGTAAATGTTCCAATTTGAACTGATATATCCTAGCCATACTATTCTATCGCCATAGATAGCAGGCTCTCGCTGGATTGAATAATTTGTAGTAATCCGAATTTCCGTGTTGTTAGACAGATCGTACATGTAGATATTTTTATTTCCATCGCGCCCATCTTCCCACACAACCCTCTCACCAAATATAGTAGGATTTGCCTTTTCTGATATACTAGTGGTTATTCTAGTCTCATTATAAGTAGTAATATTGTACATGCAGACACTGTAGTTTCCATCTCGATAACCCATATAGACTATCCTGTCATTATAGATTTTAGGAGTTTTTGCTAATCCGTTAGTGGTTACCTGAGTTTCCTTAGATGTAGAAAGATCATACATATAAATATCGTAATTTTCATATCCATTATTACGAGCATCCAACCAAACTATCTTATCACTATAGATTGAAGGATAATACTGATTTGATCCATCAGTGGTGATCTGAGTTTCATTTGTAACAAGATGGACATTTTGAAGAGTAGACGCCAGTGCCACAGATGAAACAAAAGTAATAAATAGTACAATTAAAGGTACCGAAGCTAAAAATAATGAAAACAACTTTCCCTTATTCCTCATAGTTTTCCCCGACTAATCTTTCACTATTTCACACATTGTAAAAATAATAATATAGATTATTCGTTGATGGTCTTTAAATCTTTTCTTAAAACATGACTTTACGGTCCTTAATTTGAGAGTGTCTACTTTGGAAAAAGGATTTAAAGAGAATATAAATAAAAATAAGATCGTAAGAACCCAAAGTGATATTACAAAAGTGAAGGATTGGATTCAAGGCATCTACCATCGAAAAGGAAAGCAGAAGGGCAGCTTTCAAGTTTGACCAGACAAGATTTGATAAGCTACCCACTTGATTACGATTCACCATGGTTTACTGGTTTTTAATCCTGTACAAGAACATACAGAATAGACAGAAAATTCCACTGATTAACCCAAATCCAGGAGACTCTGTGTTTTCTGCAGACTCTTCATTTACAGCAGCACTCTCACTGTCATTTGCATCTCTGCCTTTAAACGTAGCAGTAGGTTCTGTGGATATTTCACTTGGAGTTCCTGTTTCTCCTGTTATCGCAAATGACCCATAACTCGGGACCTCTGATGTAAAGTATAGGTACTTGTCATCTTCCGCTGTCAGGCTGGATGGTAGCTGAGTCCAGGTGCCATCTTTATCGTCATGATCATTTTCATCCTCATATCTGTTCAGTGTTATTGAGTCTTGATCCACATTATTATCCTGCATCCAAGACTTTTCAACCCTGAAGCAAACTGCTGGATCTTCTATGTTTTTTGGGGTTGCATATCCGCTATTTCCTACCCAGACATTAAAGGACTTGTAAATTTCTCCTTCAGGCAATTTGGGAACAAGTACAGATTTATCTTTTAATTGCTCAGCAATGGTTGTGGTCTTGCCTGCGTTTCTAATTGAATCAAAGCCTACATACACGACGCATGTTGCATTCTTTGTGAAATCAAACTGAACAGCTTTGCCGTTTGTGATAAATACCTGAGAAAGCTCCTTTGCTTCTACATTCTTCGCAGGTTCAGGAGATCCTCCACCGCCTCCGCCCCCACTACCGCCGCTGCTTCCACCGCTACTTCCTCCACTATACTCCCTGTCCACGTCTATTGTAATAGATTTTGAAGCTGTGCCATTCACATTGGTTGCGGTCAAGGTTACTTTATAAGTTCCAGGAGAAGTATAGGTATACGCTACAGGACTGATACTTGCGTCAGCTCCCCCGTCTTCATCAAAGTCCCAGCCTATTTGAGTTGCATCTTGTGAGCGGTCAGTAAAAAGAACAGATAGTGGGACATATCCGCCTGTAACATTCGCCTCGAAATCTGCAACAGGAAGACCTTCTTTTTCAGCTTCCAGCACCTTTATTTTTCTAGTTTCTGAGTCTGTACCGTCTGCATTACTTACCGTCAGACTAACAGTATAGTCTCCTGGAGTTTCATAAATGTAAGCCGGATTCTGGACAGTAGAATCGGGACTTCCATTGTTGTCAAAGTCCCAGCTCCATGAAACTGCATTTTGAGAAAGGTCGGTAAACTGGACCTTAAGAGGTGCAGTACCCCCTGTGATACTTGTGCTGAAGTCAGCAATTGGAAGTATTTTCTCTGGAGGAGTTACAGGTACTGTATTCTCTGTTGTCACTGAATATGTTGATCCATCGGTTGTTACTGTAATCGTGCCGTCAATATCTGTTCTGTAAATCGTTGAGACTTTTTGTAGTGTTTCAATTGTTTCATCATGTGGATGACCATACTCGTTTCCTGCACCAACTTCGATAACGCTTGCAGCCGGACTTACAGCAGAAATGAAAGTTTCCCCACTCGAAGTACTGCTTCCGTGATGTCCAACTTTCAGGATATCTGCATTGACATTATAACCATTCCCCATTATGGCATTTTCTGCTTCTATTCCTGCATCACCCATTAGCAGGAAAGACACTTGTCCATCAGTGACCTTTAAAACAATTGAATTCTGGTTGAGATCATCTGTGAAGTATGAGCTTCCAGGGTTCAGGACCTGTACAACAATTCCCGAGCCAAAGTTGATATTATCACCACGTTTTACTGTTGAAAAGGGAATATTTTTATTGCTAATTGTATTCAACATGTCTTCATATGTCTGGGTTGTATGAGGATATCCACTGTCTATAAACTCCCCAATCGGAAAATCGTTGAGGATTTCATCCATTCCACCAATATGATCTTCGTGAGGATGTGTTGCAACCACATAGTCCAATGACTTTATCCCTTCACTTTTCAAGTAATTAGCAACATCATCACCTTTTCCATTCTCTCCAGCATCAATAAGCATGTCATTATCGCCATACTTTAAAAGGATCGAGTCACCTTGACCAACATCGATAAAATGAATGGTTAATTTTCCATTGACATGTGTTGGCGCTGGCGTAGGTTCTGGTGTTGGAGTTGGTGTAGGTTCGGGTTGTGGCTCTGGTGTAGGTGTAGGCGCTGGTGTCGTACCAATGCACACACTGCATGGTCTATAACCAGCTTCTTCTGCCTCTTGTACACTGTCAAATGTGATGAGATTCTCTGGCTTAATTTGTGAGATGTAACGGCATCCTTCAACATGATATACATCAGATTTCGAGCTGGCGTAATATAAAGTGTTGGCCTCACTGTAAGGATTAGTTTGACCAGCCGTATTCTCAGACAAAACATTGTTTTCTGCTGCTGCAGAATTCACAGATAATACGGGAGAAAATGTTGTAAGTGTTAAACAAAGCAAAATAACAAAAATTGAAAATTTATGCATTGAAACTTTTAACCTATTTTTAGAGCGACCCGTAAGTAAACTAATATATGCAATATCTTTAAAGGACTCACAAAATTTATTATATTCTAACTTTTGTCTCATGTAAAAATATGCAATTATCCCCAATAGTAGCAAAAATATTAATAACAAATCCACTAGTATCACCTTTTACTTACTTATCCTTCCAAATATTATTAAAGTTCAAATGTCTAGGTACTATAAAGTATATTCGAAGTATACTTGCTTTTTAAGAAGTATTTGAGAGCTACTGGAGGAAGTAAAGTTGTTTTTGTTTTGCCGGAAGATAAAAAATAACATAGTTTTTACTGAATAAAACTAGTTATCTCGTTTAATTGGAGAAAAATTCAGGCAAAAAAATCACTAACTATAATCGTTTTATTCACTATCTTATAAACAATTGTATTCAAATTTAATAGTTTATTGGAAAGTAATTGAATCATTACTTTCATATTGAAAGCTATGCGTAAGATCAGTCTGGAAATTAGAATAGCCCATACCGGTGCTCATGCATAGCCTCCGAGAATAGTTAGATGTGTCTGTGCTGGACACCGGTATCGGGAGCACGACTTCTCAAATTTTTGATTTATTTTAATAAATAGATCAAAATAAAAATCATTATTATAACAGTCCAAAAGATATCTGCTTCTGTAGTTTGCCATCCACAGCATAGAACCAGGATGCAGATAAAAAAGAAGTACAGAGCCCAGGTTGTATGTTTCTTTTCTGGCATGATAGCTCCAAAGGGACTCCTCAATTTTGAGGAGTCCAAATGTTGGAATTATTTGCCCTCAAACAAGGCAAACTTTAGGGAAAATAACATTTCCCTATTAATTGCCCTCAAGGAGTTCAATGACAAACTCCAGCATTTTTATAACTACACTTTTTGTTGGACCATCTATTTCTTCTTCAGAAATATTGCCTTGTTTGATGACCTTATCCACAGTTACTGCTTTACTCGAAATTGCAAACGTAGAATACTTAGAAACTTTCGCCTTGAAGTAGACAAACTGGGAGTCTTCACCTGTAACAGTTACCGGCACTTCTATCCATTTTCCACCTTCATACATATTCAGGACAATAACTGAAGCGTCCAGATTGTTTTCAATGAGCCATCTCTTTTCAACCTTGAAATCTACGCCTGCATTTTCCATATTGCTTGTAACTTCTGCATTGTCAACAAAGATATTGAAAGTCTTGTAAACATTTTCTACAGGTGGCCTCTCGTATACTTCCTTGACAATAACCTTTGTTTTGCCTGACTCTTTGGATACAAAGTTTATGTTGTTGACCACAGAATTGTCTTCAAAAGAGATCTTTGTGTTCTGACTGTTATCTATATTTACAGTTTTTGTTTCATTCGTATTAATGGTGGTAGTTGAGTTATCAGTGTAGTCACTCGACTTGTCAATTTCTTGAGTACTATTTTCCAGAATTGTAGTTTCTGTAGACGTATAATTATTTGAATACTCAGAATTATATGAGTTATCAACATGACTTATTGCAGTGCTCTCTTCTTTATATATAACAGATCCACCGGATTCAATATTGGTAGAACCATCGCCAATTTCTGTTACCTCAGTATTAATTTCTTCATATTCGACAGGACCACCTGACACAATAACATCATCAGCATCCTGGACTCCAACCGTGGTTTCTTCCGAATTAGTTTCTTCAACTTCAACTATAGTGGATCCATCATCTGCACTATTTGAATCATCTTCGGCGGACACATCTTCGGATGAACTTTCTTCACTGGATGAATCTTCACTCGAAGAACTATCATCACTTGATGTATCGTCTACAGAACTGTCACTTGAAGAACTGTCATCAGCATCACTTGATGCATCATTTCCAGAATCATCAGTTTCCTGTGCATATACGATACCAGTTGTTACTGCCATTAATATTAGAAAGGCAGATAAAATTGCAAAGAAACGATTTTTAAATATCCACATAGAAAACACCTACACAAGTATTTTTCGATGATTTCATCTCAAACGAAAATCAAAGGAAGGAGGCTTTAGGTTTCCGTATGATTTATTGATCCGAGATGAGAATCAATAGAGCAGTTAAGAACTAACTTTTAAGCTTTTGATTAAAATATAAACAACTGTTATTAAATGGGAAATATTATTTAATATTGTCGGATTTTAACTATTATATTATTAGCCTTATATTTTGAATAAAGAGCTTGGAGATACTTGTTGAGCTTAAATTATGTTGATAGAATATATCGTGTATCTTAATCAAGTACGCTTGATTTAAAACAACCTTAGTTGATTAAACTCTTTTGTATTTCTGGAATGAATCTTGATCAGGTACCCTTGGTCGAAATTCATGAATAAAAGTTTCTATGTATGTATCCTGGCGGTCAGGCAAAAAAGCCGCAGAGGAGATTGAGAAAAAAGTCTCAAGTGAAAGCAAGCTGAACCCTGAGGCTATACTGGGGATTTGATTGTACAGTTCATCGATTCCACATCACTTAATCTGATCTCCAATTTAACATTCTTTTTGCGTTTTACTTGCCTAGATCCTAGGGGCTTTTTAGAACAGTCCTGGAATTGTTATTTCAATAGATAAAGGCATTTGATAGAGCAGCTTCTGGATATCACTTAGAGCTAACCTTAAGATACACTACAGATTATACTCAAGCCAACACAAGCGTGCTTTACTTAATAAAACTTTAATTGTTTTAATCCGATCTGTATATCTGAATCTGAACCATGCATGCCCAAGGATAGCCCCTTTTGGAACTCTTAAGGGAAAAATCTGTATCAGGGTATTCTGGAAAGTTCGTGTGGAAAATGCTGTGCAATAATGTTGGAGTAGGATCAGTGTTTGTTTATGCAAAGAGTAGCTTTTTTATCCTTGATCTTCTTTAAAAATTAGAACAGATAAAACACTTGGAACACTTGTATAAGGTGGGGTATAGGGGTAAAACGCAGAAGCGAGAAGAAATATATTATAATATCTTTTATATGCGCTTTTCTCCTGTGTTTACCCTACCCCTCCCTTAGAAGTGTTCTATCTGTTCCAAGTGTTCCATTTCTTTATTCAATATACTCTTTAGCTTTCAATACGTCTGGACATTCAGGAATATTGCCGATTCCTCTTCTTCAGAGTCTTGATAAAGATAACGCTTAGATATTTCTCTCCAAACAGCTCCACTAGGTACCACATACGTTCGGTTCTTCTTACGTTTGAGTTCTCCGTCTTTATTGAACATTATAGCGTCTTTGTGCTCACTCTCGATCCCAATCATTGAAAGATCTTGAGTGACATTTTTTGTACTTGTGTTAAAGTAGTTGGCTACCATTGTAGGTGTAATGGCTACAACTTTATCTTCAACAATAAAATTCTTAAAACCTTCTTTTGGTTTTTCGCCTCCGACAGCAAGGGAATAAACGTAGTTAAAGTACATGCCTTCCGAAGTTTCGGAGCGGATTTTTCTGACCTTACTTGTAGTCATGTTTGGTCCATTGGCTGAGGTCAGATTTTTCAAGGCTCGAGACATATCGCCTTATATCCTTCTCGGTTGCATCCTTAAAATCAATTTGAAGGGACAATGCGATGTATTTCAAAGTTGTAATGTACTTGAGGATTCTGTGTTCTCCCAAGCCTTCTGAAAAACAGTAATCGACAAAATCTACGATCAGCTCTTTATTCCTTTCAGAAATAGAAAAATCTTCAACAGACTCCAGGCGTGAAGAAACATTTAATTTATATATCCCTACTGTCACCGAGGTACCTCCCAGCGAAAGTAGGCTTTGAACCTGTCTATATATAGTAGAGATTGAAAAAAGAAAAAAGCCTCGGGCGGGATTTGAACCCGCGACCTCGTCCTTACCAAGGACGCGCTATACCCCTAAGCCACCAAGGCACTGTTGCTGTAAGAGCATCTCCAAAATATCACAGCAGAGATATAAAGGTTTCGACTGAAATCTCTTTAGGCCGGGAAAAATCCCGGCACTGGCTAAAAATCCGTAAATTTATTCTGAAAAATTTAGAAAACTGGAGGGGAAAATTGCCTGTTTCCTCAATATTCATTCTTCAGGAGTTTGGTTTTTCAGAGTCTCCAGCGCGGATCTATTGGGAAGCGCTCGTTAATCCACATGAGGACATGGTTGTTGTGTACGATCTTATAGGTACGGGAAAGGACCGGGATCCCGTCAAATGTGGGTTCGCCTTCAAGGATTGCAAGTTCTACCATGTCTCGCCTGGTTTCCAGGTTGTGAGTGCGCAGAATCCTGCCGATTGGGATGTCTGCCCGCATGAGCTGGTCACGCATAGTCTGAGGCATGCGTTCCAGAGGGGAGAGCGACCTTGCGTGGACGAAAACCGTATCTCCTGCATAGAGTTTTACTGTCCTGTCGTTTACTTCGCTGCCTTCTTCTACTCCGAGGAGGGCAGCCAGCTCCTTATCGGCTTTGACTATATATTGGGACTCGGTTTTAACGGTAACCAATTTTCGGGACATAATTTCCAGGAGAAAAGTTACAGAACCGTCGGTCCCACAACAGACCCGGAGGCATGTGGGAATCTCAAGGCTTTTCAGTTTTTCAAGGAAATCTCCTTCCAGAACGATACCTCCAGGTAGATGTTGCAGATATAATATTGATAATGTGAGTTAAGAACTAGCAGTCAGGAGGGTTATGCCTCTCCGACTTCCTTTTTCGCCATTTTCAGGCGCTCTTTTGCCGTGTAGCCTGTAGCTTTTAAGAGAAAATCTCTGTAGGCTTTATTGGTTTGCAGGATCGTTTCATCATCCTTTACAGTCGTATCTGAGACAGTATCCACACAGAGCATTTTATTCTCTATCCATACCGTTATACTCGACATTGCCCCGTATGAGGTCTCAAAACGGTTCCCATTCCGGGAAATTTCAACAGGGAAGCTTTCCTGCATTACCTGGTATATTCTGTCAGGTTCAGGTTTAAAGCCGCGTTTCAACTTGTATTGCTGCATTGCTATCCTCTTATAAGATATTTTCATCTCAGATAAAGTTTGCTCAGAGCCGTTTTACCTGAAAATTGCATGAATAATCCTGCTCAGCCGGTCAAATGATCCTGAAAATTTACTCGTATTAAGGGATTGGTCTTTACGTATTCTTTTTGTTTCAGGTATATCTGCAAACTATTAATTTTTCAGGTACTGTTGTTCAAGGTATGTTTGCAAACTATTGATTGGACACACTGGTAATTATCGATTTAATTCTGCTGGTCCGCAGTTTATTGATACTAATTTCCGGCCAGATTAACAACCTACATTTATTTTAGTATTAATTTCAATCGTAATCAAGTTAATCATACATATCATTTTTCCTGTTCCACCTCAGGTTAATACAGTGACAATTAACCTGATACGGTTTAATGAATAATACTCAGAAAAGGTAATTTGTTCAAAACTTTACTTCTATTTGATTTTTGTAATTTGATTTTCCAGTTTTATGTCCAAGTAATTTATAGTTTTAATTATCTAACAATTAATGGTTTTTAATAGGGGATAACTTATAGTTTTAATGACTGAATAACTAGTAGTTTTTATCTTAGTTTCTCATTCGGTTAGCGCTGCTGCATGTGCAGTTTCCAAGAAGCAACCATAAATATGAGTATACTTATCATTAGGTTCATGCAAAAAAGAGATATGACAGGGCATTATTTCTCCAGATCATACAAAACAATCCTGAACTCTTTAAGCTTCCAATATATCCCGGAGGTTGCTTTGATATATGTGGAAGAAAATTAATTCATATACCCTGTTTGGATTAGCTGTCACATATTTATTAAAGTAGAAATGAAACTAATAAAAACAAGAGGTGAACCCAATGCATAAAACACTCAATCTTGATGATTTAATCGCCAAAAAGATGGAAGAGAATGCTAAAATAGATCCCGAAACTTATGAAGAGCTCTACGACCTGGTTATCCCTCCCGGAACGGTTGTATCAATTATCTATGATATCGTGGAAGAATTTGGGCTTGAACCCATAACCAGGAAGATGCCTATCAATATTGCAAACAGCGAGGAAAGGGAAATCCTTGTACTTCGCGGCCCTTTTGAGAAGGTTAAGGCTGCAGAAGCATTCCTTTATAAGGAAATGAAAGCCTGGATTGAAAATCCGTAAACCCCGGGTCCGAGCAAAAAGAATAAAAACAATAGGAGAAGGCGCTGGATAAGTAAAATAACGGCTTTTCAGCAAAATATATTTTTTTAAAACAGATCCATAAATATATGGAAAGGTCCCGGTTATTCGGAACCTATACCTGTGATACCTTCTTTTGAGAAGTCAAAAACAGTTACCCTGCCTGTTTTATCGTACATATCGAGTTTTTGCCCTTCTTCGATTTTTCCTATTATTCGAGCTGTGAGCCCTGCCTTTTCAAAAACACTCACGCATTCTTCAGCTTTTTCCGGGTCCGCAGTAAATACGTAACCTGTTCCCGGGTGCACTTTCAGCCACTGCCCAAAATCCACACCCTCAGGTCTCGGGACTTTATCCAGATCTACTGTGGCTCCTACTCTGCTTGTCTCGCAGAGCATTCCAAGCGTTCCTATGAGCCCGGGATTGCTGATATCTTTGCCTGCGGTTGCAAGCTTTTTCTGTGCTATTTCCTGTGTTACAAGGTAGCTTTCCCTGAGCACTGGGGGCTCTTTAAATGATGTAGTATCCCAGCTGTAAGGGGAGTTCGGACCTATTTTTCCGTCCATATCATAAGCTGCAATTACCAGATCCCCCGGATTTGCAGTATCACTCCTGATTACACAGTCCTTTTTGACGATTCCTATGATGGCGACGGAGAGTGAATTATACTGAGTATCAGGGTGCACGTGTCCCCCAACTACGGGAACCCCGAATTTTCTAACTCCCTCAGCCAGTCCTTCCATCAGTTCCCTGCAGGCTTTCGGAGAATTTGCAGAGGCGATGTCCACCATGGCAAGGGGTTTTCCTCCCATTGCTGCGATATCGTTAATGTTTACAACAACAGCCCCGTAACCTGCCCACCAGGGGCTTGCATCGAGCAGCCGGCCCCATATGCCATCAGCTGCAAAGAGGATAACATCATCCCCTCCGATATCGATCACTGCAGCGTCATCCCCGAAGTCAACAATAGCATTCCCATATTCCGGGCGGACAGCTTCAAAGATAGAGACTATGTCCTCAATCTGTCTTTTTCGGGTAACACCTTCAAAATTCCTTATACTTTCTGCTAGCTTTTCCAGGTTCAATTAAAGGCTCCTGTTGTTTTTTTAATTAATTAAGCTGTAAATAATTAATTAAACTGTAAATGATAAATCAATAGGCTGGATTAACTGTGAAGCCAGGTTAGTGCCGGATTACAATAGAAAATGATATCTGACTTTATATTCGAATAATTATTGAAACTAAATGCAAGGTTCTGACAGGTTAATAATAAATTTATTGCAGGCCATTATGGGATATAAAAATTAATTATAAACTGTGCAGCAGTTTCGAATTTTTAAATTTAATCTGCCTTTTAAGTTCATCTGCTTTTTTATTTTTATATTGCGGCAATAAGAGATATTCAACAGTACGTAACTCGGTAATCCTTTATCCTTTTTTTTCTTTGTTTCGGGTGATGGAAGCGATAGATTTTTATTAAATTATTCTCTCCTAGTATGTCGACCTTATATATTTTTCGACTCTATAAAAGTCTCTATTTATTATAAGGAGAGAAAAAAATGGTAGCAAAAGTCGATGCCGATGCCTGCACAGGCTGTGGAAGCTGTATAGATGAATGCCCTGCAGCTGCAATTACCCTCAGTGATGACGATATTGCAGTTGTAGACGAAGATGAATGCCTTGACTGTGGTGCATGCGAAGATGCCTGCCCGAACGGGGCAATCACCATCGAGTAAAGTTTTTAAAAATAAGTCAGGGAAGCGGAGTTCTTTAACTCCGCCTTTCAGGCTCACAATCCGGGAGTTTTTTAACCTGAGCCGGAAAATAAAATTATTCAGGACTCTTCCTTTCCATCTTCTTTCAGGGTTTCTCTTGCTTTTTCCATGTCTTCTTTTGTCTGGATCTTTATTAGATTCCTGCGCTCCTCACTCATCTGCGACATATCCTGAGCAAGAAGTCCGTAAGCATCAGCCCTGCACTGCCTGCAGTGGCGCATTTGCGTAACGTAAGGTTCACAGGCTTCCTGAACAGCCTTTCTTTCTTCTGCTGTCGGAGGTTTAAGGTGTGCAAATGCTCCCTGGTTGATCAGGGGCATTACATTCATAATATAAACTCCGAGTTCGTTGAGTTTTCTGGCAATTTCGATTATATGTTTGTCATTTATGCCAGGAATGAGCACGGTATTGACCTTTATAACCATGCCTGCATCAGTAGCAGCTTTAATCCCCTCAAGCTGGTTTTTAATCTGAATTTCTGCAGCTTCAACTCCTCTGTAGACCTTTCCGTGGTAGACTATATGGTCCACTATTTTTGCCTGAATTTCTGGATCAATAGCGTTTACCGTTACAGTTAATGTGGAAACTCCTACCCTTACAAGGTCCTGGACCTTTTCGGGAAGTAAGACACCGTTTGTGCTCAGGCAGAGAGTGAGGTCAGGGAACTCTTCTTTTATTAACTCAAAAGTCTTAAAGGTCGCATCATTAGCCAGAGGGTCTCCCGGACCTGCAATTCCGACAACTTTGATGAACGGATAATCTGCCACGATTTGCCTTGTCTTCTCAAGAGCTTCCTCAGGGCTCAGGACTTTGCTGGTAACTCCTGGCCTGCTCTCATTCACGCAATCAAATTCGCGCACGCAGAAATTACACTGGATATTGCATTTCGGAGCCACAGCCAGGTGAATTCTTCCATACTTATGCTGCGCTTTCTTATCGTAACAGGGGTGCTCGGCAATCTTTCTAAGAAGCTCCTCTCCAGGTGCGGGGATACTACAGGCATTGTCTACAGATTGGTTTTCTTCTGGCAAATTATTCTCCTCCGTTCGGAACTTAAAGGTGAATATGAGATTCTGCATTAAAAAGGGATTTCCAGATGTCTAAATCACCTATGATACAGCTTCCTGATATACATTGTGGAATTGTTTAAGAATAATTTAAGAATTATTCCGAAGCCTTTTTTGAAATTATCCTGAAATAATTCCTAAATTATTCTTAAATAATTCTGAAATAATTCTTAAATTATTCTAATATTGATCTTATATTTCTCTGAATGTGAAGACATATCTTCAGTTTTAAACGAGTTTTCCAATCTTCTTTATTGAGAATTGGGTAGAATATTTTTTGATTTAAGTATGCTCCCCATATTTTAATATCTCTAATTATATTAAAATATCTCCTTTACACAGTAATCTATGCACGAACTGTTTTTGCCCCAATCTCTTTCAATCAGAAAAATTATCCATTTCGCACCATTTGCCTTCCCCTTCCCAGACCCTTACCAGAAGAGGGAAACCAAATTTCTCCAGAAGGCGGGAATGGATATGCTGGCAGAGGTGCTCGGAACTGGGGAAGTCCAGAATTTCATTCAATAAAGTGTGGTCGTACTCCTGAAGAGTCTCCTTGATGCCTTTTTTCAGGTCATAGAAGTCGATCACCATCCCGTTCTCCCTGACTTCCCCTTCTACTACCACTTCAATTTTATATGTATGCCCGTGCACCTTGCCGCATTTCCCGTGTCCCGGAAGGTAATGTGCGCTGTCAATATAATCAATAACTCCTAACCTCATACTTGCCATTTTACTCATCCCTTTTGATTTTACTGCTCTACCATTAATTGCCTGTTGTCTCTCGCTTATCCGCTGTCTGCCCAGTTATTGTTCTATATTCTGCTGCTTTTCCGATTTACTCTGTATTCTCTTTCAGTTATAAGCAACCCCACATCCTGTGTGTCTGAGGAATAATTCGCGTGTCGGTCAGCTCGAGCAGGGTTTTCTGCAATTTTAGAATAGTCTGTACTGATGCCTGCGTAAACCCTGGAGTCCTTACTGCACTTCCCAGAGGCGTCTCAGGCTGAAGCACTATACAGGATACACAGGTTGCTATTGCTTCCGCAGCCATAATTACGGTATCGGAGTTTGTGTTTTTGCCTATTACAATCTTGCAAAAACAATCCCTTGAACTGCTTTTCTTCAGGAGTCTGAAGCACTCGATGGTATTTTCCACATGCACTTCCCTGGTTTCAGGGCAGATGTCCCTTATAGCTTCGGGAAGTTTGAAATCTCCTGCAACATAAGCGACATTCTTGCGCAATTTTCTTGCCTGTTCAGGCAGGGTCATATTGGATTCCAGGTATAGAGGCGCGGAAATGTTTAGCTTCTCTATGAAATCGGCATGCAGCAGAGGCTCCCCTCCTGTAAGGGATACCGAATGGAGCTTTTTGAAAGGCTGCAGCATGGATTCCAGTTTTTCAATGCTTACAGGATTTGGAACCTTTTCGGAAATCCCACTGCCCTCAACTCTTTCATAGTCACAGGTTCCAGGATTTCCAAAATTCGTATCACAGTAGCTGCAGTTAAGGTTGCAGCCTGAAAAACGGACAAAAGCCTGCCTCATGCCTACGTAAGGGCCCTCTCCCTGAACAGAGCAGAAAACCTCTTTTATGTTAGCCGGCTCGTGGTTTGAAGAAAACATTACACTACTCCCAGAGGCCTGGACTTTCTGAGGTCTTTCTCCATGTCCTCAAACTCCCTTACATAAGCATCTCCGATTTCCTGCATTAGCCGTACAATACTCCTGTCATCCTCTACTCCGGCTTCTTTCAGACTTCCATAGACTTCATGTGAAACGTTCATGCCGAAGTGGATTTTCTGGGAAACCGCAGATGTGCTGGCAATCGATACGGTCAGTTTCTTTCCGTCAAGAAACAGATCATCCCCTTCCCTTGAAGTATGGATTCCGAGCCCTGCAAGCCTTTCCTTTACAATCGCAGTAAAAAGACGCTGGCGCGCATAGACAAGTTTCAGGTCGGTAGAATCGAAGTGTTCTATAATGAAATTCAACATATCTTCGGACCAGATAGACTCGTTTGCTCTCCGGTCTTCGAGGTCAATCATGTGCTCTATTTTTACGTCACACGCCCCTCTAAAAATAATGATGGAATCTTCCTGAACTCCGAAGCTGTTATATGCCCAGAGGGAAGAAATCTGGCTCCCGTCATAGTCAAGTTTTTCGGGTAAAACAATACATTTCATGGAACTCACTCTATGATCCTAACTCTCAAAAATTTCTTAACTCTCAAAAATTTCTGCAGTCTCTAACCCGGTCCTGTAATTCCTTTATTTGCTCTAACGGATTTTTCAGGTCTGGACTCCAAGCCTTTCCAGAAGCGGGTCTTTTGCACCTGTATTTTTGAACGCTCTTGCCCTGCGCACACAGCTTTCACACTCTCCGCACGGAATTTGCCCGCCGTGATAGCAGCTCCAGCTGTATTCAAGCGGAGCTTTTGCTTCAAGAGCCCTTTTAACGATTCGGGTTTTATCCATTTCGATCAGAGGAGCCATTACCCGCACCCCATTCTGAGTCGAGTAAGAAAAAGCAAGATCTACTGCCTTTACATAATCAAGGGAATTATCAGGAAAAGTTCCTGCTTCTTCTCCGTTAAAGCCTACCACTATATAGTCACAGTTCCTGCTTTCGGCAAAGCTCCCTGCAATGTTTAACATAACCCCGTTCCTGTTAGGAACCCACACTGATTTTGCGGAATTTTCGGTAATTGCAGCAGGGGCAGCCTCATCGATATCCTCAAAAGATAGGGAAGGGACTTCCTCATTCCTGTTTACAAGGGAAGTATCTGTTATTTCGGCAAGCCAGTCCAGTTTGATTATTCTGTGCTCTATTCCGAAGTGTTCGCAGGCTTTTCCGGAATACTCTATTTCTCTCTGCCCTGCTCTCTGCCCGTAATCAAATGTAATAGCCATATCAATTTCAAGGCTTTCGGCTGCAATAGCAAGCGCTGCAACGGAGTCAAGCCCGCTACTCAGGAGGGTTATAGCTTTCATTTTTTCTCACTAGCTCTAATTTTGTAGAACAATTTCCCTGTAATCAGCATTCTTCCAGGGTTCTTCAAATATTCTTCGGAGATTATTGGAGTAATATCCGTAACTCCTATTTAAAAATAGCTGCTTTCCTGGCTGGAGTATTCTTTTCCCGGGTCTCGGAGTATATGTTAAATATTCAGGGCGTCTAATATTAATTGAGGTGGGATTATTTGATAGGGATTATTTCGGGTTCGCATGATAACCTGACAGCTATACGGAAAGCTGTCGAATTCTTTAACAAAAAGCAGGTAAAAGCGGTGTTGCACGCAGGGGATATTATTTCTCCTTTCACAGTAAAAGCTTTCAAAGAACTAACTCCAAAACTCTATTTCGTCTTCGGGAATAATGATGGGGATCGCGTAACTCTAACTAAAAGGTTTGAAGAGATAGGTGCCGTTTCTTGCGGGGACTTTGGAGATCTGACAATTGACGGGCTTCATATCGCCCTCCTGCATGGGACAGATGAGACCCTGGTCAAAGCCCTTGCAAAATCAGGGGATTTTGATGTTGTGATAAGGGGGCACACCCATGAACTCGGAGTACATATCCTCGAAGGTACTCCTATTATAAACCCGGGAGAATGCGCGGGAGTGCTTTCAGGAAAGTCTACAGTTGTAACTCTTGAGATTGCGAACCTGAATGTAGAAATCGCTGAACTTGAGCTGGACTAACCGTTCCCTTCAGTCTTCACATTTACCTTTTTTCGGGCAGAGTCTGTATTTGAATAGCTGGCAACAAAAAAGCCTTTCAATCTGTCAGGGGTCCGCCGAAAGAAAGTATTAATTTGTTTCTATCTTTCATACAGTTTTTAATTGCTATTCTTTCAACAATTTTTTTATTTTTGTCTCTCCATTTTTTGTCTCTTCTTTTCTTTCTCTCCTTTTCTTTCTCTAGAAAGCCTCTGTCCGTTATCTGACGTGGCGGGAGCAGCTCAAAAACATCGGGTATAAAACATAAATCACATAAAGGTGAAATGTCCTTTTTATTTCAATACATTTTGAAACAGTATCCCCTTAAAGGTGTAATAGTAATGGAATCTAAAGGAAAAAAGCAAAATGAATCCCTGAAACAGGACGAAACCCTGCCGGATGAGCTTAAAGAGGCGAAAATATCTTCCGGAAAAAAGAGAAATACCCTTATCTTCGCATGTTCTGGTTTATCAAATACGGGTAAGCTCACCATGCAGGCAGCGTCAACCCTGGCTTTCAGGCGGCCGGATATGTACAGGGCTGTAGCTGCACTGAAAGGAACCGATGCTGTCGAAGACGCATTATCCGAAGGATTCAGAGTTCTTGCTCTTAACGGCTGTGAGGACAGGTGTGCAACAAAAAAGCTTGGAGAGGCAGGGATACAGGCAGAAGTTCACCTTATGGTTACTGAACTAGGAGTTAAAAAAACAACACCATCTGATGTGAAATCTGAATATATAGAAAAAATTATCAGGGCTATAAAAGAAGCCTGAGCTTCATAATTCCCTTAGCTTTTATTTCATTGTTTCCTTTTTACTGCACTTTTCTCAATAACCCCACCTGAGAATAGCCATCAGTTCCTCTGCATAAGGCATCCGCTCTTCTATTTTCTTACAGACTGCATCAATGTCATACTCCAGACGTAAGAACTCCATTTCCCTGGTTTCGGTATCAAAAACAGCACAGCCTGCCCGGGTATCTCCGTCTCTTGGCTGTCCAACCGAACCCGGGTTTATTATTGTAAGGCTCCCGAGTTTTCTGTTCATAGGGATATGAGAATGCCCAACTGCGAGAAACTCAACTTCCACAGGCTCTGCTGCCCCGTCTATCATGCTCTGGATCTCTTCGTCCGGAGTTTCAGGTTTTATATATTCGTAAATGGAGCGAGGGCTTGCATGAGTAAGGTAAAGCTTTTTTCCATCAATTTCTTCTTTAATAAGCAAAGGAAGCCTCTGAAGGTACTCAATTCTGGATCTATCAAGAATTTCCCAGGTATATTCCCGGGTTGCAACCGAGAGATGTTTGTACTTATATCCGCACTGGCAGTCCACTTTAAAAGCAACAGCATTGTCATGGTTGCCCCTGATTGTCGGGATGTCCTTTTTTTGCAGGAGATCTATGCACCTGTCCGGATCAGGCCCGTAGTCCACAATGTCTCCCAGGCAGATTGCCCGGTCGTGAGGGACTTTAAGAACTGCCTGGAGGGCTTCAAGGTTTGCGTGAATATCGGCAATCAACAGCAGTTTCATATTTCTCCCTTATCTTCTTCTTTCTCTTTTCTTTTTCTCCCTCTTCTTTTTTCCCCTTCTTTTTTCCTCTTCTTTTTCTCCCTCTTTTCTTTTTCTTCCTTTATGTTTTCATTCCTGTTTTTTAATCTTCAGCCTTCAATATGTAATCCACGCATACCTACTCCCATTACGAGCAGATTTGTTTCCATGGGAGGGTGGTTCCAGCCGTCAGGCGAGACGGTTTTTTTCTCTACGGAAATTTCAATCTGGCTTCCACTGAGTCCGCAGTCTTTCATATAATCTTCAACAAGCTTTTTTCCTATCTCTGTTGCAGCATTCAGAGCTTCCGTATATGCATCGTACCTCAGCCTGCTTCCTGGAGCAAAAACCAGGAAATCTTTGTCCGGAGACATCAGGCTTGCAGGTCGGATCAGAATCTCAACCCTTTTGATGCCTTTTCCTGCCAGGGCTCCGACTGCGTTTCCAACCTCAGCATGATCGGGAACCAGAATTTCAGCATCTATCAACTCTTCCAGTTCTTTTCTGTGTGCACGTACAGGTCCCCCGAGCAGAACCACAGGTATTCCCAGCCTGAACTTTGCAGGATAATTCCCGTCAAGAATTTTTTCAATAGCTGTGTATGGAACCCCCTGAAGGATATATGAGAGGAGGTGAAGCGCCATGTTTCTTGCAACTCTCTTTTTTACGGCAGTGCAGAACTCATGGGGAGTCATGCGCATAAGCCTTGCAAGCCTTTCAGCTCCTATTCTGGAGGCTTCTTCGCTCCAGGCTGTATATTCTCCAAGCACATGCAGAGCATCTGTTGGAGTAAAGCCGATTGCCTGAACAAGACGCCTTTTGATAAGGGAGTCAAGGGTTTGAGGGTGAAGGTCCTTTCTGATAAGAGATTTGATCTCGTGTATGGAAACGGGCTCGTCTCCGATTACATTAAGAACCTCAGCTTCAACTTTGCTCAGCTCGCCTGCAGCGTAGCCTGACCTGACAAAAAATTTCGTGGGCTGAATATTTTCATCCAGGTCTTCTCTGGGAGGCATAGGTGTTCTTCTGAGGTTATTCAGAAAATCCGGGTACTGGACCGCAGCTACCGCGAGAGGTATAACCCGCCGCGGGCCGAGATAGAGCTCTCTGTCCACAGTCCAGATATGGCTGTCTCCACCTGTAGCTGTTGTCTCCATCCTTATCGCCCGGACCCTGGTCTTCCAGCCTCCAACAATAGCCCCTTCGTCGCTCAGGTCAGGGACTCCTATACGGATCGAAGAGATATCCGTACTCGTCCCCCCAACATCTACAACTGCACAGGTTTGCAGCCCTGAAAGGTAAGAAGCCCCTACAAGGCTTGCTGCAGGACCTGAAAAGATAGTTTCTATAGGTTTTTTCAGGGCGTCCCTTATTCCTATTACCGAACCGTCACATTTGAGCATGAGAAGCCTTGCATTAATTCCCCTCTCTGTCATGTCTGCAATAATAGACTTCACAAACTGCCTGGTTATAGGGATCAACTGAGCGTTAAGAAAAGCCGTTACTGCTCTCTCATAAGCACCCAGTTCCTGAGAGAGTTCATGCCCGCAGACTGCAGGCAGCCCTGTAAGCCTCAATACACAGTCGCTTGCTTTGAGCTCATGTTCAGGGTTGCGTGTGCTAAAATATGAGGATATGGCAAAAGCCGATACTTTATCCTTTACGCTCAGGGCGAATTTTTCAATTGCTTCCAGGTCGAGAGAGAAAACTTCTTCTCCATTGTGGTTATGCCCTCCTCTGGCAAGAAGCACATGCTCTGTGGGGAATTCTTTTTCAAGTGGGTGGTCCCCGATGAGGATCAGAGCTACCGGAAAGCCAGTCCCTTCAAGTATGGTATTTGTAGATAAAGTAGTGGATACGGATACCAGTTTTACGTTTTCAACATACTCCGGATTAAGCCCATCAATTACCTTTTTGATGCCGGCAAGGGGATCAGGATAGGTGGTCAGAGCTTTATTCGAATCTATAATTCCCCCATCTGAATCCCTCACAAGGACTGCATCTGTATAAGTGCCTCCGGCATCGATTCCAAGGCTATAGTGCATATTAAAAATGGCTCCTCTTTGTTGTTTTTGCTTTTGTTGTTTTTTATTTATTGCAATTCAACATTTAATTGCAATAACCAGTTTATATCAAAACTAACGTAGTTTAGGTATACCAAACATCAAATAAAAGGAATTGCTTATCACTGTTAACATTAAATCCAGGGGCTGAAAACTATTTTTGCTGTTTTTTAAGGAACTGGAAAGCTCATTCTTATGAAAAGGGAATTGAAAGGTTATTATTCGGTGTCTTGAATATATTCCTTAGAACTGGATTGTCAAATGGGGTAGGGGATATGTCAATTCAACCGTTTCAAATAAACGTTCCACAGGACGTACTTCAGGATCTGAAGGAGCGGCTCGTAAGAACCCGCTGGCCGGATGAAGTCGAAGGTTCAGGCTGGGACTATGGTACAGATCTGAACTATATGAAGGAACTCGTCAACTATTGGCAACACAGGTATGATTGGCGCAAACAGGAATCGGAACTGAATAAATTCGCGCAGTTTAAAGCTGAAATAGACGGTAGGGAAATCCACTTTATCTACGAACGCGGCAAGGGTCCGAAACCGATACCAATTATCCTCTTCCACGGCTGGCCAGACTCGATTTGCCGTTACCTTAAACTTATCACGATGCTTACGGATCCAGTAAAATATGGCGGCGATCCCAATGATTCTTTTGATGTAATCGTGCCTTCGATAATAGGCGGCTATTCGGATATCTCTAAAGCGCCTGGAAAGCAGCTGCTGAAACAGACTGCCGAATTGTGCTGGCGGTTAATGACCGAAGAGCTGGGTTACAAACGTTTTGCTGCAGGAGGCGGGGACGGTGGAAGTCCGATTTCTCAGCTGCTGGGTGTACATCATCCCGAATCTATCATCAGCCTCCATCTTACCGATCTCGGCTTTTCCATAGCACAGGCCAGCTTCTCTAATCTTTCCGAGACGGAGAAGCAGTACCTGGAGGCACTGCAAATTGTGGGCTTTCAGGAGGGCGCTTACGCAGTGCTTCAGGGGACAAAGCCGCAAACTCTCGCATACGCTCTAAACGATTCGCCTGCTGGTTATGCTGCATGGATAATTGAAAAATTCCGTTCCTGGAGCGACTCTGATGGAGACCTTGAAAAGGTCTTCACTAAGGACGAACTATTGACCAATATTATGCTTTACTGGACAGGTGGCCCTTCAGTTCGCGCCATCAGTTACCGCGAGGAATGGGTATCGCCTTCGCTTAAACCGGATCAGCAGGTTTACGTGCCTGTAGGGCTCGCCTTCCCCCCTAAAGATATAGGCCCTGTACCTCCGCGTGAATTTGCTGAGCGAAACCTGAAAAACATTCAGCGCTGGACTGTGCTGTCCCATGGCGGCCACTTCGTAGCGATGGAATTTCCAGATCTCATGGCAGAGGATATGCGGGCGTTCTTCCGCACTTATCGTCAGCCATCCAGGTAACGGACAACAGTTGTCATCAGGGAATTAGAGTAATGCATTAAGTAAGAGGCTAGGTTTCATGGACATTGTTACCGAGATTAGAAAACTGCAGGGAATTACAGTAACGCATTAAGTAGGAGGCTAGGAGGATACATGTCAATTGAACCTTTTAAAATAAATGTTCCAGAAGCTGTACTGCTGGATCTTAAAGATCGGCTCGCTCAAACACGCTGGCCGGATGAAGTCGAAGGTGCTGGCTGGGACTATGGTACGAACCTTGGCTACATGAAGGGCCTGGTAGATTACTGGCAAGATAAATATGACTGGCGTGCTCAGGAGGCAGAGCTCAACAGGTTTAGCCAGTTTCGTGCCGAAGTTAACGGCACAGGTATTCACTTTATTTACGAGCGTGGTAAAGGTCCTGATCCAATCCCGATTATCCTTTCTCACGGCTGGCCTGATTCGTTCTACAGGTTCCACAAAGTTGTTTCTATGCTGACCGATCCTGCAGCTTACGGTGGCGACCCAGATATTTCATTTGATGTGATTGTGCCTTCCATTCCAGGATATGGTTTCTCGGACCGTAAAGCCATGACAGAAGGCGCTGTTGCCGATCTGTGGGCAAAGCTCATGACAGAAGTACTCGGATATGAAAGATTTGCAGCCGCTGGCGGCGATTACGGTACACTTATCACCAGATCTCTGGCACTTAAATATCCTGATCTGTTAACTGGTATTCATCTGACTGATGTGGGATATCCTGATAGCAGTACCGATTTCTCCGCTCTATCTCCGGCAGAACAGGAATTTGCGAGTTTCATCCAGAAATGGTGGATGGAAGAAGGTGCCTTTAATATGATCCAGTCTACCAAGCCGCAAAGCCTTGCTTACGGCCTGAATGACTCTCCTGTGGGCCTGGCAGCATGGATTTTAAGTTTCATGAATGCGAGGGCTTCTGTAGACCTTGAGGAGCGCTTTACCAGAGATGAATTGCTTACCAATATTATGATCTACTGGGTAACCGAGACTATCAGTTCTTCTATTCGCTCATATTACGAAATGGCTCATGCGCCTCCATCCCCAGATAAAGGGCAGTGCATCAAGGTTCCTGCGGCTGTAGCACATATGCCACTGGACGCCCCGTTGCCTCGTGAATGGGCTGAACGCAATGTGAATCTGAAACGTTTTACTGAAATGCCTCAAGGCGGTCACTTTTCTGCATGGGAAGTGCCTGAGTTATACACAAAGGATTTACAGGAGTTTTTTAGTGAGTTCCATAAATAATGGCATCTTTTGCGCTACACCGGATTCATTGCACCTGATTGAGCCATATTAATGATTAAAGCATAAAGTGAAATTCGGGTTTTATTGTATTATTGAAGATTGTTTTTCTTTTTTAATAATTGCATTATTTTTTCAGAGACACCGATTCGAAAGGCTCTCATGCTGCAATAGGATTTTCCAGTTTTTTTGGGTACGTGGAATATATTTTAAGACCCTCAAATTAAATTCTGCACCCGTTATATAGTTTCAACCACTTTTTATAAAGTATCTAATATAAAAATACCTTTTATATTAAAGGTTACTCCTGGCTGTCCTGCATTTGCAGGAAATCGAAAAAAGCCGGTAGAGAACCTTTCGGGATTGGGGTGATATTATAAAAGCAGTTGTTTATAAAGGACCTGATCAGGTTGCGGTAGAGGAAGTAGATTATCCGAAGATAGAACATCCCGCGGATGCTATAATCAGGCTTACTTCGAGTGGGATCTGCGGAAGCGACCTTCATATGTACGAGGGGAGAACGGTTGAAAAACCTGGCAAAGTGCTGGGGCATGAGCCTCTGGGTGTTATAGAAGAAGTGGGAGATGCCGTGACCTCTTTTAAGAAAGGGGACAGGGTCGTCGTTACTTTCAACATTGCCTGCGGGCATTGTTTGAACTGTATCCGGGGTTTTACAAGTGCCTGTCTGACAGTTAATCCTGAAAGTGCCGGTGGAGCTTTTGGATATGCCAAAATGGGCCCGTATAGGGGAGCGCAGGCTGAATTTTTAAGAGTGCCGTTTGCCGACCTGAACTGTACGAAACTTCCCGGATCTCCAGGGGATAAATGGGAAGACGATTTCATTATGCTGTCGGACGTGTTTCCAACAGGCTTTTTCGCTACGCAGCTTGCTATGGTAATGCCTGGATTTCCTGTAGCGGTCTTCGGGGCAGGTCCCGTAGGTTTGCTCTCAGCATATTCCGCAATACTGCAGGGGGCAGCCCAGGTTTTTGTTGTTGATTACATTCCTGAGAGGCTGAAGCTGGCGAAGAGTATTGGTGCTATCCCTATAGACTTTACTCTTAGCGACCCTGTAGCCATGATTGAGGCATTAAGGTCTCAGCATGCCAGAGTGGATACCGTGCTTCCGGGCGAGGAAAAGCTGCAGGGGATCATGTCCAGTATAGAAAACCTGGCGAAAAGTATAGGTGCCGACCTCGAACTCGCCAGGAGCGACCCCGTAACTATGATTCAGATGCTAAGGGCAGGGAACCCTGCAATTGTTCAGTCCCTGATTCCAGGTGAGGAAAAAATGAAAGGTGTGATGTCCGGCATAGACGCAGTCGGCTATCAGGCAAGAGACAGGCAGGACCCTTCAAGAGAAAACCCAACTCAGGTGATAAGTGATCTGGTGAGGTTGATCAACCCAACCGGTCACCTGGGAGTCATCGGAGTTTACACTGCAGACGATCCCGGAGCTTACAACGAACGTGCCAAGAAAGGGGAGTATATTCTGCCTTTCGGAGAGCTCTGGGAAAAAGGTATAAGTGTAGGGACAGGCCAGACTCCGGTTAAGAAACTCCAACCGATGCTCAGGGATATGATAATTGCAGGAGTAGCAAAGCCAAGCTTTATAATTAGTCACAAAATCTACATAGAGGAAGCGCCTGATGCCTACAGGGAGTTTGCCAACCGTTCGGAAGGCTTTACAAAGGTAACAATTCAATTCGAAAAATGAATTTTTAAATATTTTTTAAACACTTTTTTCTTTTGTTTTTTTCTTTCATTTTTTCTTTCGGTTTCTCTGAAATCTAGATGATCACAGATCTGGATAGTTGTATTATTTTGTTTTTATTGGAACAAAATAGCCTGATCAAGGTATTGATTTTCTGAGGCTCTATTGAGATCTGGATTATGATTCTACTCTTTTAAGGAAAACCATTATTAATTCCTGCTCTAAAAAGTAAACAACAGTCTTCAATTAAATAATAAATTAGACGAACTTACAAGGAACTTATTGTCATGACTCCTACAAAACCGACTCAAAATGCTACTCCTCACCTTCCTGAAGATTACGATGCCCAAATCTCCCGTGTTCTCCCTTACTACTCGTCTTTCCACGAAGAGACTATCAGGCTGGTTAGGTCGCTGCCCTCAAGCCCGAAAATATGGATGGATACCGGATGCGGGACAGGCTCCCTGATCAATAAAGCAATTAATGAGTTTCCCGGGACAAAATTCCTTTTACTTGACCCTTCGGAAGGCATGCTGGAGCAGGCAAGGCAAAAACTAACACCCTGCCCTGCAAAGAGTCTTGAGTTCCTGAAAGCTTCTTCTACTCAGGAATTTTCTCAGGAACTGGAAGAAAAACCCGATGTTATCACTGCCATACAGTGCCACCATTACCTCAGCCGCGAAAGCCGTGCCAGAGCAACCAGTGTCTGCTATAATTTACTAAAAGAAGGTGGAATTTACATTACCTTCGAGAATATCCGGCCGCTGACAGAAGAGGGCATCACTATAGGAAAACAATACTGGGGCAGCTTCCAATCAGCACATGGGAGAAGCGAGGAAGAAATAAGAAAGCATCTTGAGCGTTTTGATACCGAATATTTCCCCATAACCGTTGAAGATCATCTGAAATTGTTGAGAGAAACAGGGTTCAGGACTGTGGAATTATTCTGGTACTCTTATATGCAGGCTGGATTTTACTGCATTAGATAATTATTGATGTCCAGGTTATAAAAAAATTTGAAAGAAGAAGCGAGAAAACAGAATGAAAGAGCGAATTGAGAAAAAGAAAAAAGAGAAAAAAGAGAAAAAAGAAAAAGAAGCGACTTAATAAGAGTCTTTCTTTTTTGTGCCTTTAGAACTTCTTGTGTAGCCTGCACCTTTTGAGCTGCGGGAATCTCTCCGAGAATCCCCTCTGGATTCGCCGCCTCTGGAATTGCCTCTGGAGTTGCCCCGGTTATCACTTCTGGCCTCTCCTGAATCCTTTGAGCTTCTTCCTCTGGATTTCTGGGCTAGTTCCACGAAGGGTTTGCTTCCTCTCCTCTTGTTTTTGAAGATTTCGATCAGGGCTTCAGCCTGGGCAAATGGTAGGGTTACGAAGGAGAAATGCGGGAAAATTTCTGCATCCCTTACTCTGAGTTCGCCGTCCCCGAGTTCTTCCTGAATGAAATATGACAATTTGTCCGGAGTCATGCCATCGGCTTTACCCATGGCTATAAAGAGCCTTGACTTGCCTTTCCTGTCAACATAGGAACTGGGGCTGGAGATTTCAGTATACATGCTCTCGTCGAACTTGTCTTTAAAGGTATACTTCAGTAGGGCAGCCAGAATCTTTTCTGCGGGATATTCCTCAAGGAGCTTTTCACTCATTTCAAGGCATTCCCCGTACTCTTCAGTTTTTATGGTATCTTCAAGCTCTGCTCTTACTCTCGCCCTTTTGGCTTTAATTACATCTTTTATTTCAGGGATTCGGCCTTTCTTCATTTCGGAATTTGAAGTCTTTTTAATGTAAGTGAGCCTTCTGAATTCAGTGGATGTAACAAAGGTAATAGCAGTTCCCTGTTTACCTGCCCTTCCTGTCCTTCCTATCCTGTGCACATAGGACTCAGGGTCCTGAGGCAGGGAATAGTTAATGACATGGGTCAGGTCCATAATGTCGATGCCTCTTGCTGCGACATCGGTTGCTGCGAGGATGTTTATCTTCTGCTTCCTGAACTTGTTAAGGATTTTTTCGCGTTCCTGCTGGGAGAGGTCCCCATGAAGGGCATCGGCTAAATAACCCCTGTCGCTCAGTTTCTGGGCAAGCTGGCTGGTGTCAGTCTTTGTCCGGCAGAACACGAGCCCGTAGAATTCGTCCTCAATATCGATAATCCTGCAGAGGGCTTCGAACTTATCGCTTTCCTTAACCTCGAAATAGATCTGTTCGGTCAGGGTTTCTGTAAGCTCCTCTTTCTCAATCGTAATATGCTCGTAGTTCTGCATGTGCTTCTTTACAATTCCAAGAATCGCTTTTGGCATTGTGGCTGAAAAGAAAAGCATCCTTTTATTCGGGCCTGTTGCCTTTAAGATCTCTTTTATGTCGTCAATGAAGCCCATATTAAGCATTTCGTCGGCTTCATCAAGCACGAAATAAGCTATATGCTCGAGGTTCAGGCTCTTTCTTTCAAGATGGTCAATGACCCTCCCTGGAGTTCCTACAACAATGTCCACTCCGGATTTCAGCACGCGAAGCTGCTGGGTCATGGACTGTCCGCCATATATAGGGACTATATACAGTTTTTTGTCTCCTTTTATGGAGTTAAGTTCTTCCGAGACCTGAATTGCAAGTTCCCTTGTAGGGGTCAGGATTATTGCCTGGACATGTCCTGATTTCTCAGGAATTTTTTCTATGATGGGGGCTCCGAAGGCTGTGGTCTTTCCAGTACCTGTCTGAGCCTGACCTATAATGTCTGATTCACCTTTCAAAAAAAGCGGAATAACCTTTTCCTGAATCGGGGTTGGTTCTTCAAAACCTTTCTTTTTGAGGGCTTTCAATGTACTGTCCGAGAGCCCAAGTGCCTTAAATTTTGCTAATTTTTCCATGTACTCACTCTAGAATTTACAGTTATTTTCTACAGGTCCCGCAGATTGCAGACCTGCTGTTTATGTACTATCTGCCGCATGCCCGGCAGTTTCCTCTAAGGAAAAGCCCATTTACCAGCGTCCGTACATGATACCAGCTATAACAGGTAAACATGCCGCATAAATGGTTAATCTCCCCGGACTGCGAAAAGTTGCCTTAGACCAGGGAAATTCAGAATTAGTATGATAAACTTATACAGCAAAAAATGGCTTCTTGGATAAGTTGCGGACACTTTTTGAATTCTTCCCCGTGATACAGGCAAATGAGTAATCTGACCGTAGCCTTTTACTCCGGTTGATACACCCTAGACCTCTTTCCTGTATATAATCCTTTGCTATCTTTCAGGCAGGACTCGCCCGGAAAAGGCTTCAAAATCGGGGAAAATCTGTGATTTAATGTCTGTTAACTGTGTGTTAATCAGAACTCAATATAAATCAACATTAAATTATATTTTTAGTGTGTTGTTTTCCTGTGTCAGGGCGAAGTCAATTCCATCCCATAGTCAGTACCAGCCCTTAAGATGAAGCTCGTCCGTTAACATTTCTTTTAAAAGGTTCAGCCTGTCTATGGAATTCCTGATCTGTTCTGGCTTATCTTCAAGCTCTTCACATCCGGTTTCTTCCTGGATGGTTGTGACTCTCAGGAGTTCTGCAAAATTAACGCACTCGTCAAGAAAACTGTTAAAAAGCCTGCGTGCCTGCACGAAATAATCCGAAGTCCTGAAATCCGGCTGGAGGGTTTTTTCATATTCTGCCCTCTGCTTCATCTCTGAAGCCAGAACCCGGGCTTCAACATAGTCCCCGATATTCAGAAAATCTCCCATATTATGCAGGGTTGTCCCTATATGCTGGATAAAATATGCAACCTCAAAAGCCCACTGCTTGTCATAATTGATGCCGGAGCCTGAGTTATAAGACGAGGAATTCATTTCCAGGTGTCATCTCCTGCCATTTGTCCTATTATTCACTTCTTCTCTGCTATTTCATACTTCCTTTTTGCTTCTTTTTAGCCTTTCTGCAATGATAACGGTATTCTACCGGGATGCAAATATTTATACAGCAGTCTCCTGGTGCTTCAGGTCTTCTTTTTTCTCAGGACTTCTCCCTTTGCCTTTTCATAACATCTTTCAATCAATTCAGGACTGCCTTCCATATTCACAATTTCAAATCCAAAGCTGTCTGCAAATTCCCTTACTCTGGTTTCAAAATCTTTTTCGTAGTGAAGCCCTGTATCCACTTTAGCAACGTTTTTGTAGCCTGAATAGTCAAAAACCATTTTTGTCATTTCAATATTCTCCGGGTCAGGAGTTATCCTTGAAGCTACCAGTATCTCTTTCCAGTAAGCTGCTCCAACGGGTGTCAGAAAATAAGTTCCGGTACCTTCTGCTTTAAGTTTTGACAGAAAAGCTCCTCTGCCTCCAAGTACTGCTCCCACGCAGTCGTCTACGATTTCCCCTTCCGCATCGGTCAGAATAAAGACAGGAAAACCTGAAGCTCCGAAATCCTGTTCAACGCTCCCGAGAACGTTTCCACATAGCCCGTATAATAAAAGTACAGCGTCAGAGTATCCTTTCGCGTCCTCAATGGTTTCATAGACCGCTTCTTTAAGTCTATCAGGAAAGCCTTCAAGAGCAAATCCCAGCACATTTACAACAAGAGTAAGATTCAGATCTTTTTTATTTCCTTCTATTTCTTCTGTTTCTTTTTTTACTCCTTTTTCAGTTTTTTCTTTTACTTCTTCTTCTGTTTCTTTTCCCGCTTGTTCCCTGATTCTTTCTTCCGTTCTTTCTCTTCCCAGTGATTCATGAATCTCTTCAATTTCAAGGGCTGAATAAGGTGTAAAACTTCCTGTTTCCTCCAGTTTTCTGATGAGCCCGAAGCTATTCTCATTTTTAACAATTATAACCTCTTCAAGTCCGGATTCCCCTTTGATAAGCTGTATGACCTCATCTTCAAAAATCCTGCAACTGATAATGGCTATTACTGGCATTGCAAATTCCCCTTTTTTCAAAAATGTTTTAAGAAATTCTATATGATGCTGTCAAATTGGTAAGTACATTATATAGTGTAATTTATATATTATTTATCTTTGTCATATACCAATCCTCCGTATCAGGGACCCTTTTTTTCCTGTTCCTTCTCAGATATTCATTCTAAATTCGTGTTGCCTCCCGGCTCTTCAGGTGTGCTGTACGGTTATACTTTAATACTGGTACACGAACTTTTTCTTAGAATAAGGGGTCAGAAAAAAATGCAAATACAATACACTGTCAGGGAAGGCAAACCTTCAGATCTGCATAAAATCGTAGCTCTTTACAAAACTGTCGCAGCCCGTTCTGGAGGAATTGCAAGGGAAGAGGATGAGGTTACGGAAACCTATGTAACGAATTTCATTGAGAGAAGCCTTAAATCTGGAATTATTCTGGCAATTGAAGATCCTGAGAATCCTGAAGTCATTATTGCAGAGGTTCACACTTACAAGCCCGGTATAAGGGTTTTTGCTCATATCTTCAGCGACCTTACAATTGCTGTGCATCCCGATTATCAGGGAAAAGGGATAGGTACGCTTCTCTTCAGGACCCTTTTACGGGAAACCGAATTAAAGCATTCGGAAATCATACGGGTTGAGCTTATCGCGAGGGAGAGTAACAGGAAGGCTATCGAATTCTATAAAAAACTCGGTTTTAACATTGAAGGCAGGCTTGAAAACCGCATATGCGACAAAACCGGGAAACTGGAAGCTGATATCCCTATGGGCTGGACTCGTCCTGCATGCACGCTGCAGATTTGAAATAAATCAAAAACCTGAGGTTATCCGATTAGTCTTTCATCTACATACCTTATTTTATATTTTTTATATCAATTCTTTTTGATATTCGTCATCTGTTTTTTAAGGCTGATTTCCAATATTTATTATGCACGATTAAATTACGACTGATACACGATTTAAGCAAGACCTGATAATATCGGGCTAAGGAGACAGGATAATGAAAGATAAAAATAATGTTCCAGCAGAGGAAGAATATTCGGAAAAGGATAGACAGGACGATGATGAAGACCTTCTGTATACGCATAAGCCTGAATCAAGAGGCGGCGAAATGCGCTGGAACAATAATTTATGCAGAAAACCCGGGCGCTGATTCCCGATAAGCTGATTCCCGATAGATAACTGGAATTACTTACTTTCCTGAATTTATTTACTTTTAACAGATAATCCATTCTTTCACTTTAACCGGAGGAATTAAATGTCGTTTTTAAATGAAATGCTACCTGAAACCGCTGAGGCATACGGACAGATGAGAAGCTCCATTTTCAAGGACGGTTTCCTTGACGTTAAAACAAAAGAACTTATAGCCATTGCCTCTTCTGTCCTTATGCGCTGCCAGTTCTGTGTTGATGTGCATTCACAGAGGGCGGTTGCTGCAGGGGCAGCAAAGGAAGAAATTGCAGAAGCAGTCGCGGTTGCAATGTTCGTTGCAGCCGGGTCGCAGGCAGGCTGGACGAATGTATATGGCGAAAATATATTCGATAAAATCTTTGAAAAGAATGGGGACGAAGAGGACTCCTGCTGTTGCTGTGGAGATTGAAAGCAGCTTGAAGGCTGTTTACTCCGATTTTTTGTTTTGCACCTGAGATATTGTTTTCAGGACTCCTGCAAACTCAGGATTCAACCTGTAAAATCTCCATTTTGAGCTGTTATAGGCTTCAATGATCCCGCATTTTTTCAAAATTGCCAGGTGATGGGAAACCAGGTTCTGCCTCTCGTTTAACTTGAATATCAATTCGCAGACACAGTGCTCTCTCTGGGAAAGAAAATAGGCAATTTTTAATCTTATCGGATGCCCGAGAGCGCTGAATATTTCGCTGGCTTTTTTAATGTCATTGTCCAGAAAATCTATTTCCTGGATCATTTTCTCTTCCCATTCCTTTTTTTTCTCAGGATCCGCAGGGCAGCAGTAGCTCATAAATAAAAAGAAGTTAGGCTTTCTAAATAAGGATTTTCATATCAATTTCATTTGATTTTCTCAGCCATTTTATATTTTTTGTTTTCAGAAGTTTAGGGAGTATCGAAATCCAATCCTTCCTTGAAAAGTGTTTTTCTTTTTCCGCGATTTTTTATATTATTTATATTCCCATTTTCTTCTTAAATTTATTTTATCCAACAAAATTTATCTATTTTTATATTCTGTTTATCTTTAATAACTATCTAATTCCCGCGCTAACTTCCCTGTCTGAAACTCTAATAAAACTCACCCAGGCTCCTAATAAAACCCATCCAGGCTCGTGAAGTGCAATCTTGCGATCCTCTTATGGGCCGCTAACTGGTATTTGTAAAATACCCTGAAAAATCTCCTGAACTCCTTATTGATCAAGCTGGTCTCGACGAATTTAAACTCGCTTATAGTCTTTAAGATCTCTGGAAAAAATATGGTAAATTTAGACGGTCAGCTGTCCAGTACAAACAATTTTTGATAAGATAAGCTATAAATATTTATGCGCATATGAGATAAACTATATTTCTTCCAATCCTTGATTAATAAACTAATTAACTTATGCATTGAAATTATTAACTCAATTTCATGCCCTGTTCTATAGGGTAAATGCAGAAAAACAGTTGTAGGGGTTCAAAAAGTATGTCGAAATCAAAAAATGTCTGGGAAGAGTTTTTTGCAGACAAAAAATGCGGAGGGCACAGGTCGTCGGCTGAAGAATTTTTGTCCAAAGAAGCCAGGGAAAAATTATACCATCTTAATGGGGGCAAAACACTTCTCGACTTTGGCTGCGGAGCTGGCGAACTCCTGGTCTATTATGCAAAGGAATATGAAAAGCTTGCAGGAGCAGATTTTTCCGCATCAATGCTTGAAGAGGCAAGAAAAAGGGCTCTGGAAAGAAAGTGTGAAAATATAACTTTAATCCTGGCTGATGATAAAACTATCTGGGATAAAGTTGACTCTTCCTTTGACAGGATAACCGCAGCCGGAGTGATCCAGTACCTTACATACGAGGAAATTGATAATTTTATTGCCAATGCTTCAAGGCATTTGAATAAAGGAGGTAAAATCGTCTTTTTCGATATACTGGACCCTCGCCTTTATCCTTTATGGAAAATGGGGCTATTCTCCCGGAAAACCGGATTATGGAATATTCTTCTTAAAACAGGGTATGAAATCTGTGCAACTGCTTCAGCGGTCCTGAAAAACCGCCCAAAAGATATTCTTGGATATTCCCATAACCCTCTAAAAATAGAGAAAATTGCGAATAAGCATGGTTTTGACATGGAATACGTTCAGTCAATGTATTATGAATACAAGTATCATGCGATACTTTCGTGAGTAGAGGTTTGCTATTCTCAAAAAACTTTTTCCCGGATTATCCGCCTTTTCAAATATCGTTTATTTTTCTCTTTATTTGCCTTTTTAGGAGGAGTTAGCATTTCCCCTGACACAGTAAATCCAAAAAACCCTCGGAACCCTGATCAGGGTACTATTACTCTGTTTTCAGCTGATTATTCTAAAATTCGCAGCGTTCCAGATAACTTTTTCATCGGAAAGCTTCAGGAAAACAAAATTTACGACAGGTTATATTCAACAATTTACGGGACCCTGAAACCGCAGATTTTTTTCGATGATCTTTCCAGGGGACTGAAGTATAAAATCATACGGGACCCGGGCTTATCCCCCTGCAGTTTCCTCCCGGCTGCAGATGCTGTTTTCTGTGCAGGAACGAACAGGTTTACGGGAAATTTGGCTATACCGGAGGACGTTCACCGGTTCTGTGAATGTTCTTCTTATCCTCTTGTCCACTATCAGTGCCAGCCAAGGCAAGCAGGGTCGCTTTACATCTGCAGGCTTACTCCAATGGTTAAATGTACCTATCAGGTCTCAATGAGCATAAAAACGGATGATGCACAAAGTTTTGTCGAACTTAATAGCCCGGGTTCAAAGCTAATTATTCAGGAAATAAGTGGCAGGGTTATGTTAAAAAGTTATTTCGAAAACTCGCCCGATAATATGGGTTTTGAAACCATATTTCTTGGGAATACCACAGAAAAACTGGATTTTGAAATTGTTTTTGATGGAGTCAGCAAGACAAACACTATCTCTGCAAAAAATGGAAACTCTATTACAACTCCTTTTTACAATTTTGAGAGACAGAGGCTGCCATATCTTGACTTCTCCCAGGGATACCTTAAATTCACTTCTTTTCTTGGCGGAAAAGGATCAGCTCTTGACGTTACCATTTATAATGTAACCCAGAGAGCAGGCAGAAATTTAATAACCGCAATTGGGGATCGCAAGCTTATTCCTTTCGGGCTTGACGGGCCTCATATAAGAAATACAACCGAACAGGGTATACTCTACCTTAACAGCAAAAATAATAGAGGCACGATCTGGTTTGACATAGATCTCCTCGGGCAGTGCAGCGAGTCAGACCTTGAATACTTACGTAATCTGGTTTTTAATAACTTCTGGGATACAGGGGTACATTATTCTGGAGAATTGAACAGCCTTCCGGTTGAACAGGCTTACAGAGTAATGGACGAAGGGTATTCATACGTTTATGAGAAAATCGGGCAAAAACCAACAAGCTGGTGCTCGATGAGAAACAGGGACAGCCTTATACATGCAGTTTATGCGTATGAAAAACTGGGTATGCTGTGGAGAAACGGAGACTCCGGAGTCCATGCAGAAAAAAACATTGGTAACCTGGACGACGACACATGGGGCTGGTGGGAGCCTGCATCAAAGGCAGGCATGGCTTGCCCGGTTTTCACGCACGAACTTGATAAAGATCCGGCTATAAAATATTCAATCAGCCGCTCAAAGTTCCTGAACTGGGTAGACAGTTACAATTCAAACGATTTATCTATAGTGTCCTTTTACGAGTATGGTCAGATAAGCCGCAATACCCATGAAGCCAGTTTTTATGTCCTGCAACATACAGATAACTCTATCGTATTTAACGCGCATACAAACGGCTCTGATGCCCTCGTAAACATAAACATAAGGGCAGGAAAAGGTACAGGGGTTTATGACAATACCTCAGGAAAATTCCTTGATTACCGAATAGAGGAGGATAGATCGATCACATTCCGGATTGAAAATAAACATATTTACAGAGTATGTTTTAACAATTCAGCTGTTTAATCACTTAAAAAATATCGATAATTACTTGGGATATTATATATCGATAATTACTCAGGATAATAGATATCGATATACTCTGGATAGCCTGTTCACGAAAAATTGAAAGATTTCCTGCATATTTTATTATTCCTTATTTTCTATTATATTTCTTAAAATCCAAAATGTTTATTCAAATCTATTTGAGTTTTTTGATTTATTTGATTCAGGAAACTTTATATATGTTATTTCAAATACTTTTGAAACATTAAGAGTTATGCATGTGAAAAGTAAAATCAGGGCAATTTTTAGATAATCGGAGCTTCTTTAAGCCAGTATAACATACACTGTTATTGAAGTTTTTATGGCTGCTATGATAGTAACAGAACTATCGCGTTGTATTTCGAAAACATATATTTCAGTCAAAAACCAGCAATATAAGATGAAGTTAAAGCAATCATTATATGGTCACGGAGGAACTTATTGTAATTTTTAATTATAACAAATTTTCTATATCTTCCTGACTATAGCGTGTATACTATTTTATGAGTTTGACTGATCTAAGCTCATGAGAAATCATGGCTTATGTTAGTTCATTACAGGGATAAAAATGGATGAAAAATATCTGAGGTACTTAAGGGAAAACAGGAAAAAAATAGGAATTTCCATTTTAATTCTTACTTTCCTGATTGCAATAGGAGTACTCGTCCTTAATACTATACAATCCGAACATCCTCTTAAATCATCAAATAAAAAGGTATATGTGGCCTGGGACGGGAGTGGAGATTTCAACTGTGATGGGACTGATGATCAGGTAGAGATCAATAAAGCCCTCGCATATGTGGCAGGAAATCCGGAATACACTACCGTTTATTTGAAAGGCCCACACACTTACGTGATCTCAGACAAAATCCGTATCGGGGGTGACACTACTCTTGAAGGGGATTCCACAGCCGTGATAAAGCTCAAAGACAATGCAGATTGGCCGCATCAAAGGCCGCTGATAACTCAGATGAGCAGCTCTGGAAATAATAACATTACTATAACCGGCTTTGAGATCGATGGAAACTATGAAGGAAATGCTGAGAAAAAGAGAGGAGACGGATACTACAATTTAATCCATTTCATTAATTGTGACAACATACATATCTGCAATATGTACATGCATGACAGCCACGGAGACGGGCTGAGAATAAAGGACGGCAAAAACATAGAATTCCACGACAATAGGATCTACAAGCTCGGTCATGACGGCCTTTATGCAATCGATAGTCAGAATATAGAAGCATGGAATAATAACGTAAGGTGTAAAACAAATTCTGCACTCAGGATCTGGAATTCAAACCATGTAAAATTCCATGATAACACTATATATACCGAATTCGAGGATGATGCAGGCGGTCCCGGGATTCAGATACAGTATATCAGAGCATCAAGGGCTCAGCCGATGAATGATATTGAAGTTTATAATAATACAATCTACGATACGTATGGTCCGGGGATCTGGCTGATAGCATTTGGTGAGCCATACGCAAAGTCTGAGGCGCAGAATGTCCGCATACACAATAACACATTTTACGGCTGTGGCACGCATCAAACCTATGATTGGCTGGGCGGCATAGTGACAAGCGGGTTTTATGATACCGTCATAGAAAACAATGTTTTTGATGGTAACTACAACGCAGCTGTTGTGTATACATACCCAACCGGCCCGCGTTACAACATTGACTTTACTCCGACAGGTACGGATGGGAGTTATACGACCATCATGCGTAATAACATTATAACAAATACATTAGAACGCAAGTACAGCCCGGAAGGGACGGGTTATGGAGTTATTGATAACTTCCCGGAAACACACAACTTTGTGCTGGAAAATAACTGCGTGTATAATAATTCTGCAGGTAACTATAAAAACGCGAGCTCAACTACCGACCTTTATGTAGATCCCCTCTTTGCAGATCCAAAAAAGCATGATTACCGCCTGAAATCAAATTCTCCTCTTATTGGCGCAGGTTTTGTCTCTTCCGGTTTCCCGTATGATCCGGAAAATAACGGGACCGGATAAATAGGAGGTAGTAGAAGCTGAAAAAATATGAAAAAAAGAGAATTTAATTGAAGTAGAAATAAACTCCCAGAACAATCAATAAGGCTATCAGAAGATAGCCTTAAACTTCATTAAATTCGATACTTATGCTGCCTGCTTTTTTTGCCAGGGACTTTGACATAAAGCCGCTTTCCAGCTTGCAGAGATTAAGCACGGCACAGGGCACCAGGCAGTTTGAGGAGCACTGTGCTTCATGCGCTCTATCCATAACATAATTGTTTTTGATGTCCAGGGTTTCCATCATAGGAATTTCCATATGTGAAAACTTTTTTATTTTTTCACATGGTGTTTCAATATCTACGATAATCTTATCGCCTTTCATGCTCCCCTTTATCTTATGGGTAAAGCCACAGATAGTAGAATTTACTGTTATTTCAGTCAATGTGTCACCTTTTTTCCTTGGTTATCTTTTCTGGTTATTTTAATAACTTCCGTCTATTTCCTTTTCATTATTTTTCTTTTTATATTCTTATTTTGATATCAATAGAAATTGATATGTAACTTTCTGTATTTTATAAATCAAGATTGTAGAATTAAGTGGAGGAATAAAATGCCATTCATGGATGAAATACTTCCTGATACTGCCGAAGCATTCGGAAAACTGAGAGATTCTATCTTTGCTGGTGGAGAACTTGACCGTAAGACCAAAGAACTTATAGCGATTGCCTCTTCGGTCCTTATGCGCTGCCAGTACTGTGTTGATGTGCACTCACAGAGAGCTGTTGCTCACGGGGCAAACAAAAAAGAAATTGCAGAAGCTATTGCTATTGCCATGTTTATAGCCGGAGGCTCTCAGCTAGGCTGGACTAATATTTACGGTGAAAATGTTTACGATATCATCTTTAAAGAGAAAAAATCCGGGGAACCGGGAGAAGAAAAACCTGAATCTGATAAGGGCTGCTGCTGTGGAAAATGAATAAAGAATTGCGGTTTTGAATTCGCCATATAAGTTAAGTAAACTTTTCAATTTTTCTTCTTTTCCTTTCTTTTCTGTTTTTTCTCTGTTATTTTTTCTCTGTTATTTTTTCTCTGTTGTTTCTTCTCTGTCGAACCTGTTATCCGAATCTGAACTTTTCCCTGTTTCTGTCCATGATTTTCACAAGGGAAAGCATAACAGGCACTTCTACGAGCACTCCCACAACCGTTGCCAGCGCAGCCCCTGACTCCATGCCGAACAGGATTAAGGCTACTGCTACTGCCAGTTCAAAGAAATTGCTGGCTCCGATAAAGGTTGAAGGTGCAGCTTCCGCATAAGGGATTTTCAGGTATCTTGCTCCTGCATACCCTATCCAGAAGATCAGGTAAGTTTGCAGTACCAGAGGGATCGCAATCAGGAGAATATGCAAAGGGTAATTTATAATGTTGTTTCCCTGGAATATAAAAATCAGGACAAGAGTTATTAAAAGCCCGGCAGGAGTGATCCACTGCGTTTTTCGGATAAGTTTATTTTCAAACCAGTCAATGCCTTTCTTCCTTATCACTGCCTGCCTTGTCAGCACGGCAAGGCCAAGGGGAATTGCCACATAAAACAGGACCGAAATGAAAATTGTCATGAGAGGGACCGGAAAATCAGTTGTGACCCCAAGCAGGAACTTCCCCAGCGGGGCGAAAAGGACCAGGATGATAAGGTCGTTTACTGAGACCTGAATTAAGGCATAGTTGATATTTGCTCTTGCAAGGTAGGTCCAGACAAGCACCATAGCCGTACAGGGGGCAAGCCCGAGCAGAATCATGCCTGCAATATACTGCGCCTGAAGGTCAGCAGGGATCAGCGTCTCAAAAAGGACGCGCATAAATAGCCATGCAACAAAAGCCATTGTAAAGGGCTTGATTGCCCAGTTTACAATAAGGGTTAGAATAAGGGGCTTCAGGTTTGCTTCAACGTTCAGGATTTCCTCAAAATTGATCTTAAGCATGATAGGATACATCATGATAAGGAGCACAACAGCTACCGGAATTGAAACGTTTGCAATCTCAATTCCTCCGAGAGTATCAGCAAAACCCGGAAAAAGATAGCCTATTACAGTCCCGAGTATGATGCAGACTGCGACCCAGATGGATAGATATTTACTGAAGAAATCGAGCTCCCTTTCTTCCCCATTCTCAGGCATATTCTTCCTCATTTTCAGGCATATTCTTCTCCTTCGTCCCATCCTTCCTCTTCAAACTCTTTGTTTGCAGGGATAATTAGCACGGGTTTTGTAGTTTTTCTGAGTACACTTTCTGCCGTGCTTCCCAAAATCAGGTCGATTAAATCTCCTTTTCCGCGGGAGGTCAGCATGATCATGGTAATATCTTCCATGCTGGCTAGTTTAACAATTTCATCAGATGGAATGCCTTCAACAACCAGGTAATGGCTTTCTATACCTGCAAGCTGCTTTTTTATTTTCCTGAGCTTTTCTTTTGCTTCTTCCCTCTGTTCACACAGCAGGTCCATATCTTTTATGTTATCTATTACATGCAGGAGTAGAACTTCTCTTACGATCTCTTTAAATTCCTGAAGCTGTTCTATTGCCTTCATCGACTCTTTTGAAAAGTCCAGAGGTACGAGAACCCTTGAGAAAGTTGTTCCGCATGCCTTTTCATAGACTTCTTTTCCTTCATTCAGGGCATCGTACTTTTCAACCAGCAGTATTTTCTTTGAACTCCGTACTATATATTCCGTGGTCTTTCCGAGAAATCTGCCCTTTATGAACCCTCTGGTAGTGGCTCCCATAACTATAGCATCAACATCTTTCTGGTCAGCAATTTCCGAAATTGCCCTCTTTATGTCCCCCACTATTACCAGAGATTCGGTTTCAAGTTCAAGTTCCCTGGCAAAACCTGCGTATTCCTCAATTCTTTTCTCCGCATTCCGTTCAAACATAGGGGCAAGCCCCTGGCTTTTATGAATATCCACAACATGCAGCAGAATAACCTTTTTCAAGCCCGCATTTTTAAGTTCCCCTATGCAGCCAAGCAGATCTTCCATCTCAATAGTAAAGTCTACAGGAACAAGTACAGTTTCAATCAATCCATTGCCCCCTTTTTCAGGCTTTATTGATAGTATTTCTCCAGTCTGTCCTTTTAAAGTCCCTTTTTATAGTATTCCTCTATCAGTATAAATAAGGCGTGCAAACCCTCTGTTCTAAGGCAAAATAGGTAAAAATGATATGAATTAAAAATGAGATAAAAAATAACCTCAATAAATCAATCCGGATAAATATCTGGAAATTATGATCTGAGAGTGCAATGTCGGGCAAAAGTCAAATGAAGAATGGGGAAATACTACCTGAAAGGAATTAAAAAGAAAAATCGAATTAAAAAGAGATTTCAGATTTTAAAAAATCAGGCAACCCATCTCTTTATCTCTCTTTTACGTTTTAGAAAACAGGCTTACAGAATAATGTTGAATAAATAGCCTGTAAAGATTATAAATACGGTAACGATTGTAATAAATGCAGCTATCAGTTCATTTTTAAGCACTTTTTTCAGGATTATTATTTCTGGAAGAGAAAGTGCAGTCACTCCCATAATAAAGGCAAGAGCAGTGCCTACAGGAAGTCCTTTTCCAATAAGGCTTTCCATAATAGGGATCATACCCATAATGTTGGAGTAGAGAGGCACTCCTATGAGAACTGCAACAGGGACTGCGAGCAAATTATCCTTGCCTGCATATTTTTCCAGGATGCCTTCGGGCGCATAGCCGTGAAAAATTCCTCCAAGGGCAACTCCGATAATCACATAAATCCAGACTTTTTCAACTATATCCTTTACAGATTCATAAGCTGCAGCAGTTCTTTCTTTTACGCTCAGGTCTCTGGCGTTTTTGTTCAAATCTCCTATCTTTACTTTGTAAACGAACTCAGCTACGTACTTTTCCATCTTCAAAAGGCCTATCAGATACCCACCAATGACACCGAGTAAAATGCCTGAAACGGTATAAATCAAAGTTGCTTTAAAACCCATGGTTGCCCACAGTGCAGCAATGGCAGCCTCGTTTACAAGAGGTGAGGTAATAAGGAAGGAGAAAGTCACTCCCAGAGGAATTCCAGCTTCCACAAAACCAATAAAAAGCGGTACTGATGAACAGGAACAGAAGGGGGTGACTGCCCCCATCATGGAGGCTAACAGATGATATTGCAGCCCTTTTTTGCCCCCCAGCACTTTTCTGGTTTTTTCCGGGGTTACATAGGTCCTTATGTAGGAGACAGCAAAGATCATCACCGCCAGAAGAACAAAAATTTTCATTACATCGTAAATAATAAAACTGACACTGGATGCAAGTCGTGTATCAGGCACGATTCCTAACACATCATATGTCAGTTTATCAGCAATCCATTGAAGGGGATAGAATATATCAACCATTTTTGGTTCCTTCTTTATGTTGATTATTTCTTTATCGGTATTTCAATTCTCAAATATATCATTATATATTGATATGTAATATTCTATATAAGTATTCCTGTTGAGCTTTGATATTTGATTTATTTTAAACTCAATGATTTTTGTTGAAATTTGTATCTCTCAGTTACTTTTTTAAAAATAAGCTAGCGGATTCGCTAAACAATGAGAAAACAAAGATGAAATTCTGGACAAAGCTCTCTGAGTAACCTGAGGTGCATGCAAATGCACTTTTACGCAAGAAAGAGAACCTTCTAATTTTTAAAAGAACAAAAGGCTGAAATAATAAATACCTTTCATGAATATCCTTTTGATCGCTGGATTAAGAGAAATTAAGAAAAATTCACTTCATTTAAGCAGATATTATTTTTTCAGGGAATATTTGAAAGAACTATTTTACATCTGTGAATTTCAGGGGGTATGAATTCTGGATTTCACCCGGTGGTAAAGCACCTTATTCCTCAAGGACTTCCAGGATTCTCCTGATTTTTTCGTTTTTTATAGAATACAATCTCTTCTTTCCTTCTTTTCTTACTTTAATTATCCCCCAATCCTGTAATTTCGCAAGGTGCATTGAGGTATTGGATTGTGTTTTGCCAATGATTTCCGGGATCTCACAGGCACATATTTCTCCTTTAATTCCGTATTTATTTTCTCCGCATGTGCACTCGGATTCGATTAGAGCCTTAATAATCCTGTATCTTGTATCTTCGCTGAGGGCTTTGAAGAGCTGTAAATTTTCTTCGTTAATCATATCAACATCCATTGAATGTAAAACGTATATATACTTTTCTGAATCCAGAAGTTATTATGGTCGCTAATTTTTTATATCATATCGACAAACATAAATATCAATGCTCTTTGATACGTACATATGGATCTCAAAAGGAGGCATTCCTGGATGGGTAAACTTGGAAAGAATTTGCTTGGAAAACTGATGGGAACCGATAAAAGTTGCTGCTGTTGCGGTCCTTCCATTGTAAGCGTTAAAAAGATTAAAATTGACAACAAAGATATGGAAATTGCCGGATTAGACGAGGAGTTTGAAAAGCAGAATGCAGAAGGCAAGATTCCAGAGAACATTAATAGCGAAGAACTTGCTCGAAATCTTATAAAGATAAATGATATTCCCGAAGAAGAGCTGGAAAAATTTAAAATCGCAGTGCTGAAAGAATACGAAACATACTGGCAGGAGAAAAGAAAGTAATCATATTTACGTAAAGTACTCATATTTGCTTAAGGTACTCATATTTATGTAAAGTAATCATATTTACGTAATGTAATCATATCTATATATGTAGATACGAAATGTTGATTCTCCTGGTGCAAATTTTGTTTCGAGGCCACCGGAAATGAACCCCAGATGCTCAATTTGCGGAAAAGAAGATTCATTACTCAGGGCCAATCACAGGGATTCAGGAAATATAAATCTGTGTGTGAAATGCTGGTCAAAATAACAGAGTAAAAATATGCTGCTTCCTTTGGAAGGCAGAGGCAGCTGCTGCAGGTAGATTCATGGAAACCGAAGAGAAATCAGGTGTAGATAAGAGAAAGAGTGAAGTAGAAATTGAAAGATTGAAACGTTTTATTTTTGATCGTGATCAGCTGGAGGTAAGAACGCAGAAGCTCAGTTCTCTGGTAAACCGGCTGGATGAAGAAGCAATAAACTCGGAGACCAGGATTTTTAAAGCCCTTGCAGATCCAAACCGGCTCAAGATAATAAAATTACTGAAAGAAGGAGAACTCTGCGGCTGTGAACTAACAATTGCACTTTCCAACTCTCAGTCAACTGTTTCTCACCATCTTTCAGTACTGAAAAATGCAGGCCTGATCAGAGAACGAAAGGAAGGAAAATGGTCTTACTTCCGCCTCTCGGAAGGAGCAGTTATTGAAATGCTTAACCAGGCAAAACTGCTCACTGAGAAGTGAACTTCCGGTAAAGTTCCCTTTCTGAAAGTTTTACCCGGGGACGAAATCAGCTTTTCAAAACGTTTTAAGTTTCAGAGAAGTCGGATAATGCGAGAGTAAAGTGGTGATTTCAAGTATCCAATAGCTGTAGCTCTCGATATTTAAAGAAAAAATAGATTTTGAAGGAAGGTAGAAATGTTCTGGGATAATTTAACTTTGGCGGCAAGGTTCTTTATTGAAATCGCCGTAGAGCTTACTGTTTTATTCATAGGTATAACTTTTCTCGTGGGGCTGATTCAGGAGTACTTACCCGAAGAAACCATAAAAAAAGCTCTGGGAGGACGGAACAAAGTTGCAGGCAGCATCCTTGGGGCAGGATTTGGTGCACTTACTCCTTTCTGTTCCTGTTCTACCATACCGCTTCTCCTGGGAATGCTTAAGGCTGGTGTACCCTTTGCTGCAGCAATGGCATTTCTGTTCTCTTCGCCCTTACTCAATCCGGTGATAATATCCCTGTTCATTATTCTGCTGGGCTGGAAAATAGCTGCTATCTATTTTGCTGTTACCTTTACCTCTACAGTTGTTATTGGCCTCTTACTTGATGGGGCTGGCTTCTCGAGTCAAATTAAGCCGGTTGCTGTTGTACGAAATAAATGCGACTGTCAGCAGGCAACAGATTCAAAATCAAGGATACAGCGGTCTGCAGTATTTGCATTTAGCCTCTTCCGCCAGCTCGTGCCTTATCTCCTTCTTGGAGCGGGAATTGGGGCATTCATTCATGGATTTGTACCTACTGAGATCATCTCCAGTCTGGCCGGCCCTGGCAATCCCCTGGCAGTTCCTGTTGCTGCAATTATTGGTGTCCCCCTCTATATCCGGGCTGAGACTATGATTCCCATCGGACTCGCACTCATTAAGAAAGGAATGAGTTTGGGAGCTGTTCTGGCACTGGTAATTGGCGGTGCAGGAGCCAGCATACCCGAGCTGACGCTTCTTTCATCGATATTCAAGAAGAGGTTACTGGCGGCTTTTGTTGTAACGGTTTTTTCCATAGCTGTAATTGCAGGATATCTTGCAAACCTGCTGGTATTGTGAAAACTACAAAAAGTCAGGAGCGATACAAGGTAAGCAGATACAAAACTTGACTATTTCCCAAATGTCTGGGACCTCGGATGAAAATTGAAAAATTGAAGGGAAAATTAAAAATGAATGAAATAATCGTCACGACTTTCGATGTTCATTCATACTTCTTTCCATACATTTAACCGATCCTTTTTTATCCCATGCTTATACCCATGCTTTTAATTTCAGGCTTTCAACTGGCAAATCTCCGTATTGTCTTTTACTGATATCCATATCTTCATTCAGGATTTCTACCGAAAATCCTGCTTTTTTCAGAAGCTTCAAATATTCCTCTTTTAAAACGGCACCAGCGATGCAGCCCGCAAGCAGTCCACTGTCATTTTTAAGCTCTTCAGGTAACTCCTCCAGGAGAACCATATCCGAAATATACATTCTGCCTTCCGGTTTCAGGACACGGAAAGCTTCCCTGAACACTTTTTCCTTATCTGGCGCCAGGTTGATTACGCAGTTGCTGATGATGACGTCCACGGAACTATCTTCAACTGGAAGAGCTTCGATATCTCCATGGCGAAACTCAACGTTTGAATATCCGTATTTTTGAGCATTAGCCTGCGCTTTTTCAACCATCTCCTGAGTCATATCTACTCCGATAACCTTTCCTGAGCTTCCGACTTTTTGTGCAGCAAGAAAACAATCAAACCCGGCGCCTGAGCCCAGATCAAGGACAATATCTCCCGGTTTCAGATCTGCAAAAGCTGTAGGGTTACCACATCCAAGTCCCATGTTTGCATCCGGAACGGCCTGAATATCAGATTCAGAATAGCCAAGAGACTTAGAAAGGTCTACCGGACTTGGATCTCCACAGCAACTGCTGCCTGAGCAGCAGGAGCCACCTAAAACTGCAATTTCCTGGTATTTTTTTTTGATAACTTCCTTTTTTTCATTCGCATCCATTGTTCTACCCATTCCTTATGTTGATATTTTTTCGATCCCGTATTCAGCTTACTTTCAGTTATCTTCAGCTTTGTTTCTCAACCCGGCTATCAGCACTCTCATTAATGGTATTAATTCTGTTTTCAGTTTTACACACAGGACATACTTCTGAAACAGAACATACCCCTGAGACCTGCTGCTTATCACAACAGGGCTTTACATCCTTGATTCCAAGAGATAGAAGCAAAGCTTCAATCTCCCCGTTTTTAATGCTGTAAATGATGTTTCTTCCCTGCTTTTCATACTTTAAAATTCCAGCTTCAACAAGAACCTTCAGGTGCTTTGAAACCGTAGTCTGGTCTTTTTTTGTAAGAGAAGAGAAATCACAGGCACAGTAGCTGTGCTCGAGCAGGTAAGAGAGGATAGTAAGCCTCGTCTCATCTCCGAGAGCTTTAAAAAACTTTACTTTACTATCAAGCATAATTATATGGATATATGCGCATATATCCATATATATTTGGTGGTCAGTAGTTTAGAAATCTATTAGTCCGAAACCTGTTTTTTTCAAATAACAACCAGTTTACTGGGCATATTTCACTATCCTGTGCGATCCAAAAATAAGTGTCCGGAAGAGTCTAAAAGACTCAGAAACTATTGACGTGGTTCTGGTAAACCATATAAAAACCGACACCCAGGACAATGAGGCCTGCAACTTTTTTTAACGGAAAACCATATTTTGAAACTTTCTGAAGCCCTGTAGAAGAAAAGCTTGCAGAGTAAGTAGCAAGAAGCATGGGAATGGAAAAACCAATGGAATATATGAAGAGCATCAATGCCCCATATGCTACTTTACCTGAAACTGCAACCATTGTAAGGATAGAACCAAGCACTGAGCCCACACATGGAAGCCAGACAATCCCGAGGGAGAGGCCAAGCAAAAGACCTCCGAAAAGCCCTTCCTTTCTGGAATTTGCCAGTGAAGAAAAATTCCCAAAAACATTAAAAATATTTAAGTCAAAGATCAGTGAGATACCCATTGTAATCAGAAGAACTTCTGCAAAGATATAAAGCAGGTCGAGATAAGAAGTGAGTGTTGCCCCGAAAAGGGAAGTGACAATCCCCATGCTGGTAAAGAAAATAGACAGCCCCAATACGATTGCAAGAGGCCTGAACTTTCCTTTTTCAGTTGAATAAGCAAAAACTGCCGGGATTACTGGGAGAATGCAGGGGGAGAGGACGCTAACCACCCCTGCAAGGAAAGCAGCAACCGGAAGAAAGTCCGAAAACATAAATTACTCCTCTATATTTATTTACTCCTCTATATTTCTGGATTCGATGGCTTTGTCAAGAGTTTCAGAAAGTGTTTCTTTATCGGCAACACCCAGAAACCTTGCATTTGCCCTTTCTGAACTTTCGGTTCCGTCCTGTCGCATATACATGTATTTGCCGTCCTCGATATCTGCAATGACACATGTATCAGGAATGACTCTTACTCCGAATGTTGTTGCGAATTCAGGATATTCCTTGATATCGATAAGCATTATAGAAGCAGAACCCTTATACATTGGAAGCATTTCTGAAAGTATATCCTCCTGCTCCTTGCAGGGAATGCAGCCCTTAGACCCGAGTTTCAGCACAACAGGACCTTTTGTAAGGGCTTCATCAATCTGGCTCGGATCCGTAACCTCAACAAGTTCTGCTTCACTAGCGGAATTATTAACCTCTGCCGTAGTCTCAACAGATTCTGTCTCATTGCCGGAACTGTCAGTACCAGTACAGCCTAAACTGAGGAAAATTAAGACAAAAATAGCTAAAATAGAGAGCGGTTTTTTCAAAAAGAACGGAAAAGAAGGAAAAATTCGTTCCTCGTCCTGTATTTATGCAATCGCTTCATTACAATTCTCCTAAAACTCATTCGGTTCTTTTTTAACAACACAAGAAAATAATCGGATAAATCAAAATATGTTGATATATTCATGTATAATAAATGATATAAATGTTTTACCTTATGCATGGACAAAAAAAATTAGTTTAAGTAAATCAGTCTCAATGAGATGATTATAGCGAAAGTTTTGTTATTGTTATAGATAATCAGTCAAGATTAAGCTAAGATCATTCAAGAATTAAGTTAAGATAGTCCAGAGGTTTTAGAGGAACCATAAGCTACTCTAAATTGATTGGAAGTTAAAGCGGTTGATAAGAATTTGAGGGAAAACTACGAATGTAAGTTTCAAACAAAAAATGGAGTGAATATCACTCCGATTGAAGTATCCCCATGACCTTTTCAAGGACTTCGGCGACTTCTTCATCCTTTGGGTTTCTATCCTTTGCTTTTTTTATCCCCAGTTCAGAAACAATGATCTGACGGTCAACTTTGAAACCTGCCAGTTCCATAGTTTTGGTTGCACAGTTTACCGGGCAGCCGTCAATTGTGATAATCCTATCAGAGGCTTCGGCAGATTTCATGAGCCCGGGAGCTCTGGCTCCGATGCCAACAGTACACATAAGGTTTCCTATCCCCCGTTCTTCAAGAGCAATCGCGATCTTGTTTGAGATCTGCCCAACATTCGCTGCCCCTGCGCAGGGGAAAAGCGCAACATTTGCCGAGCCGCATGAACATCTGGTTTCTTCTGCCATTTTTTTCTCTCCGGTTTATATCTGAGAATTAGCTCATATGTGTCTTTTTTACCTGATTTAATGACTCATTCTGGCTCACTTGGTGATCCATTTCTTGATATCTTCCACGCTCGGGACTTTGCCTGCGACTTTAACATCTCCGTCAATAACCAGGGCAGGGGTAATCATGACTCCGTACTCCAGAATTTTGTCAAAATCTTCTACCTTTACAATCTCCGCGTCCACACCTGTTTCCTTAACGGCTTTTTCGGCAAGTTCTTTCGTCTTTTTGCATTTGGCACAGCCTGAACCCAGTACTTCGATTTTCACTTTTTCACCTTCTATTCAATTCTCTTTTTGTTTTTTATTATGATCTCTCTAGATATAATAGATATAAACTTGTGAGTTATCTGCTAAGTTACTTTTAACTTTATTTTATTTGATTTATTCAATTTCTTATGCAAACATGGTTCCGAATATGTATCCTGAGATGGTTGCAATCAAAACTACCAGGGAAATATAAGTCATTCCTTTTTTTATTCCCATTACCCGGTTAATAACAATCATACTTGGAAGGCTAAGTGCCGGGCCCGCAAGGAGCATGGCAAGAGAAGGTCCTGTTCCCATTCCAAGCAGGGTGAGAGCTTTGATGATAGGCACTTCTGTAAGAGTGGAGAAGTACATCATGGCTCCTGCAATAGACGCTATAAAACTGGAAACAAGGGAATTTCCTCCTACCAGAGAAGCTACAATCTCTTTTGGAAGCACTTCAACTATAATGCCTGCGAAAAATACACCTAGGAGAAGCAGGGGGGTAATCTGTTTTATCAGGAACCAGGTCTCTCCCATCCAGCTTTTAAGTTCATCTTTTGAGAACCATTTAATAGACATATATGCAGTAAGCACTATAAGAGGTATCCATACAATGATCTGGTCAGTGTACTTCCAGCCACGGCCGGACATGATTTCCGGAGCTACAAGGACTGCAATGAGCAAAATAAAAAGTTCAACGGTGTGTTTGTGCTCCTCTTGTCCGAATGTTTTGATGGATCTCTGTTCCGCTCCTTTCCTTTCATAAATCAGAGACATTGTGAGGCCTATGAATATCGAAAGAAGCACTGCCGAAAAAGCTCTTGCAACTCCAAGGTCATATCCCAGGATTTTCGCGGTATAAACAACTGCGAGGATATTGATTGCCGGGGCAGAGAAAAGAAAAGTAGTTGCTGGGCCTATACCTGCTCCTCTTTTATATATTCCCGCAAAAAGAGGAAGAGTTGTACAACTGCAGACTGCAAGAAGACAGCCTGAAGCCGCAGCTACTGTATAGGAGATATATTTTGGAGTATCTGCTCCAAAGAACTTTAATACGGATTCTTTGGAAAAAAGGGAGGCTATCGCACCAGCCAGAAAAAAGGCGGGCAAAAGGCACATCAGCACATGCAGAGCTAAATACTCCTGCAGAGACTGAAACCCGACAGATACGAGATACATGAGATAATCGAGAGTCATTTTTCCTCCAGGGATTTCCAGGATTTCCTATTGTTATTTCAAATATATTTGAAAGAACCTATATAAAATTTCCTATTTCAAATATATTTGAAATAACATCTGGATCGGGCTGGGCCTGTGCAATGTGCCCTCAGAATAAGGTAGCACACCAGCTCCTTCCAAATTACAATGAGAAAAACTCTACAGCAAATCTTCTCTGTTGACAGTGAATCCAGAAAAAATTTTATTATTTAATTTTAGATTCCTTCCCGAAGCCAGTTTTAGAGAGATTAGATTTCCTGGATTTTCATGCAACTATCACTTTCGCCTGCCCATCCTTTCCTGATCCGGAGCAATGTATGAGATACTACCCCTAGCACAGGTAGTTCTATTAAAGGACCAATTACAAGTGCCAGTGCGATCAATGGTTCGTCGGGAAAAGCTGTAAGTGCGATTGCCAGAACTATTGGAGAATTGCGTGCAAGAGTTGTCAGGTTCAGGCTGGCAGTATCCTGATAAGAAAAGTGAAGGTACCTTCCAATCATCTGGCCAATAATGAATACGATCACAAAGAATAATAATACAGGAGGTATAAGTTTCAGCAGTATCAGAGGGTTTTGAACCAGCTGTTCACCCTGTGAAGCAAACATAGCTATTATTGCAAGATTCAAAAAGGAAAACTGGACGTGGTCAAGTTTTGGGAAAACCTTTTCTTCAAGCCAGTATTCCCCTTTTATTTTTGGCAAGACTATCTTTGAGACAAGGGAGGTTAAGAATGGGATAAAAAGTACAAGCAGCACGCTTTCAACCAGCAGGGTTGAATCAATGGCTGCGATAGTACCTCCGAAAATCAGCAAATACACTGGTAATAGGACCAGCTGGAGGATCAGGTTCATTGGAAGGATGGATGCGGAAAGCGGGACATTACCGCATGCAAGACCTGTAAAAACTAAATACCAGTCAGTACAGGGAGTAACCATCAGCATAATAAAACCTATCCATAAGGCCGGGTTATCTCTTAAAAACAAAAACCCGAGGACAAAGGCCAGCAATGGATTGAATATAAAGTTTATACTCCCGCTCACTCCGGCAAACCTCCAGTTCTTAAAAGAATTCCCCAATTGACTGAGAGGAACCTGTAAAAAAATGCTATATAACATAATCATTAGAAATGGGACAATAAAAAGAGCCGCATAATTCTGGATAATCAAATTTTGACCCAGGATTAGACCGACAGCTACGGAAGCCAGTATAAAGAAAGATTGATATTTTTCAATGGAGGCTATATAAATCTCTCGTGAATCGTTATATATTATTATTAAATTATTTTGGTTATCCTAAACATTGAGTGGGTAAGTTATATATATTTTTTCCTTTGATTAGATCTATGTTATATCCAGAAACTATTTCTCAGATCCAAAATAATTTGAAAGTTCAATACAAGATACAATAGCAAGTGACTTAAAAGATTAAACATTGCGTAAATTCCAATCCTATTTTATTCCAATCCTATTTTGGCACTGTGTAATGACCATTAAAATGAAACAAACTTGAAGTTGAAGTATAATAAAGGGTCACAGTACACCATATATAATTATAATATATAACTACAATAAAAGAAATTAAAAAAGCGAAATAGTTTTGGGATAAAACATACAAATGATGGAAATCCATATAATTTTGATATTATCTAGTTTTATTGCTGCATTAATTTCGGGTTCGGCAGGTTTTGGCGGTTCGCTTTTGCTTCTACCTGTACTGACCTTATACGTAGGTGCAGAGATTGCTGTTCCAGTGCTTACAATTGCTCAGTTAATCGGAAATCTGTCGAGAATGGCATTTGGACTAAAACAGATTGATTGGAAAAAGGTTGCCCTATTTTCAATAACCGCCCTTCCATTATCAGCACTTGGAGCGTTTGGATTTTCAATTCTTTCTAAAAGCACAGTAACCAGGGGGATAGGTGCTGTCTTAATTTTACTTGTAATCTTGAAGTATTATCGGATATTGAAATTCAAACCGAATAATAAAACCCTTATTTTTGGCGGGGCAATAACTGGTTTGCTGTCTGGGCTTGCAGGAAGCGCGGGTCCGATTGGAGCTGCGGTGTTTCTTTCTTTTAGCTTACAACCGATAGCTTATATCGCAAGCGAAGCTGCAACAGCAACTGCTATACATATAGTGAAAATTGTTGTCTATGATAAACTTGTTAATGTTCCTCCGGAGGCGGTTAACCTTGGACTTTTAATGGGTGTTGCCATGATTTTTGGGACTTATATAGCAAACCAATTTATTAAACACATGAAAAAAGAAGTCTTTCAAAAGTATGTGGCTATTCTTCTTTGCATAGCTGGGGTTTATATGCTAATCGCCGGATAACACTTATTTTCATTATAACCATTTCTGGTAATAGTGAAGATTTGGAAAAGTATTGCTGTTGAATAAAAGAGAAAGCCTAAGAAATATAGATGCTATCTGTATATAATATCTTAACCGTACTTCCCACAGTAAAACTGAGGGTTTTTGAACAAACTCAAGTAATTCTTGCCCTTAATGGTACCGTTCTGGTCCTCATTTTCCTGCTTCTTTCCGTATCTCTTTTGTTATGTCCTTCATCATCTCTCCCACAAGCGTCGCTTTTTCGCAGTGGGATGCTTCTTTCGGACTGCAGTTTATGAGGATACTCATCAGCCTGTCCGCTGTCCTGTAATATTTCATATCCTCTACCCTGACAAGAAAGGCAGATAAACGTTCGCTAAACTCCCTGCATTTTTCGTGGTCACAAACTGCCTGCTCATGCAACCGGCTTACGCATTCCAGTTCCTCAACAAATTCGGGTGGGAGCTTTTCGGCCATATTAAGTACTATCCTTTCAGTATGTTTTTCGATATATTGTCTGCTAACCTTCATTTAAAAAGTGTATGCACGTCTACAGTTTTCCATTATATCCTCTATAAGTACGGCATAAAAGTTTTCCGGAATTATGACATTCTCTCTGCCGCTTATACCTCTAGCCTCAAGATCTTCCTGACATGCATAAACTGTAAACCCCGGCATTTCCCGTATGCCGGAAAGCAGGTGATATACTCCATCTCCTGCAAGATAAATCCTGGCATTCCCTGAGCGAGCAACCAGTTTGAGGCAAAGTTCCGACCGCGGGCTAAAAGGGGGCTTTGTTAGCAGGAATACATCATATTCTTCTTGCATACTATTTTCCTCTATTTTTTCCTCTATTTTTTTCCTCTATTTTTTTACTCTATCTCAAAATAAGATCACGCAGTCCGAGCTTTCCATTTCTTCAAGGAAGTCCCCTTCGTCAACAAGTTCTGCAGTCTCTATCAGGGCTTCTTCAAAAAGGCCTCTCTCAACCAGAGAAGGTTCATGCACGATTACTCTTAACTCACCATAAGAGTAGAGAATATCTGAAAGGTTTGGTACTCCAAGTTTTTTGCTTTCCTGCCCGGCAAGTATAAGATAAACCCCATCTCCGTAAAGTCCGAGAGTCACGTGCATCCCTGCAAGACTTACTGCAGCCGCATTCAATGCCCCGAAAGCTTTCTCACTGCCGTACGGGGCATTTTCCAGCAGATAGAAAACTGATTTCATAATTCAAACCTCTCTTCGGCGTTTACCTTGACAGTGAAATTACTCTATCACTCTTTTTTAGCATTTCTGCGAGTTCATAAAGGCTGGAAATCTTTGTTCCAGGGAGATAGTCTTCGCAGTTACTTCCTTTCAAAGTATTCTCTTCCGCCAGATAGCCCCTTGCAGCAGCGCACCGTGCACACGCCCTGATTATAGCGCCTTTCTCTGCCAGTCCTGTAAAAAGTTTGCCTGTACTGGTAAAAAAAGAAGGGTTCTGGTCTTTTTTGAGGATGTGCACCGCATCCAGGTAAAGGAATATGTTCACCTGATATTTTTTAAGTGCTTCTTCGGCCAGTTTGCAGGCAATTTCAGCGTATTCGGAAATATAAGGGCCGTCAGTAAGCACTATAGTAAGCGTCTTCAAAATTGCCTCCGAACAAATTATATTTTTAGGACTTACGCGGTTGAACTGAAAAACAACAGCTCTAAACCTTCAACTGTCTAAATAGACGATTTAACTGCAAGGTCTATTGATCATGATTCTAATCCTCAAGTGCGTAAGTCCTAATTTTATTAACCGGATTTATGTTTTATTAAATAGTATTATTTTTTATTAACCGATTCTATTTTGTTTCCTGGATTAAATATAATTGGCCAGAACCTGCAGATGCTCCTGATTACTTGCGTACTTGGATTCTTTGAGAAGAGTACAATTTTCCAGAGAAACCTGTCTTGCCATAAGCTTGATGGCAAAGCTGTAGCACCCCTGTTCTCCGCATTTCCCGCAGTTAGTCTGGGGCAGATATCTGTAAACTTCCTTGAGGTCTACCCTTATCTTTTCCCTGGGAGCCGGAGCTACACCTTTTGCGATAGCTTCATTGATAATACTCTTCAGCCTTTCAAGTTCTTCTTTAGCTTCATCCTCATTTTTAATCATCCTGATGGAGACTTTCCCATTACCATAAATGGTTGTGATAATTTCTCCTTTTTGAATTATCAGGCTGTCTTTTTGATCCGAATAACTGCTTCTGGTAAAGAGGGGTTCAAGGAGTTTCAGGACTCCTCCCAGAGGCGGAGTCATATTTGCACTTACTCTGAGTCTTGATGAATCTGCTATGCAGGGCAAAACCTGTCTGATCCTTGCAATCTCTATTGGCTTTGCCTGAGAAAAGTCTGCAGTTTCTTCCTTGCCCTTTTCGGTTTTATTCTTAAGGAAATTCTTGCCGTATTCGCTCAATTTTACGGTTTTTTCTTCTAATTCAACCAGACCTGCCTGCTGTAAGATCTTGAGGTGAAAATCAAGCACCGCCTCTCCTGTTATTACTCCTATTTCTCCGGTGCTTTTACAACCGTTTTCCAGAAAATTAATTATTTTCCGGCGTGTATTGTTAGCCATAGCAAAGTTTACGAGCTTTGTCTCATGAGTATTTTCAGACATTTTTAAAACCTGCCGAAGCTTTCTGCCAGGTAGTCCCTTATAGCGATTCTGTTCAAAGGCTCTAACTGCCGCCCCTCCCTTTATAATCCCGGAATACAGACTGTATGCCGGAAAAATAGTATGTTCGGTAATCCGGAAGTATAAGAACTGTTAGTGAGAGAACTGTCAGCGAGAGGATTGTCAGTGAGCATTATCTCTAATTTCCCTTAGGGGTTCCTGGTTAAAGTAGTGTTTTTTTAATAACTGCAGCTCGGTATCTGCCGTTAAATATACGCACTCAGTACCTGAAGGTGTTCTAGATTGGTTGCATACTCCGGTTCTTTAATAGGAGTGCATTTGTCCAGACTTGTTTCTCCTCCCATGAGTTTTATTGCAAAGGTATAGCAGCTCTGATCACCGCATTTCCCGCAGTTGGTCTGGGGCAGGTATTTATAGATCTCCATAGCTTCGACTCTTACCTTTTCCCTGGGAGCCGGAGCAACTCCTTTTGCTATAGCTTCATTGATTGTGACCTTCAGGTTCTCAAGCCTGTTTTTTGCTTCTTCCTCATTTTTGATCATGGTCATGGTAACCTTTCCGGTTCCGTATATGGTGGTAATGACCTCATTTTGCTGTATAATGAGAGCGCCTATCCTATCCGAGTATCTGCCTCTCGGGAAAATCGGTTCAATAACCTTAAGCACTCCTCCTGGAGGCGGAGCCATATTTGCAATTGTCCTGAACTTTGAAGAATCTGCTATGCAGGGCAAAAGTTGCCTGACTTCTGTAATCTCAATGGGTTTTGCCTGTGAGAGGTCTGCACTTTTCTCCTGGTCTTTTTCTTCTTTGCCTTTAAGGAAGTTCCTGCCATATTCACTCAAGCTTGCAGTTCCTTCCTTCAGCTCCATCAAGCCTGCCTGCTGCAGAAGCTTGAGATGGAAGTCAAGCATTGTTTTTCCGGCTGCTGCTCCAATTTCCTCGACTGTTTTGTCGCCCTCATCAAGGAAATTCATAATCTTCCTTCGAGTAGCATTGGACATAGCATTATTTACCAGCTTTATCTCATTTGGGTTTCCCGGCATTTCCAGCACCTTCCAGAATCCTCAGTTAAATCCCATTTTTCCTGACGCTTAAAGCTATCAGCAAATTTTTTCTAAATAATGAAGTTTGCTTCTTCTTATTCATTTGGGATTCACTTATTAAAAACCAGAAAGACCAATATCAAAAAAGATTGATACGATCCTGACTCAGGCCTGATATTGGATTTGATGCTGCATGTTTCCTTACCAGATCCTGATTTCAGGAATGCAAAAAAGAGAAAATAAATTAGAAAGAATGGGTGAAGACCCACCCATAATTAAATGTTAATCAAATGTTATATGCTGCTTCACCGTGCTGAGTTTTGTCAAGCCCGATGATTTCCTCGCTTTCAGTAACTTTCAGTCCAATAGTCCTGTTGAGTACGAATCCGATAAGCAAGGTGCAGGCCATTGCGTATACAATGGTTATAATTACGCCTTGAAGCTGAATCATTAACTGAGCGGAATTGCCAAGCAGGAGACCTTCTCCTCCTACGCTTGCATATACTCCGGTTAATATCGCACCAACTATTCCGCCTACTCCGTGGACTCCGAATGCATCAAGCGAGTCATCGTATCCTAACCTGTTTTTGAACATCACAGCCTGGTAACATATGAAGCTTGCAACCGAACCTATAGCTATTGCTGCTACTGGCGTGACAAATCCGGCAGCAGGAGTTATTCCTACAAGCCCTGCAAGGATACCGGTTGCAAACCCGAGAGCTGTAGGACGTCCCAGGTGTGCCCATTCAAGCGCCATCCAGACAAAGCCGGCTGCAGCGGGAGCTACCAGAGTCGTCATGAATGCAAGGGCTGCGACTTCGTTTGCAGCAAGAGCCGAGCCTGCGTTGAATCCGAACCACCCGAACCAGAGGAGTCCGGCTCCGAGTAATGTCAGAGTAACGTTATGCGGCTTTAACGAATCAACACCATATCCCCTTCTTTTACCAAGGTAGGCCAGTATTGCAAGTGAAGACATGCCTGCAGTTATGTGGACAACGGTACCGCCTGCAAAGTCAAGGGCTTCTCCGGTGAGGAATCCCCCTCCCCAGACCCAGTGGCAGACAGGGGCATAGACAACGAGTCCCCAGAGCAGGATGAATGCAATGTAAGATTTGAATTTAACACGTCCTACAATGGCACCGGATATAAGTGCCGGAGTGATTATTGCGAACATCCCCTGAAATGCAATAAATGCATAGGTTGGAATCGTACCTGTTACGGAATAAAGATCTATTCCCTTCAGGAGTGCATTTTCAAGGCCGCCCACAAACCAGTTGCCTTCCGAAAAGGCAAGGGAGTAGCCTATTAATACCCATTCGAGGGCCAGGACGCCCATTGCAACAAATGAATGCATCATGCTGCTCAGTACATTTTTACGCTGGACAAGTCCTCCGTAGAACAATGCCAGTGCGGGAACCATTAACAATACCAATGCTGATGAAAGTAATACCCATACAGTGTCTGCTCCGTTTATAGCCATCTTCATCACCTCAAATTGCCTCAGGTCCGGTTTCGTTCGTACGGATCCTTATCACGTTCTCAAGCGGAAGCACAAAGATCTTTCCGCTTCCGACGTAACCGTCAATGCCTCTTGCTCCTGTTTTTATTGCCTCAATTGTTGGCTCCAGGAATTCATCATTTACCGCGATTTCAATCTTGATTTTTTCAAGTAAGTTTGCATCATACTCCATCGCTCTATAGATTTCCAGATACCCTTTTTGAGCGCCATAGCCTGAGACGGATGATACTGTCAATCTGTTTACTTCAATTTTCTGAAGCTCTCTTTTGACCGCATCAAGCCTTTCTGGCCTTATCATCGCAATTATGTATTTCATCAGGACCACCAATCGGTATCCTGTATCCTACTCTAAACTATTTAATATTATCTACATATGCGAGAAATTTTTATACAGTATTAGGCAGAAAATGCCGAATTGTTCGAAAATAGGCTCGTTTTGGCGGATTTGAAGTCAAATCACCTTTTTCCATAGCTTCAGTACGAGAACTTTTATTCCCTGAAACCAAATTCAGCATATGTTTGGAGAAATCGGAAGCATAAGAAACGAGGCAGACGAGACTTCTCTTCAAATTCTCTCCCTTTTCAGGGACAGTATAAGTGAAATCCGTCTGAACGAACCTGAATCCGTATCATCATATTTTAGCCCTGACTATTCGCATTATATTGTAGTGCATACCCCTCTGAATTTTAAGTTTCATGAAAACAGGGAGGAGTGGAACCTGCGCTTTTGCAGGGATGTCGGAGTTTCCATTGTGGAATTGATTACAGCTGAGGCTGGTAGTGCTTACGTGCGTGGCTTGATGGCGATTGACGGCTCAAAGGTCTATTCGATCCTGCCTTTTACTTCGATAGATGCAGGAAAAGCAAAAAAAGCCAGATTTCCTGAAGACCGCATGGCCAGTGTAAGGGGTAAGGTGATCCCTTCCGTGCTTCCCGGGATAAAAGGAGAGACCATCCTTGATATCGGTAGTGGCTTCGGAAACCTCACAATGGAGATTGCAAAAAATAATCCGGATTCACAGGTTTACGGCATTGACCTTCATGATTCCCTAACAGGCCAGGCAGAGATGAATGCAGAAGTTCTTGGGATACCTAATTTAAAGTTCAGGACCGGAAGTGCCTATGCTCTTCCTTTTGAAAGGGATTCTGTGGACGCTGCAACCTGTTTTCTCATGCTCCACCATTTAGAAGATATTAAGTTCGCGCTTTTCGAAATAAAGAGAGTGTTGAAAAAGGGCGGATCGTTAACTGCAGTTGAGCCGCTAGCACACCAGCACCATCACGGGCCCCAACTTTCGGAAGCTGAATGGAAAGAGCTTTTTGAGGATGTGGGTTTTTATGTGGAGACGGAAAATATGGACGGAGCGGTTATTTTGAAAGCCGTGAAAACGGAATAATATTGAATATTGAGAAGAATGATTCTAAATATGGATTGAAAGATTGTCAGGCGCATTAAAGAAGTCTTATTTTCTTTCAATCCATCTTAACAGCAGTTATCAAAATAAAAATCTACTTCGGTAACAATTCCTTTAAAATTTATTCTTTTCTTCTCTGGAACACAAATATCAAACCAAGTACAGCAGCTACTGGAAGTGCAACAGTGGGGAATTCAGGAATCTGATTATAGCTCAGATTATCGAATTTTATTCTCGTACAAGGAAACAACTCATCCCCGGATAATTGAACATTCATTATGGGATTTTGAGTACTGCTCTCAATATGTAATGTTCTCTCTATCCAAAAGATAGTACATTTAGAATCAGATATTCTTTTTCCATTTACTAGAAACCCATCCATATGACCTATCGCAGCGTCATCCTTGAAATCTATAGAAACTGAAGTTACATGGGGGGAAAAATTAATTGTACAGGCATCGCCTACGGGGGAAAATCCTAAGTTTCCATTACCAGTAGAAACAACCTTTGCTCCTACAAATGTCACTCCAAGATCTGCATAAGCATTACCTATGCTCTGGCCAGCGCTCAAACCGTCACCATCGAAATCTATGGCCACTTCTTCTGCACTTACTGGCACCACCATTATTGCGACAGAAACCAGCATCATTATAATAGATAAAAGACTCGTTTTCATGTTTTTACCTCTTCCATTATTATTTTCCAGCAACTATAAATATTCTGATCAGAATATTAATTGAAAGAAATATTCAAAATTTTACTGCATATTATATATATCTATATGATCTATATTTTCTTGGAAAGTAGGCTTACTCTGGCTCTGTTTATTTTCCTCAACTAAATCATGCAGTATTTTTTCCTTGTGCTTTTGTCATTTCTTTGGAAAATTAAGAGTAAAAAAAGAAGAAGCAAATTATCTTCTGTAAGGAATTTCGGAAAAACCGTAAGATAAATTAATCTATTCTTATCATCTTTCAATCCGCTTGAAGCTTCAAGTGAAAAGAAGCTTCATTTTTTTTGGGATTAAATATCAAAAAATAACTGCAACGATTATGTGCTCCATTTTTCCATCTATTCAAAAGTTTATCCACTTCTACCCTGATTGAAGGTAAATAATACTTGAGCTATTTTTGCTCCAATTCTCCAGTATGCTCTTTCAAAACGCTTTCTTTTGAAAATTGGTGAGATGCATTCAGTATTTACTTATATGCTGATCAGTAGACTCCTATTATGTCGCAATCGGTATGGTACACGTGCTTTATTCTTATTGCGGTATTTTTTGGAGCCATATCTCCAGCCGCTGGATCCACTTCGGGATGTGAAGCTGCATCTGCAGACATTGACGATAACACTATATTGGCTAACCTGACATGCTACACAGAACAGCTGCCGCCTTATAATTACATGGAGAATGGCACGCTAAAAGGCGTTTCTGTTGATCTCCTTGAAGCGATTACAGAAAAGGTGGGGAAAAAGGTGACCAGGGAAGAGATAAATCTGGTTCCCTGGACTGAGGGATATCAGAATGTTCTCACCAGGAATAATACGGTTCTCTTCGCCACAGCAAAAACTCCAGAACGGGAGCAGTCCTTCAAGTGGGTAGGGCCTATTTACTCCGATAGGTACGTTCTGTTTGCCAAAAGAGACCTGGGAAGTAAAATAGATGGCCCTGAAGATCTTAAGGAATACCGGATTGGAGTTCTCACGGATGATGCAGCGGCTCAGCAACTGCTCGATATCGGGGTGAACCAGAGCCAGATCGTGCCCAAAAGCAACGTATCTGCAAACATCGCCGCACTCGAGAATGATGAGATAGATCTCTGGGCGTGTCCTGAGGAAGCAGGAAGGTACTTCGCTGAACAGGTAACCGGGAACTATTATTCCTACACGGTTGTGTACCAATTAGAGACCCAGGATCTTTATTATGCCTTCAATATAAATACTTCTGATTCAGTCATTAAATCCTTCCAGCAGGCACTCGATGCCCTTAAACAGGAGAAAGATGCAGCAGGAATCAGTACATATGATAGGATCCTTGGGCAATATATCCCATCGATCGGCCTTGCCCAGCTTAATTACCTGACTGAAGAATGGGCTCCATTCAATTACCAGGAGGATGGAAGTGTCAAAGGCATCTCTGTCGAGTTGCTCGAGTCTATTTTCAAGAATGTAGGCGTGAACAGCTCACAACCAGATGTCCGCATTGTCCCTCTAGCCAAAGGTTTCCAGACCGCACAGAACAATACCAGTACGGTTCTTTTCTCTATCGTCCGCACGCCGGAACGTGAACCCCTCTATAAGTGGGCAGGACCTTTTACCAGAGCCAGCTTTGTCCTTTATGCACCGATAAACAGTAAAATTAGAATATCCTCTGCAGAAGATCTTAATCAATACCGGATAGGTGCGGTGCAGGCTTCTATCGAAAATGACCTTCTCGCCAGCCAGGGTATGAATGAATCGCAGATTGTCAATGGCGAAACACCCGAGGATCTCCTCCAGATGCTGGATGAAGGCGAGATCGATCTCTGGGCAACCGGAGACCTTGCAGGGCGGCACCAGATGTTACAGAGTTCGGGAGATCCCAATGCCTATGAGATCGTATATACTCTGAGTGAGAACGACTTCTATTATATTTTCAGCAAAGACGTGCCTGATACTCTGGTCAGTGCCTTTGAGCAGGCTATTGAGACGGTGAAGTATCAAAAAGACGAGCAGGGAGTCAGTGATTATGAGCGGATAATTTACCGGAATCTGGGCGTCGGATGCACCCAGCAAACATTCTCTGATAACGCTGTAATAGAGCTTGTAAACACAACCGCCGCAGCAATCGAAAAGGATGCTTCCGGCACGTTCCGGCGTATCAATGTAGGCGAAACCCCTTATCGGGACTCTGAGGATCCAGGCCTCTATTCCTTTGTGTACGATACGAATATGACCGTCGTTGCTCATGCAGACAACATTCAGCTTGTCGGAAAGAATATGACAGGAAAAGCAGATGTTGCCGGCAATCCGTTCCACGATGAAATTCTAGAAGGGGCATTGAGTAACAGGACCGGCTGGGTGGATTATGTCTATATGCATCCTGTCCAGACGAACCTGTACTATAAAACCACCTACTATCGGTTAACTCAGGGAAGCGACGGGAACTCCTACATTGTATGCAGTGGTAATTACAAGGACTGCAAGAATGAATCAGAAGAAGCGCCTGCCAACAATTCTACTGCATCTCCCGAGGAACTCGTAGCATTCGTCGAGAAAGCCTTTGAATATGCGCATGTAAACGGACAGGAAACTGCTCTTCGTGAGTTCAACAACCAGACCGGTAAATTTGTTGACGGTGAACTCTATATCTTCGCATACGATACGAAAGGCAATACACTGGCTCTGCCCTTCCAGCCCGAGATTATCGGGACTAACCGGTGGAATCTCACGGATGCTAATGGCACACTGTTTATCCAGGACCTGATCGCCACCGCGCAGTCAGGTGGAGGCTTTGTCCAGTATCTCTATGAGGACCCTGCAGATAACTTCACTGTCAAACAAAAACTCAGCTACGTGATGATGGTAGACAATGACTGGATCATAGGGGCTGGCATTTACAATCCGCCGGAGAATTCGTCGATAGTAAGTGTGGGAACAGATCCCCAGGTAAGAAATAGCCTGAAATCTTTTGTCGGGGAAGCAATTTCGTATGCCAATACAAGCGGAAAGGATGCTGCAATTGCGGAATTCAATGATCAGAATGGGACTTTCGTCCGCGGCAACCTCTATATCTATGCTTTCGATTATAACGGAACGACCCTGGCGCTCCCCTATCAGCCTCAGCTGATCGGAACTGACCTTTCAGGGCTCCAGGATCCCTACGGAGTGAATTATACGAAAGTCGAGATCTTTCTGGCTCAGCAAGGAGGAGGGTATCTTTTCTACCACTATTACAACCCTGCCCGCAATATGACCCTTGAACCAAAAATGAGCTACGTCCAGAGTGTCGACGATACATGGTGGCTGGGGGCGGGAACCTACATAGAGGATCTGAACCAGACTACCTGAAAGGTTGATACGAAAGAAATTACCCCTGGGCAGTTTGTCTGTCTGGGTAATTTCTTTTTTAATTCATTATACCGTAGATTAGTCCTCTTGAGCTCAGCCTGGTAATAAATGCCCAAAAATTAGTCCTCTTGAGCGAGCAAAGCGAGCGAAAAGGACCCCGTCCTCCCGAGACGGAACTCGGGTTAGAAAACAATCATGTCCGAAGCCCTTAGTCTGACCATGCATTCGTCTCCTGCCTTTATTTTTAATGAGTCAAAAACATGGTTTGTAATCTCTACTTTCAGGACATCTTCGCTCTCTTTAAGTATTAAAGACATAATTCGGCTGGTACCTTTGTTCACCACGTTCATTATTGTCCCGTCGAACAGGTTTTTCCTGTCCTCATGGCGGATGACCTGCATATTTTTCTTATCCACAAGCTCGATACTTTCAGGCCTGATGCCCCAGCTAACCCTGTCTCCTGCCATGCGTTCTATATAAGGGGCGGTAATCTCTGTTCCGAGAGACCACAGGAAGGTACACTCAGCTCCCTGCCCGTGACCTTCTACCACAGCATCATCAAAGAGGTTTGAGAAGCCCACAAGTTCAGCAACATAACGGGTTTTCGGGTGATAAAATATGTCTTCTGGAGACCCTATCTGCTGCACTTTGCCGCCGTCAAAGACTACCATCCTGTCAGCCATGGTAAAGGCTTCTACAGGATCGTGAGTAACGAAGATTACAGGAATTCCAAGCCTTTTCTGGATCGTATGCAGCTCTTTTCTCAGCTTCATGCGGACAACGGTATCCAGGGATGAGAATGGCTCATCCAGGAGCAGGACATCCGGATCGGGCGCAAGGGAGCGGCCAAGAGCAACTTTCTGTTTCTGTCCTCCTGAGAGTTTATCAGGATATGCAAACTCAAGCTCTTCGATTCCCATAAGGCCCAGCATCTCGTTCACTCTTTTTTTCTTTTCCACGGGGCTCAGGCCTTTTAATCCGAACTCGATGTTCTGCCGGACATTCATGTGAGGGAAGAGAGCATTTTCCTGAAACATGTACCCGATTTTTCGTTTCTGGGGAGGCAGGTTTATTCTTTTCCTGCTGTCAAAGTACACGGTGCCGTTTATCTTTATAGTCCCTGCATCCGGGGTTTCCAGCCCTGCAATGCAGCGGAGAGCCGTAGTTTTTCCCGAACCTGAGCAGCCGAAAAGGACTGAGAAATTGGAGTCTGCATCGAAGCTGCAGTTCATTGAAAAGCTGGGGTTTTCTCCTCTTTTTTTCCTGTTTTTCCTTCCGTAGAATTCCTTTTCAATGTCAACTTCGACAGTCATTCCTGATCTCACCCTGTTTTACCATACTCACATTTCTATTCTCGTTCCCGATCTCGTTTCTTATTCTTCTGTCTGTTTTTACCGTTCGCCCAACCTGCTAGTAACTGCAATCGTACCGAGGGAAACTATCACCAGGATAGCTACCAGCAGGTTCGCAAGCTCATTGTTTCCGGTCTGGTATGCCCCGTAGATAGAAAGTGGCATTGTGCCTGTCTTTCCCGGAATATTCCCTGCAACCATAAGGGTTGCTCCGAATTCTCCTGCTGCCCTTGCAAAGCTCAGGATGCAGCCTGCGATAATGCCTTTTTTTGCAATCGGAAGGGTTATGAAGAGAGCAGTTTCCAGTTCACTCCTGCCAAGGATACAGGCAACCTCTTCTACACTCCTGTCCACTGCTCCTATGGAAGACGAAGCCGTCTTTATCATCAGGGGCAAGGATACAACAAAAGCTGCAATAGCAGCCGCCTGCCAGGTAAAAAGTATCCCGCTTCCCGTGAGCTTTATGAGGACACTCCCAAGGACCCCGTTTTTTCCAAGCAGGATCACCAGGATATAACCTGTTACGGTTGGAGGCAGAACCAGGGGAAGAGTTACGAGCACGTCAGCCAGCCATTTTCCGGCAAAATCTTTTTTTGCCAGCACGTAGGCGATTATAATCCCCAGAAATGCCACAAAGAAAGTTGAAACTGCAGCAATTTTAAGAGTAAGCATTAGCGGGCTCATAACTACCTTAAGCATTTCCATTAAATCCCTTTCCAATTTTCAGGTTCTATTCCCGGTGTCTGAATTTCATCCTTTTCAGAGTTTTTCAGCTAATGGTTCTTATCTTCCTGTTCCTGTGTTTACGGCTTTTCAAAACCATATTCTGCCAGGATTTCCTGTCCTCTGGTTCCGGTAACGAAATTAACAAACTTTTGAGCTTCTTCCTTGTTCGCGGAGCCCTTTATTACTGCTATTGGGTAAGAAATAGGTTCATTAATCTGGACTGTAAATGCTATTTTATACAGATCTTTGTTCCCGCTTTCAGCATCAGTCTCGTATACGAAACCTGCATCGACCTCTCCGGTTTCTACATAAGTCAGCACCTGCTTCACAGTGTCTGAGAAGATGACTTTACTTTCAACTTCATCCCATACTCCTGATGTTTCAAACGCCTGTTTTGTATATTTTCCAACAGGCGCAGTTTCAGGGTTTCCTATTGCGATTTTTCCTATGCCGCCTTCAGCCAGATCTTCTAAGGTCTTCGGGACTCTGGAGCCATTTTTCTGAGGCACAACCATTACGAGGCTATTTGCTGCAAAGTCTTTTCTTGAGTTTTCTTCTATCAGGCCTTTTTCATAGAGGAGGTCCATATCGCTTTCTGAAGCCGAGGCGAACACATCAACAGGTGCGCCTGATTCTATTTGTGTTCGAAGCGTTCCCGAACCTGCAAGGTTCAATTCAACCTTTGTGCCGGGATGGTCGGCTTCAAACTCTGCGGCAATGTCAGTGAAAGCCTCAGTAAGGCTTGAAGCAGCAGAAACAGTAATGGTGGTCGGCTTCTCTTCCCCTGGTACAGGTGAGCCTGCAACGAAGGCAAGTATTGCAAGGCAGATGATTGCAGCAAGAGAGGGAAATACCAGTTTTTTTGCTTTACTTTCACTCATTGAGCTCCCTCTATGCAGCCGTTTCCTGCTCTCTCGCCTGCATGTGCAGACGGTTCAACCTGTACAGGTGCAGTGAAATTATCAGTAGCTTCAAGGATGGCATTGGTGACCCTGTCCAGCAGTTCAAGGGCTCCCCTGTATCCGACAGTTAGGATTCGCTGTGCGCCTACCCTGTCGTGGACTGGCAGTCCGACCCTTACAAGGGGAATGCCGCGTGATTTCGCAATATATCTCCCATTTGAGTTCCCTATCAGGATTTCAGGGCTGTATTCCCTTACCGCATCATTGAGGCTGTCAAAGTCAATTCCGTCAAAGATTACAGGTTCCAGTTCCGGCCTTATCTCTTTAAATACCTGCCTGATTTTCGTTTCAAAGTCCCGGCTTTTGCTTCCGGTTGCCACCAGAACTGGGTTCATCCCGAGCTCAAGCATAAAAGTGGTAAGGCTAAATACGGTGTCCGGGTCTCCGTAGACCGCTGACTTTACCCCATAGAGGTATTTATGCACGTCAACCATAGCATCGAGGAGCCTTCCCCTTTCTTTCTGGTATTTATCGGGGACAGGACAGCCCAGTATTCTGACAAGTTTAGTAAAGAGAAGGTCGGTGTTTGAGAGCCCTATGGGAATTGGGACATTGTGTCCGGGAACCCCATGCGAAGCTTCAAGATATCCCACAGCCAGGTTCGTGCTGACAACACCCAGGCCGAGGCTTGCCCTGCTGTCAGGCATATCTTTTATTTCAGAAAGCGGAGTGCCTCCGGCTGCTATTCTGGGAAGCTCTTCTCTCAGGGGCGCATCAAAGGTCTCGGAAATGTCCGGAAGGAAGATGAAACTCCCTGCGGTCTCTGCAAGGATTTCTTTTAGTTCCCTTACATCAGCCGGGGAAATGCTCTCAACCGGAATAAGGTTGAGTCTGCCATTTGAAGCTTCTTTTGCGGCTTCTGTCGAATCAGTTTTTTCTTCCATTTCCTGACTTTTTTCTTCCCGGATTCTTTCTTTCGCTTTTTCTTTTTCCAGGATTTCCGTATATCCCATAATTTCCATGCTTTCCATGTAACTTATGAGCTCTATGCTTTCCGGGATGTTCGGTTTTTCCTGAGCCTCAGGTTTTTCCGTAAGTTTTCTAACAACGGCATCAATGGCTTTTATATATCCGCTGACATGGCTCTCTCCATAGCTGGGAGTTGAAACCGGAATGATTATGATATCTTTTTGAGGGTCGTCTCCGATCCCTTCTTCCTCTTTAAATTCCCTTATAATCGCAGGAACGTCGTCCCCTATTGTTTCGGCAAGGCAGGTAGTGGCGACACCTATCACTTTCGGGTTGTACCTCTTGATGACGTTTCTCAGCCCTTTTTTCAGGTTTTCCCTGCCTCCGTAGACAGCCCCTTTTTCACTGAGGGAGCTCGAGGCAATATCTACGGGCTCCCTGAAGTGGTGGGCAAGATGAAGGCGCATATAGGTGCTGCAGCCCTGGGAGCCGTGGTAGAGTACCATGGTATTTTCGATTCCCTTAAAGGCAAGGGCACTTCCCATTGGCTGGCACATAACGCAGGGGTTCACGGTTGCATAGTTTCTTACAGTCAACTCATTGCCTCCTCATACCTGGCTCTCAACTGCAGCATCTGACCTGGAGCGTAAAAACTCCGGTTTCATGGATAGACCTTTACATTTCTTTACATGCGGCTTTTCGGAAATCTTTCCTTCAACCCTGTTTTCTTCCTGTCTCAATTCTACCGTGGCTTTTTCTGGCTCCGAGCATTCGGGTTTAAGGGTCTTCTGCCTGACAGCTTTCCAGACAGGGCTGTTAATGGACGCATCCACTTCCTTTGCGAAATTTACAAAGCCGTTAAAGCCTTCGAATTCCACTACCCTGTCGTGGTTGAAGTCACAGAAGGCAACTCCAAGCTTATATGCGATAAACCTCTCTTTTACGCCTGCAACCATCAGGTCAGCTTTCTGTTTCACAAGCAGGTCTGCAAGTTCCAGGGGGTTCGCATCGTCTACAATGACAGTCCCGTCCCTGACCGAATAGCTGATCTGCTCGTAGTCTTCTTTTTTCCCGGTCTGGGTCCCGATGATAACCACCTCCATACCGAGTTCTGCAAAGCCTTTGATGAGCGTGAGGGCTTTTGCAGGGCCTCCCATGTAGATGGCTGCCTTTTTCCCTCTGACTCTCTCCCGGATCCGGGAAATTTCAGGCATTATCCGGTTCGTTTCGGCTTCAAGGATCTTTTCTGCTATCTTTTTCATCTCTTCCGAGCCGAAGTATTCCGCCGTTTTCCTGAGAGCTATCGAAATATCTTCAATTCCGAAGAAACTTACAGTTTGATATGGAATTCCATACTCTTTCTGCATCCATTTTGCAAGATAGGTCATGGATCCGCTGCACTGGACGAGGTTAAGGTCTGCTTCCGCGGCCCTTGAAATTGATTTTGCAGTTGAATCTCCAGTCATGAAGACGATAACCTCAACTCCCATCTGCTCAAGGAGTGGTTTGATTAACCAGACGTCTCCTGCCACATTGAAATCACCGAGAATATTGATTTTCGGCTTTTTGATTTCTGGTTTCCTGAATTCAGTTTTCACTTCTAGTTCCTTTTTCACAACTCCGTTTTCAGGCCTTTTGATCAGCTTTTTTAAGGCATCGCAGGCAGCCTTGTATCCGTCGGACTTGTTGCCCTTGAAACCTTCGGACTTTACAGGGATTACCGGGATATCGTGCTTCTTGCTTGCTGTTTTGCAGACCGACTCGAGGTCATCTCCGATGATTCCCACAATGCATGTGGAATACACGAAAACGACCGGGGGGCGGTAGAGCCCTGCAAGCTCGTCAATGGCACTGGAGAGTTTTTTCTCCCCTCCAAAGACCACATCGATCTCTTTCATGTCCGTGCTGAAACTGGTGCGGTTCGTTTCCACCCCGCTGGACTTTGCGCCCCGGATATCCCAGGTATAGCCTGCACAGCCTATAGGGCCGTGGACCAGATGGACGGCATCGGTTACGGGGTTTAAGACAACCCTGGCTCCGGAATAAACACAGGCCCTCTGGCTTATGGCTCCCGCAAGGGAGTTATTGTCACAGGCGAGAGGGATTACCTGCCCCCTTTCCTGCTTTCTGGTAATGTATGGTTGCCTTTCTTCGAGAGTATCCACTATCCCGGTTTTCTCAATCATCTCTTTCACTCCCCTCTGCTTCTGTTTTCAGATTTTTATCTGCCTTCAGAACTGCAGCGGCGGTTTTCCACTTCTCCCGTTTTTAAGTTCTCGGTTTTAATTCCCAGCTTTGATTTTTAAAATTAAATTTCTTTTTTCCAAACTTTTTATTTTTGGGGAATCAGTCACTTTTGTTTAAGCAACTCCTTACTGGATGGTTTCAAGCAGCCAGTCTGGCGCGTCCCTGTCTTTCCTGTCGAGCAGGGTATTTCCTATGCGCTCCACCAGTCGTGCAGCTCCGGCGTACCCCATGATTGGGAAATAGTGCAGATTGGCCCGGTCCATAATGGGGAAGCCTACCCTCACAAGGGGCACATCCTCTGCCCTTGAAATGAATTTCCCGTATGTATTGCCGATTAGGAGGTCCACGGGCTTTCGCTTTATGATCTGGTGGAGCATGAAGAGGTCCCCTCCCGAAATGATATCGGCGTCCGGGTACTCGGAACCTATGAGTCCTTCTACTTCTTTTTCAAATTCAGAGCTCTGAGTGCCTGTAAGCACCACACTCGGCTCCATGCCCATTTCCAGCACAAGGCTCGTAAGCCCTGAAATTATGTCCGGGTCTCCATATATGGCAGCCTTTTTCGCATGGTAATGAGGGTGGGCATCGGTCATCATATCTACCAGCCTGCCTCGTTCATCCTCGAGTTCCGGAGGAATTGCTACATTGGCAAGCTTTGCCGCGTTCATAATGAAGCGGTCAGTGTTCCTTATCCCTATAGGGGTGGGTCCTATCTTTGCCGGAACCTTAAACTTGCTTTCCAGGATTTTTGCTGCTGCGCCTCCTGCCATTCTGCAGAGGGCTATAGTTCCGAGGGAGTTTGCGGAATCTTCTATATCTCCTATGGGAGTCCCGCCTTTCGGGTACATGCCCGGCTCTCCGGTAAGGGGTGCGTCAAAGACGTCGGTCGTGTCCGGGAAGACAATGTTCGGGATTCCCATGATTGAGAGTATGCGCTTCATTTCCCGAATATCACCGGGTTCCACAAAACCGGGAATAAGGTTGAGTTTTCCGTTCGGCTTGGTTTTTCTGGCAAAGGTGGTCACAAAGGACTTTACCATGTTGTCATAGCCGGTTATGTGGGTGCCAACGTAACTCGGAGTTGAAGCTGCGCAGATCTTGATTGATGGGTCTATGAGTTCTTCAGCACTTACGTCTTCCAAGATGACTCCTAAGTCGTCTCCTATGGTTTCGGCTACGCAGGTAGTGTGAATGGCAATTACTTCGGGTTTGTAGATTGAAGTCATGTTTACAAGTGCTTCCTTAAGGTTTGCAGCGCCTCCGAAGACTGCGGTTCCTTCAGAGAAACTGCTGGTAGTTGCCAGTGCAGCTTCCCTGTAGTGTCTGCTTAAGCACATACGCAGGTAGGAGAGGCATCCCTGAGACCCGTGACTGTGCGGCATGCAGTTGTGTACGCCAAGAGCTGCATAGACTGCTCCTATTGGCTGGCAGATTTTTGCAGGGTTGATGGTTGCTGCTTCTCTGGTTATTTCTTCGCATGGGGTATAGTCAAGCATTTTTATCACCTCTTAATTTTTTGCCTCTCAGTCCATTCCTGCAGCTTTCCATGGCGGGTTTATGAACCTCCAGGTGGGGCTGTGCAAAGCCATGTCTACATCCTGTGCGAACTTCACGACTCCAGAAAAGCCGGTGTAGGGTCCACTGTAGTCATAGGAGTGCATCTGCCTTGAGGGAATTCCTAGTTTCTGGGCCCAGTACTTATCCTTGATTCCGGAACAGAAGAGATCAGGTTTGAGGGCTTTTACAAGGACTTCGGTCTCGTGGTGGTTCAGATCATCAACGACAATGGTCCCGTCTTTCATATGAGGGAACATCCCTTCATATTCCATGAGCCCAATTTTCTTTTTCAACTCTTCTATCCTTTCCGGACTGACGGTGGGCTTAATACTTTCATCTCTTTCATAGTGAATATCCTCAAGGATCGAGCCAAGAGCATTTTCTTTGATCTGGGGTATGATCTGCCTGCCTTCGTAGTCATCCCTGTGGGCAAACTGGTAGCCTGCAACAATCACTTTCATGCCAAGTTCCTCAAAGAGGTCTGAGTAGTGATCGCTCCTGGATCCTCCTACATAAATGAAGATAGTTTTTCCCTTGAGTTTCTTCCTGTACTTTTCAACCTCAGGTGCATATTTCGCTTTTTCTTCGGCAATGATTTCTTCAGTCTTCCTGGTAATTTCCGGGTCGTCAAAGAACTTCGCCATTTTCCGGAGAGACTTTTCAGTACCTTTTGTGCCTATATAGTCAACTTTCAGCCAGGGAACTCCGTATTTTTCTTCCATCATCCGGTTAGTGTAGTTGATTGAACGGTGGCACAGCAGAATGCTGAGTTTTGCCTGGTGGGCCTGCGCTATCTTGTGGAATGACCCATCTCCAGTGAAAACCGAAACAATTCTATAACCTATTTTTTCAAGAATCGGCTTTACCTGCCAGAAATCTCCTCCTATATTGTATTCTCCAAATACATTGATATCAAAGGGCGTTGGATCTTTGATCTCCTCGGTTCCGATAAGGTGTTCCATCAGAAGATTGCTTGCGATGTGGTGTCCTGCCGACTGACTGACTCCTTTATACCCTTCACATCTTGAAGGAACAACTTTGATTCCGTACTCCTTTTCAGCTTGCCTGGAAACGGATTCAATATCATCACCTATCAGGCCCACAGGGCAGGTAGCAGAAACCGTAATTGCTTCGGGTTTGAAGATCTTTACAACCTCGTCAATGGTTTTCTTGAGCTTCTTCTCACCACCAAAGACGATATCAGTTTCCTTCATGTCCGTGGACACACAGTAGTTGCTGAAGTTGTCTCCACCTTCTTCGGCTTTTGCAAGGTTTCGCCTGGTTCCCCAGGTAAAGTATGCACAGCCTATAGGGCCGTGGACGATGTGTACCATATCTTTTATAGGGCCGAAGACCACACCTTTCGAGCCCGCAAAGGCACATCCGCGGTTTGTGAGGATGCCTGGAATTACCTTGTCATTGGCTTCGATATGCTGTTCGGCAGAACAGTCCCTGACAACCAGGTGTTTTCTCCTGTTCCTGGCAGCTTTTTCCGGGAGCACCTTCAGTATATCATCGACAAGCTGCTGTTTGTGTTTAATTCCGGCATCTATTTCGGCTCCCATTACATCATCTCCCTGTTCACAGTCGCATCTCCGCTTTCTCCGGTCCGGATGCGGTATGCTTCGCTGATGTCTGACACGAAAATCTTTCCGTCTCCCGGATGCCCTGTCTGGTTTACTTCGATAATCTTCTGGACTACTTCGTTTACGTTTTCGTCGTCCACAACAACGGTAAACATGCGTTTCGGAATGAAACGAATACAGGTCTCTGCTTCCTTTTCCGGATCTGGCAGAGGCGGGTTAAATTCAAAGCAGAGCCCTTTCTGTTTCCCGCGGCCCATTACCCTTCTTACGGTGAAGGAGGGAAAGCCGCATTCAAGGAGAACATCCTTGGTTTTCTGGACTTTGTTCATCCTGATTATTGCCGTAATCTCTTTCACGGAATTTTCCTCCGAATTCTACTTAAAGTCCGGGCTTTCCAGTCCTTATGGTGTAGGCTTCTTCGACCGGATTTACAAAGATCCTTCCGTCTCCATACTTTCCGGTCCTGGCTGCTTCCATTATAGTCTGTACAGCTTTGTCCTTGTGTTCGTCTTCGACAACCATCAGGAGCATAGTTTTCTGCAGCTCGTCATAGTGCACATCTGCAATATGGATCCCTTTCTGCTTGCCTCGCCCGAAGACTTCCATTTTCGTAAGGGAAATACAGCCCTCTTTTTCTAGGCTCTCGACAACCTTTGATTCCATTCCAGGTCTTATGATTGCACGTATCATTTGCATTTTTTTCATCTCCTCTATATTTCGACGCCAACTATCTCGGTAGTCACTCAGCATTTACAGCTCAACAATTCCGAATTCCACCATCATTGCTTCTAACTCTTCCATCGGGAGAGGAGTCGGAACCACGAGTTTGGTATTGTTCTGGACATTGTTGGCGAGAGTCAGGTATTCTTTTGCCTGGTTGGATTCGGGGTCAAAGTCAATTACAGTCTTTCGGTTAATTTCCGCCCTCTGGACGATGTTATCCCTGGGCACGAAATGGATTAGCTGGCTCCCCAGTTTCTTTGCAAATGCTTCGAGGAGTTCGCGCTCACCGTCCACATTCCTGCTGTTGCAGATGATACCTCCGAGACGTGCCCCTCCTTTTGCGAATTTGGACAGGCCTTTGCAGATGTTGTTTGCTGCATAAATTGCCATAAGCTCCCCACTGGCAACAATGTAGATCTCCTTGGCTTTTCCTTCGCGGATAGGCATGGCAAAGCCTCCGCATACGACATCACCAAGCACATCGTAGAAAACATAGTCAAGGTCGTCAGTGTAAGCTCCCAGGTTTTCGAGCAGCCCGATTGAAGTGATGATGCCTCGACCTGCACAGCCTACACCGGGCTCTGGTCCTCCGGATTCCACACATTTGATGTTTCCAAAGCCAGGCTGTACCACAGTTTCAAGGTGTACTCCTTCGTCTCCTTCACTCCTGAGTGTATCAAGTACGGTCTTCTGGTTCAGCCCGCCAAGCAACATTCTCGTAGAGTCTGCTTTCGGGTCACAACCTACTAGAAGAATTTTGTTTCCCATAGTCGCAAGGGCTGCAGTAAGATTCTGCGTGGTAGTGGATTTACCTATACCGCCCTTTCCGTAGATTGCTATCTGTCTCATGTTTTGCCTTGCTCCTTGTTTATTTAATCGTTCTACCGGAAGCCGGTAACCGTTGTACTACTACATATTATTTAAAATTTTCTACAATATGGAATACTTCTTTTGGTTTTAATTCGATTTCCGGTTTTCAGGAAAGGATTAATAAACAATTTCAAGGTTAATTGCAGAGGCAGAAATAATAACAGGAAGACCTTTCATGGTTCAAGAAGTCTCTTATGACATCATAGTTGTGGGCGCAGGTCCTGCAGGTTCTACTGCCGCTCTGTATGCTGCAAAGAAAGGAGCCTCTGTCCTTCTCCTTGACAAAAAAAGGGAAATCGGAAACCCTATTCAGTGTGCTGGTTTTCTACCGGATTCATCGGAGGTTAAGGCTCTTCTACCTGAGGCTGACCTGCCTGAGACTCTGGAAAGCTATCCTGATTCATGTGTGCTGCAGCCGATTAAGATCCAGCGCATCATTCCTCCAAACTGCAATACAAAGGAATTTGCCGTAAAGGGTGCTGTCCTTGACAGGCGAAGGTATGACCAGTTTCTTGCCGGGCAGGCTGCAGAAGCAGGAGCCGAACTTACGATAAAGACTCGCGTTACAAAAGTTGAGGGTACAACTGTTGAAACTTCTGGGGTTTTTGGGAAACATACTATCAGGGCAAAAGCGATTATCGGAGCTGACGGGCCAAACTCCCTTGTCGCAAAATCAAAGGGACTTTCCATGAAACCTGAAGAAAAGGAAACCTCAGTAGCCATCGAATACCAGGTCAGGAACGTTAACATTGATCCGGATGCCCTTGAGATGTATTTTGGAAAAGAATATGTACCAGGCGGTTATGCATGGATTTTTCCCGAAGGCAAGAACAGGGCAAATGTAGGAATCGGGATTCGACTCGGAATGGCTGAGAAAGGAATTTCTGCAAAAGATTATCTGCACCGTTTCATTAGGGAGCATCCTGTGGCAGGTCCAAAGCTGAAAAACGCCATCACAATGAATGTTATTGCAGGCATTATCCCTGTAAACGGGGCACCTGCAAATACTGCAACCGCGGATTCTCTAATTGTTGGGGATGCAGCCGGGCATATTATTGCAACAAACGGGGGTGGAATTCCTCCTGCCATGATTGCGGGAAAAATTGCAGGGGAAACTGCAGCCGAATTCGCAGCCGGAAAATGCAGGCTTGAAGAATATGACAGGCGATGGAGGGCTCAGTTCGGGTCCGCGCTGGAAACTTCGGTGCAGGCAAGGCAGATAATGGACGGCATAATGAAATCCGATGCCCTTATGAATGCAGCTTTCAAGTTTATTTCCCCTGAGCAGATGAAGGTCATGCAGTGCGGAAAATTGCCAGGACCTGTGAAACTCGGGCTTCAGGCGCTAAACCGCGGGAAAAAATAAATCTGCACTTCTGGCAGTCAGGCAAAATACCTGCCTGAAATTTTTACAATTTTTGGCTTCCTGCCTTCCGTTTTCTTTTCTTTTCTTTTGTTTTCCTTTTCCCTTCCCCTATGTGAGTATTCTTCATCTACATGAATAATGATCCTTTTTCATCTATCTTCAGCCGGATTTTCTGCAGCCTTTATCTTTCTTAATTCGGTTTCAGCATCCTCTTTATTGTACTTTGCCTCCAGATAGTTCGGCCTTATTTCAAGAGCTTTGTCAAAAGAGGCAATGGCTTCTTCATACCTCTTCAGGATCACAAATTCAAGCCCTCTGAGGTTCCAGGCTCCTGCGAAGTCGGGTTTTAATTCAAGAACCTTATCAAAATACTCTATTTTCTTTTCCGGATCAGTTTCTGCTGTTGCAAGTCCGTACCATTCCTCTGCACTTTTTCCCTCTATCTTCTTTTTGAACAGTTTGTCCAGAAACGCCAATAAAATCACTTCCCATTGAATATACGCTGAGTCGATAGAAATATGTAGTGATGCATGTAGTGATGCCTGAAGCTCTTGCCGGTTGAAAGATAGTTTCTTTCCTGAATACGGGATATAGTGCAGGATCTAGAATAGTAATCAGGAGACCTCAAGTGAGATGAAAATCGAATCTCAAAATGAAAATCGAATCTCAAAATGAAAACCGAATCTCAAAATGAAAATAAGATCTCAAAATGAAAATAAAAGAATTTAAAAAAGAAAATTTGCCTGCTTATATTGAAAGCAGGGCAGTTTCGTTATATACGCTCTCAAAGTCTGAACTTATTACTAGTTTGGTAATGTTGCCAAGTGTGGTTACGTTATAAGTCACTCCACGTTCACTCGAATTTGCCTGATAAGCATTAATCTTTTCATTCACTTCAGGCTTCGGGTTAAGGTAGATAGAGGTCTGTACGTAACTTCCATTATCCAGTTTTTTGAGATCTCTGTAGTATTGTTCGGCAGGGATATCCGAGGAGTTTGTCTTCTGGACTACTTCCTGGTAGATGTTCCCTTCAAGATCCGCATGGTTCAAAATCTCATTATATTCGGTATTTGCCGTTTCATTTCCTTCAAGGACATTTATAACGCCTGCTACAGTATCAATAGGGCCTATTATGGCAGGGCTTCCAACGACATTCCAGATGTTGTAAGTCCCGTTTGTACGGTCAAGGATCTGATATCCTTCATACGGCATTGCCTTTGTATCAACAGGCATACTGATCTTTTGCTCAGGAATCTGGTGCAGCTCAAAGCCGCTTTCATTACCATAAGTTGCACCATATCTCTTTGTGACGTCAGCACCATAAGAGAAAGAAACATTCATAGTCTGCCTGTTTCCGAATACGGATTCAAGGGGAGTCCCTTCGGTTTTTTGAAGATCAACGTACAATGCACTCGTAACTCCATCAGGGGAAATTTCCAGCCCGTCAGCAATGGAGGTGAGTTCATGCTGGACATGTTTGCCAGGGACCTGAGAGAACGGTACTGCAATAAGTTGCCCATTGGCTCCTGAAGTGGGGGCTTCGTCACCACTATCTGTATTTGAATTGCCCGTGAAAAATATCATGAAGGCAGAAAGAAACATTGTTACTGCCAGGAAGATAGCCAGATATTTCTGGTTTTTTGTTGCTGGATTCTTTCGTTGTTTCATAAATGAAACCTCATAACATAAAATAAATTATTCTGAATGTAAAAAACACGCATGGTATCTAAATGTATTGTCGTTTTACTTATATTATTGTTCTATTATAAAAATACTGTTATATGTTTTTCTAAAAAAAGAATTCGAAATAACTGAAATTTTCCTGAAACAATTTTCCATTTATCTCGAATTTCAGTTACTGGAAATTATATGCCTGGTTTTTTCAGTCAAGCGTCAGGATCTTGAGCATATTGGTACCTCCGGGTTTTCCGGAAGCAGGTCCCTGGGTAAGGACTACGACTTCCCCGCTTTTCGCAAATCCAAGTTCTTTTGTTTTTTCCGTAGTCTCCTTTTCCCAGCTTTCAATAGACTCCTTTACAACAACGGGATAGACTCCGTAAGACAGGGAGAGGAAATTGCAGGTTCTGGGGACGCGGCTGAAGGCCAGTATCCAGGGATCGGGATTAAAGCGAGAGATCCTGCGGGGGGTTGCTCCGCTTCGGGTCGGAGTGAGTACGGCTGCAACAGGCAGTTTCTGCAGGGCTTCATAAACCTGGAGAGTGATTACTTCGTCCACTGACATTTCCCTGGCAGTTATGGATTTAATCATTGTATCAAGCCCCCATTTGGTCCGGGAGCGCCAGTTTTCGGTGGTCTTTGCGATCTTTGCCATCATCTCAACTGCTTCTACAGGGTAGTTGCCGACTGCTGTTTCTTCTGAAAGCATAACGGCATCCGTACCATCAAGAATCGCATTTGCAACATCCGTAGCTTCGGCCCGCGTAGGTCTTATATTATCAGTCATGGAAGCCAGCATATGGGTTGCAGTGATCACAGGAACCCCCAGGAGCTTTGACCTCTGGATCAGTTCTTTCTGGACTGAAGGGACTTCCTGGATAGGAATCTCAACCCCAAGGTCTCCTCTTGCAACCATCAGGGCATCTGTTTCTTCAAGAATTTCTTCAATATTCTCTACAGCCTGCCTTCGTTCGATTTTTGAGACAACATATACCTGCTTTCCTCTGTCTGCAGCAAAATTCCTGACCTTCCGGATATCTTCGGCGCTTTCGATAAAAGAGATGCTGAACGTATCGATATCCTTATCAAGGGCAAACTCAAGGATATTAAAGTCCTTTTCGGTTACGGGGTCAAGAAAAATTTTCGCTCCAGGCAGGTTAAGCCCTTTGTGGGAATAGAGCTGCCCTCCTATAAGGACTTCACAGAGAACATCTTTTCCAGTCACTTCTTTACACCGGAGCTGTATGAACCCGTCGCTGAGGTAGATGAGGCTTCCGGGAGAGACACTTTCAGGAAGCTGCTTGTAACTGACAGGAATCCGCTTTTCATTTCCCGGAAAATCGTCAACCGTAAGGGTTGTCATATTTCCTTTATGGAGCATGACAGGCTCTTTTTCAAGCTTGCCTATGCGGATTTTCGGGCCCGGCAGGTCTGCCAGGATTGCAATTGTCCTGCCAAGTTCGTCTGCAACCTTGCGGACTCTTCGGATTACTTTGGCATGACTCTCGAAATCCCCATGGGAGAAATTAATCCTTGCCACGTTCATGCCCGCAAGCATGAGCTGCCTGAGCTTCTCTTCGGAAGAAGACACAGGTCCTATTGTACAGACTATCTTTGTTTTATGGTCCGGGATTTCCATAGTTACACAGCCTCAATGTATTTCTCCGGGTTCAATCCTCTTCGAACAATTTCAGATTTACTTTATACCCTTCCTAGGAGTCCTGATTAGCTCTTTTTATCTTGACTTTACTTTTTATTTTCCTTTGTAAATCTTCATGGCATCTTCAACGCTTGCATCTTCAACGGTTATAGCGTAAACAGCATTGCACATACGGACAGCTTCGTCCAGAGGCTTCTGGTGGATGTTTCTCCCGGTTGCATTACCCTGGGCTCCGGAGATGTGTATCTGGTCATGAAGCTTTTTTAGGAAAGACTCACATTCATCACTTGTACCGCCTGCACAAACAACTCTTGTACGCCCGGCTGCTTTGATAGCTTCCTTGAATATCTCGGCAGATTTTGCTCCCTCCTTTTTGGGGTAATTGACCTTTACGAAATCAGATCCAAGGCAGGCTCCCACTCCAGTTGCTCCTGCGATAAGGTGCGGGTCCTTTTCATCTTTTACGGCAGCGCCGCGGGGATAGATCCAGAGTACTGATAGCATCCCGTGCTGGTGGGCATCATAAACTATCTGGGCAGCCTGCACGAGCATCTCAGCTTCAAATTCGCTGCCAAGATAAATCGTATAACCGACACCAAGGATATTGAGCCCGCTGTTCTCCTTAAACTCAGCTACCTGGTCAACATCATACCACAGGTTGCTGAAAGGGTCAGCCTGCGCGGTTTCAACAAGGTGGGTCTTGGAGTTAACCTTTATGAGGTAGGGAATATCCTTGTAGTCCATCCCATAGCGGGCAATAAGCCCTAGCTGGGTTGCGAAAACCCCTATTTTTGCCTGAGAAGCAATCCTGAAAAGGTGTTCAGGGTCAGCGTCATCTTCAGGGACCCCAGGTCCAAAAAAGTCATCGTTCAGGTGTTCTACCTTTTGATCCCCTGCAAAAAGCATCAATCTGCCGCTGTTCTTCGTAATTTCCATAAAGTTTTTTACGTATGTATCACGCATTGCTTTCGGGACGTCTAAAGGTACAATTACATCTTCTTTATTAATTATAGCCATGTGTATAAACCTCAGTCTGATTAAATAGCAGTCATCAGGATGGTAAGTAGCAGTACCAGAATAGTTCAGTTAGAAGGTAGGTAGTAATATTAGAAGTAATTTATTTACTTTATTCTTCCCTACTATATTTAATAATTCTCTCAGTTGGACTACTACACTAATTTCAGGATTTCTCCCCTTTCATAACTTCCTGATATCCCAAGACCCTTAATGCCAGTAAAAGCTATTTGATTTTGAATTATTAAGCGTTTCGGAAATGTAAAACCTGCCATTTTTGAAAGTTGAATAATTAAAAAACCAAAATCAAAAAATATTGTAAATTAGATGACTGCATACAGTAGACAACAAAAAGGCAATTATTAAAATAAAGGGTGAAATTAAAATGTAAGAATAATTTTAAGCAAAAAAGCAGTTAATTTACGCCGCTTGCAGGGCTCGAACCTACGACATTCTGGTTAACAGCCAGACACTCTACCAACTGAGTTAAAGCGGCTTTATGATTGAAATGCTAATTATTTTGGTTTTTACCTATGGACCTTCACATAGAAGAGATTCTTAGGATATAAATTTTATGGGTTCTATGGGCCTGACCGGATTTGAACCGGTGACCGCTCGGTTATGAGCCGAGCGCTCTAACCTGACTGAGCTACAGGCCCCCTTTGTATCTATAATTTTGAGTAATTTTAGTTACGGCTCAGTAATTTTAGTACGGCTTTAATAATAAACTTTTTGCAAGTGTTTTTATTTTTCATGGAAAAAAACGCTGTAACATATGCAAAAGTTTTTACGCCGCTTGCAGGGCTCGAACCTACGACATTCTGGTTAACAGCCAGACACTCTACCAACTGAGTTAAAGCGGCTTATATGACCGGGTTCATTAGCAATTGCTCACCCTGTCGCGAACATTCCTAAAGCGATAATTGTATTTATATATTTCGCTTGAAACTCTTCTTACTGGCAGCTTTATCTTTTTAATAAAAAGTTCCAACTACATATCTTTCTATGGATGCCAGGCAATTTTTTAACTTTAAGGCGGGAAGTCCCCTTCCTCGGAGGGCGTAGCCCGACAGGTGGGGGATGAAAGCCGTCAACTTCTACAAAACAACAGTAGCATAATTATTTATACTTATAGTTACATCAATATAGTGATAACTATGCAGTATAAACTAGATCGTGGAAGCCATTCTGTATATTCACTCCATTATCATTTCGTTCAGTGTGTGAAATATAGAAGAAAAGCTCTAACGAACCCTTTAGTTGTCGATTTTCTTAAAACTAAAATTCATAACATAAGTGAAACATACGATGTTGAAGTACTGAATATCGAGTGTGACAAAGATCACTTCCACTTATTATTTTCAGCAAAACCTTCGCTTGATATTCCAAAATACATCAACACAATCAAAACTATAACTTCAAGGGAGATTCGTAAAAACTTCCCTGAAGTAAAGACTATGTTATGGGAAGATACGTTTTGGTCAAGATCGTATTTTATCGCATCGACAGGGCAAGTAACCCTAGACGTACTTAAAAAATATGTGGAGAATCAAGGCAAATATGCATCTGACGAAGAAGATCAAGATAAATCCGACTGAAGAACAGGTAGATGTTCTTTGGCAACTATCTGAACAGTGTAGATGCCTCTATAATTTCGCTTTAGCTGAAAGAAAAGATGCGTGGAAAACTGAACAGAGAAGTGTAAAGTATGTAGAACAACAGAATCAGCTTCCAGTACTAAAAGTAAAATTCCCTGAATACAATATAGTGTATTCCAAAGTATTGCAATCGGTTCTTAAAAAGCTCGATGCTAATTATAAATCGTTCTTTTCGCTCTGGAAAAACGGGGATAAATCTGCAAGACCCCCCAAGTTTCGAAGTGGAAAATACTTTATGACTTTGGTTTATAATCAGAGTGGATTCAAAATCAATAATGGAAAGCTCAGTTTCTCTCATAAGGCAAACGAAATTCCATTGTCTTTCGAAATTGGAAATGCTTTTGATTTGCTGACAATCAAGCAGATTGAAATCTATAATGATAATCCATACAAAGGTAGGGGTAATTTCTATGTATCAATTACATATGAAGAAAATCCAATAAAAGAGTATGTTGATAACGATTTGTATCAAGCGATAGACTTAGGTATTATAAAAATAGTTACAGCAGTAAATACTCAAGGTAAATTCTTTGAAGTAAAAACACCCAGAGCAGATCAATATTGGAATACAAAGATAGATTCAATTAAATCCAGAAGAGATCATTGTAAAAAAGGAAGCAAGAGATGGAATAGACTACACAAAACATACAGAAAAATGGAAGCAAAGAAGTCTAATCAGATTAAAGATTTCCAGCATAAACTTTCTAAAACAATGATCGAGAACACCAGAGCCAATACAATAATCGTGGGAGATCTTAACGTAAAAAGTATGGCTCAGTCAAAGAAAGTAACTGGAAAAAGAAAACGTTCTCAGAACAGATCAACACAAAATCAAGGATATCTTTCCAGATTCATCGAATTCTTGACCTACAAAGCGGAGCTTGCAGGTAAAAAAGTAATAAGAATTGATGAAAGCTATACATCCAAAGAGTGTTGTATCTGTGGAACACGACATAACATGCCACTTTGGGAAAGAACTATGAAATGTGATTGTGGAAACGTAATTGATCGTGATAGAAATAGTGCTATCAATATAATGAAGCGTTTCTTATCACAAAATGCTTTGTGGACAAGCTATCAGAAGTTTTCTGATAATCTTCGACAAACAGGATTACAGATGGATACCTGCATCACTGCAAATATCCAAATGACATAATCACTCGAAGGAAGCTCCGTCCTCGCCATCAGGCAGGGCGGGGCAGTTCACTTAATAATACTTTATCTGTTCAGGCTCATTTTGATTGATATTCATTTCATAATTATAATGGTGTCCTTTCTCTCCTTATTGATGCAGTTTTTCATCATTTACAATCGGTGCCCGTTAAAAATTGCTTTACTAACTTTCTTCTTAAATAATGATTATCACGGAATATCTCATTTGATGGTGAAATCTGCTGTTTACTCAACTAACTTCTATCTGATTAATATCAAATTCAATGCTTATTCAACTAATCCAGTCAGTCAAATATTTCAGCTCTTTTTGAATTTATTTCTGTTCCCTTTTTATATTATTTTAACTGGTGGAATCCTCTTCCAATCTGATCACTTATAAAAATACTTGTCTCCAAGATAAAACTTATATCCTATCAGGAATAATATATTTGATACTTGTTGTAAAATTCATGCAGCGAGCGGGCAGATCCAGTTTTTAAGAAATATATCAATCGGCTTAAAACGTCTTTATGAAAGGTTTGTCCGGGGGAGTCAAATTCGTTTCGGTATAAAGGCCGAAAAATGGGTTTTAAATTGTTTATTTCAAGGTGTTTGAAGTTATCGGTTTTCTCTATACCGTTAGGTATCCTATGTAAGGTCTTTTGGTATCTTTTAAAGGAAACCTATCGGGTCTGAGGGCTTTGACCGCACAAATCCTGTAATTCCAAAAATGGAAATTCAAGGGGGTTTATTCACGAAATACTTGAAAACATGTCCAAAATGCCATGGCAGGCTGAAAATGAGCGCTGACGGCAAGACCCAGTACTGTAGTATTTGCAGGTACTGGACAAAAATAGGCACTGCGAGGCTCGACTCGATTATGATTTACGGATGAGGAATTTAAATGGAAAATTTTGGCATTCAAAAAATTTGCAGTGTATGTGAGACCAGGCTAAAACGCCAGGTAATAGGTTCGAATATCTTCTACTATTGCCGGGATTGTGGGCGTGTGAGTTCAGAAGCATGTTTCTTAGGGGGAGTTGATGTGCTTCAGGTCCAGAAACCACTATGTGCCCACGGGGTATCTTCCGGTTCCGACCTTAAACTTTCCGAAGATGCCGGAGAGGCCGTAGCAGGAACTTAACCTGGAAAAAACGAGCTTAAACTTAAAAATTAAAAAGAAAATCACTTTTTTGAAAACGAGCCTGTAAGGCTCCTGATTTTCTCCTTTTAATTTTACTTTTTTCTTTTAATTTTACTTTTTTCTTTTAGTTTTCTACAGGTTATTCTTATCCATGTTTATTTTTCCTCAGTGACCTGCTTTGAGCAGTTTGCAGACATTTTCCACTTCGGCTCTGAACTGGTCCTGGGTGATTCCGAAAAGGCCAGCAAGATACATTGCTCCACCAGCGCCTGCGCCTTCTTTTATGGTTCCGGTTTCATACCTGTGAAGCCCTTTAAGGCTGGACTTGCCGAAACCTGGATCTGCAACATAGACCACGTGCACTCCCAGAGCCCTGGTTAGCTCGATGAAATTCGCGGATTTATCCTCTACTACATACCGGGTAGTTGCGATTGCGAGTTTCTCGGTATTCAGGCCCATGTGTTTGATCAGGGCATAAACTGCTGCCATTTGGGTTCCGCCGGCAAGGACAACACTTGTTTCAGTACCCTGAAATCCTGCAACAAGCCCCATAACTGCAGGCATCATAGGATCGCCCATGCAGGCAATAGCTTTCATGGGATCGTCTTTAAGGCAGCCGAATGTCAGGCCTGAGGATTTCATTCCTTCTTCAACGACCTGCCTTTTAAGCTCAAGGGGATTTTCATCTGCACTGCTGCTGACATTTCCATCATATCCGAGCGCCATTAAAACTCCCATAGCAGTTGTTGTGCCTCCGGGAATGCTTTCCCCTATAATCACATGGTCTGCCTGGTTCCTGAGCCTTATGGCAAGAAGTTTCGCCCTTTCATAGATACCCTGCACGTCATTTACCGCAATTGGCTCCCGAATATCTTCTCCTGGTTTTGCTTTCAGGTCGATGCACGAAACGTCAGGTGTCACTATTAAGCCGGAGTTTATGAAATGATAGGGTGCATCCGTAAGCTTCAGCGCAGAGCGTGTCATAATTGCAGGAGTAGGGGTGTCATAAGGAGGAGTCATGGGAAGCACCGGTACACTTATAATGTTTCCTGTTTCCATAAGTTCCGCATCCCCTGCAGGAGTATAGTCTGTAAGTTCAGCTGTTTTTCCTGCTGCTGAGAGTCTTGGAATATGTGCTGTCTTTGTGCTGGAAAGTACGCACAAAAACATCGGTTTTTTAGGTTTTTCTTTTACTTCCGGTTCTATCCAGGCCATTCATATCTCCTCTATGAAGTTAACACAGATAATTTTCTTAGAAATTCTCAACTCTTTTTTTCCGGGATTAGTATAGAGCCACAGGGTCTATACCAGACACTAAGATAAACTGGTGTAAATCTCCTCGGAATCCAGTGAAGAATTCTTCTACTAAGTATTTAATATTTATTGATGGTCAATTATAATTTCTCTATGATCAAGTTAATTTTACTTTATTTTGCTCTATTTCCGCGATCAGTAGAGTACTCTGAATTGGCTATATAATAAAGATCAATTGAGTAAAAGAATAGGAGCTTTAAGTGCTTTATATGTCGGTAAATATTGAGGTTATAATGCAAAAAAACGCTGCTTCATTTGTTGAACACCTGCAGGTTCAAAAGGTATCAGGCAGGTGAAAAAGATTGTATAAAAAGGTATAAAAACACCCGGAAGGGTGTTTTCTGGATACTGTGACAGCCGTATCACAGTATATATTGGCCTGAAAACTTATATTGGCCTGAACTCGAACATAGTTTTTCTGAATTCAGTAAGTTCTTGCAACGTAAACGCGGGTTTCGGTCTCTGCTCCGCAGACAGGGCATTTTTCTTTTCCTTTGCCTCTCGGAGTCAGGGGAATTCCCAGAATGCCTGCTCCTATCTGGTCTTCCATTGCAAGCCCGCATTCCTTTTTGCCGCACCAGGGGATTGTTGCAACTCCTTCCTGGATTTTTTCCTTTACTTCATCAAATCCGGTACAGTCAAAAATGCGGCTTTCAAGTTCGGACCCGGCTTTCTCGTAAAGGCTTGTCTGGATTGCCTCAAACTTCGTGCGAACTCCGGCTTCTATCCCGGTAAGAGGAATCTGGTCCTTTTCTCCAGTGTCCCTTCTCACAGCAACTGCAACATTGTTCTGGAGGTCTCGGGGTCCTATTTCAAGCCTGAGGGGAACGCCTTTCATTTCCCATTTGTAGTATTTTGCTCCGGGGCGCAGGTCACTTGCATCAACTTCTACCCTGATCCCTGCTTTCTGCAGGCGGTCCTGGACATCTTTGCAGGCTGCAAGCACCTCTTCTGCCCCTTTCTTGAAGATAATGGGGATAATAACTACCTGGACAGGTGCGATCTCGGGAGGCAGGACAAGTCCTTTGTCATCTCCATGTATGGAAATTGTGGCTGCAATGGACCTCTCCGAAATCCCGTAACAGGTCTGGTGGGCATAGCGCTGTTCACCATCAGGAGCCTCGTATTTTATATCAAAGGTCTTTGCAAAGTTGTCGCCAAGGTGATGAACAGTCCCTATCTGGAGAGTCTTTCCGTCAGGCATCATAGCGTCAAGAGCATCGGTATAATCGGCTCCCGGGAACTTGTCCCAGTCAGGCCTCCTTGAACGGAGTACAGGGACTGCTAACCTGCGGTATATCTCGGTATAAAGCCCGATAGCTTCTTTCACCTGAGCCTCTGCGTCTTCCCATGTAGCATGTACGGTGTGGGCTTCTTTGAAGGAGGTGATCTCCCTGAGCCTGATAAGCGGCCTGGTATGCTTTGTTTCGTAGCGGAATGTATTAACTATCTGGTAAAGTTTCAAAGGGAAATCAGCGTGGGACCTGATCCAGAGTTTGTACATTGGATAAATTGAAGTCTCACTTGTTGGGCGGAGGGCGAGAGGTATGTCAAGAGGGTCTTTTCCTCCGTGCGTAACCCAGTAAACTTCATTCTCAAAGCCTTTGATGTGCTCGGCTTCTTTCATGAACTCGTTTTCAGGGATAAGCAGGGGGAAAAGAGTCTCCTGGTGTCCGCTGTTGTCAAGGATTTCCCTTATGATATCATAGGTGTTCCTCCTGATGGCAAAGCCAAAAGGATACCAGACGTAAAGCCCCTTTACAGGATAGCGGACATCCATAATTTCTGCCATCCACAGGAGTTCGTTATACCAGTCGCTGAATGCCTCTTTTGGAGGGAGTGCTGCTTCTTTTTCGCTTTCTGCCATACCTTCACCGTATTATCTTAATTTCATTTAATTCTTTGATAAATTGCATTATAAAGTGATTCAATTCAGTATGCTGCCGTCATTTGCTGCTTATAAGGGGTACTGGTGTATATAATTAAACTTTCTTTACCCTATCCCATATTCTGGAGCTGTGGCTTCCATCTGTTTTCAGATTTATTGTCCGGCAATTGGTCTTTCTTTAAACCCAGGTCTGTCTTTCGATCCGGATTTCCTTATCGAACCTTTTCAGAAGGACTCTTCGGATCTTGTATCCGATACACTGCCCGCACTGCTCTATTTCAGCAGGAAGTCTGAACAGCCCTTGACGTGCTTGCAGTTATGAGATAAAAGTAAATAATCATAATGGGGGATTTGCCCCCCGCATCCTGGTCGGGCTATTAAAAAATCGGAAAAAAGGATTAATCTCCTCCAAGAGGCTTGACGTTATCTGAGACATCATGCGCAAGTTCGGATTTATCAACATCGAAAACAATCATGCCGGTGTTTAGCCTCTCAACTTCTTCTTTTGAAAGTTTGGTAGCGACAGCTTTCTTTGAAATTATTGCACTATTCCCGAGCGGGTCTTCGATAATGACTGTAATTTTCCTCTTACCTTCGAATACTTCACTGAGCATGCACAGGAGTTCCTGGCTGCGGGCAAATTTTTCCTCATCTTCACATACCCATCTGCTCGTGGTCATAAGGACATTTTGAACCCTTTGCAGTACACCTTCAATGTTTGTTACATATGAATCCGAAACCGTGCCGGGTTCAACAACAATCCCCATCTCCGGAATGCGGATCGTTCCTGAGGTTGAGCGGATGACTCTTGCATTAAGGTCTTCCAGGCTCTCAACTGACAGCTCATAGCGCATGGGCTCTTTACTGGAGAGGATCATAGTGTCTGCAAAACGGAAACTGCAAGGGCATTTTGCAGTTATGTACATGATCTCCCCGAAATAAGGGATATTATCTCTCTGCCATGTCATAACGAGTTCTTTCTGACACAGAGGGCAGGAGATCCTTGTCTCAAAGCTTTCGTCTTTAAAATGATTATGACTCAATATTTTCCACCAATAATCTTCGATCTGTCGATTTTTATGCCTGTAGGAGTGACGATCACGGTGTTTCCTTTGACACCTGCGATATCTCCATGGACATCGACTACAACGTCTTTCAGCTCCTTTAAAACCCTGTCCCTTAGCAGGTCATCGCCCCTGATATTTGAGATATCAACCATGAGGACATTCCCATTATAAATTTCCTGCTTAAGTGCAGCTACCTGGTTAATGCTTGAGATTTCTGCAATTTTTACATAAGTCTCTGCAGGTTCTTCCTCCAGAACCTCTTCATATTTGCTGAGGTCAATCTCAGTGTAGTCTTCGGCACTGGTTGTTGAACTTTTTACATTGCCGCCAAGGATCTTGTCTATAAGTTTTGCCATCTATGCACGCCTTTTGTATCTTTTTAAATTTAGATAGTATTGTCCTATATTGGGATCTATATTAATTAATTTTGCTATTATAAAGCTACACCGGTTCCCGCCTTTTATTCAGGAGTTTTTACTTTTTCTGAGGAAGGTTTTTTTCCTTATGGAAACTGTTTTCCGGCACTTTCAGAACTCAAAATTCCAGAGTTTGTCTCCTACGTGGCTTATTGACTTTATGGCTTTTCCGGAGTCCGAATCAACCATCTGTTGCCCTTCCATAAGGGCTTTTCCTATAGCAAGAGGTTTTTTGTGGGTTTCTTCCACTATAATTACAAAGTCCCCTTCTTTTATTTCGGGGTCGGCTTCCACGATCCCTGGAGCCATAATATCCGCTCCGTTTGATACGAAACGAATTGCTCCTTTGTCCACAACAACAAGGCGTTTCTGTAGCCCCATTTCAAGAGCTCCGCGGACCGTAGGAAAAAGATGCCCTTCTATTTCAAACAGCAGAGGTCTGCCTTCAACAAGGATAAGGGAATATTCATCCAGTGTAACTTTTTCGAGAGTCTTATTCTCCAGATCTTCCATCTCTTTCCCGAAAGCGGATTGAAGGTCCTTTAGCATCTTATTCTTTAAATTTTTCCTCAGCTGAACTCTTGACTTTATTTTCAATTAATCACCTGATTTCGAAAGGTTGAGCTTATTCATAGGATAGGGCTCTGAGCCTTTTAAACCTTATGTGGAGGCTCCTGCATTAGTTTCTCAGGACGGTCCGGTTTTTCCATGATTTTATTCCAGTTTCAGGCCAAGTATCATAAGAAGAACCAGGGCACTTCCAAGAAATACGGTTTCATAACCCAGAGGTCCTATAAACAGGCTTCCGAAAATAGGGATCATTCCAAGACCTGCATAAATTCCGGTATTGAAGAGTCCCATTGCAATTCCGCTAGAGCTAATTCTGGAAACTGCAGCAATGAGCCCTATTACTGCAGTCCCTCCGCCTGCGCCTATAAGGAAGAATGCCAGCAAAGGCGCTTTTAAAGATAATAAAATTCCTGCAGCTGTAAGGATTATTCCTGCTCTTACTATGTTTTTATTCTTTAGCCTCGTTCTTCCTGCAGCAAGGGAACTTAACATTGCAGCTACATATGAGGCTGAAATTGCAAGCCCGAGTTCCGGTTTTGTCAGAAATCCTGCACTGTAGTCCGCATAGTTTGAGGTCAGCAGGCCCGTGGCTCCGTAGAGGATAACCGAAATTCCCCAGAGTTTCCAGAATCCGTCTTCAAAAAAAGTCTCTCCGGTTTTCTCCAGATATTTGCCAGGGTTATAGCTCATTAAGTCTCCAGACTTTTTTCCTGAAATCTCTCTGTTTCTTGAGGCTCCGGAATTAACTTTTTTCCTGCCGGAGTTCTCGAATGATATCAGACTTCTGGATTCCCATATAAGTAAGGCGAAAGAGAAGCCTGCAAGAAGGGAAAAAATATTTATTGCAGTTTTAATCCCTATCTCCGCCAGCATCCCTGAGAGAAAAACTCCTGCAGCCAGTCCTGCATTTAACAGGAAATTGAATTCTCCCAGACTTCTCTGGCTGTTTTTCCATCCTGAAATCATGGAATAAGCAGCAGGAAAAAATGCCCCGCAGCCAACGCCTTCTACAAAGCGTGAAATACCAAGGACCCAGAGGTTGTCAGAATATGAAATAAAAATCCCGGAAATAAAGGTAAGTGTGATTCCCAGCCCTGCCACTTTTAGATTTCCTATCCTGTCTGCAAGGATTCCGAAAGGGATAAGGGTTAGCAGAGCTCCTATAAAATATCCTGAATAAAGTAAACTTGAGACAGCAGGGCTAGCACTGCCATTTCCTGCAAGTTCGGGGAGGATAGGAATTACCGCGTTGGAAAGCCCCTGGATTGCAAAGACTGAAGGATAAAGCAGAAATTTCCTGGAGTTCATGGTTTCGGATTCATGTTTTTTCTGTTCTGCGTATCTGATTGTTAATTAATTTTTTTATTTAATAACCATACTAAAATATGAAGCTCGTTTTTTCAGTCTTTCAACAGAAGTGTTCCTGCGAGGATACAGCCGTTGACAAGAAATAATTCTTCAAAACTCAGGACTTCTGTCAGGAGTCCTGCAGCAATCGGAAGTAAGGAAAGCCCTGCATATATAGTTGTGTTGAATAGTCCCATTGCAAGCCCCCTGTCTGCATCCATTCTGGCGACAGCAAGAGCATAACCTACCATTGCTATTCCTGACCCGCCTCCAAGGCTTGAAAAGCCGAGGAAGGGATATTTGACCGTAAAAAATGCTCCAAAAGCTGAAAAAACCAGTCCTATCCGGATTACGGTTTTTTCCTTTACCCTGAAACGCCCTACCAGAAGAGAAGTAATCATAGCGCAGACATACAGGCTCGCAATCGCACTTCCAAGCTGAGTTTTTGATAGAATGTTAAGGCTGTATTCCGGATAGTAAGCTATGAGAACTCCTATTGCCCCGTTGAGAAGAAAAGAACCGAGCCATATCCCGGAATTGCGGCGGGAAATGAGTCCTGCAACCCCTTTAAAAGAATGTTTAAAATGGGTTTTTAGAGAATCCGGACCCCGGAGTATTTCCGTTTTTTCTCCTTTTTTTTCAAGGTTAATAAGTTCTCCGAGCCTATAAATGAGAGGGATTCCGGAAAGCAAAGCTGCAGAAGTGAATATAAGGACAGCACCTTTAAGAAAAACGTCTGCAAGCAATCCTGAAACTAAAGCTCCTGAAGCCAGTGCGGCATTATAAAGAAAAGTGAATTCTCCAAGGCAGCGTGCGGGCTCTTTGCATCTTGAAAGTGTGGAATATGCCGCAGGAAAAAAGGCTCCACAGGCAGCACCTTCAATAAATCTGGAAATAACAAGGACCCACAGGTTTTCTGAGAAAAAAATAACCAGTCCTGAGATCACCGTGAAGATGATTCCAAGCCCTATGAGCCTGAGGTTCCCGAACCTGTCAGCAAGAGTCCCAAAAGGAAGCATTGTCACAAGTGCTCCAAGGAAGTACCCTGAGAAAAGCAGGCTTGATGCAAATTCTCCGTATGTACTGTGGTAACGGGCTGCAAGTTCAGGAAGTATGGGAATTACGGCATTGGAAAGCCCCATGATTGCAAAAACTGCAGTATAAATCAAACGCCTGTCAGGGTCCATAGAACTAAAAACCCGCAATCTCGTATAAGTTACTTATCGTAGATTATTACGGATTCCGGTATTTCTTTTTAAGTTCTGCAGGTTTTTATCCGCACATATAAAAAATCTGTACTTTTAATGTAAATTCCTGAATAATGTCCTGGCGTGATATTTCTTGTATTATATTAGACCGGGACGAAATGCATAGCTATTTATATAATTAATTTGAATAGGGGTAATGTGAGTAATGTGAGCGGGAAACTTTTTTCACATACCATACCCCCCACTCCCCATATGACCCCCCACTCCCCAACCCGCTCACACTACTTCTAATTATCCAGAATCTTTTTTGTTTTTTACCTGATCTGGCTGCTTTTCTGTTTTACATTTCTGCTATTCAGGCGGGTCTATTAGAAGGGTCAATTGCTTCTGTTTACCCCATACTGCTTGAAGTTATTTTTTCTTGCCGACTGCTCCGGATTATAGTTTAATAAAAATGCCCTTTACCTGTAATTCCACTTTCGTAAGCTCTCTCGATAGCAAATATCTTTTAGCATTAATTATTTTACGGGTTTTTAGGCAGTTTAGTTCTCTATTTTATAATAATGTAATTACTTGTTTATTATCTTTTCTATTTTTATTATTCTGTTTAAAATCCTTATTTATTATATTAATCCTTATTTCTCGTTTATTCCTTGTTTAATTGCACTCTTATTTCTTCACTTACTATTAATAAATTTATTCTGTTTTCCTCGGTGCTTTTGAATAATGATTATTAAACTCAAATTGTGCGCACAATGCAGAGTTATTCTAAGAAATCTAACATTAAAACTAGAATTAAAAAATCTGAAATTAAAACTAGAATTAAAACTAGAATTAAACTAAAATTTAAAAACGGGGCACAAAATTAGGAAAAGGAAATCCCACAAATAAGAGATTCCTTTACCTTTATCTGGGTATTTTTAAGCAGGAAAAAAGTCTCACAACTTTTCTGCTGTAAGGCCTGGTTCGTGTTTCGGTTTGTTTATTTCCTTTTGCCCTTTTGCTGGAATTCTCATTCCGTAGAATGAACGCCATACAAAGAATAAAGCAACCATCAGGAATAAGCCGCCTACGTATGGGGCTATATTTCTGAAAGATTCGGATATTGCGATTTCCATTGCCAGTAAGCCAAATAGGGTAGTAAACTTAATTATGGGATTCAGGGCAACGGATGAAGTATCTTTGAATGGGTCTCCTACGGTATCGCCCACAACCGTTGCTTCATGCAGAGGTGTACCTTTTTCCTGCAGGTCCACTTCAACTACTTTCTTGGCATTGTCCCAGCATCCGCCTGCGTTAGCCATGAATACAGCCTGGAATAATCCGAAAACTGCTATGGAAATCAGGTAAGAGACAAAAAGGGACACTGATTCATTGCCGCTCAGGGGAGCTGCGAGGCAGGAAAATGCCAGTGTAAAGGAAAATATGGCAATAAATATGTTAAACATGCCCTGCTGCGCGTACTGAGTGCATATCTTTACTACTTCTTTTGATTTTTCCGTGGCAGCTTTCTGGCTTGCGTTTTCATCCAGCTGGATGTTCATTTTGATATATTCGACTGCACGATACGCTCCCGTAGTTACAGCCTGTGTGGATGCCCCGGTAAACCAGTAGATTACAGCACCGCCTGCTAAGAATCCGAAGATTGTATAGGGATTGAGCAGGGTAAGGATCTGCTCCGGTTCTACCCCCAGGACATTCTTAATAACAAGGATCAGTGAGAAGATCATAGTTGTAGCGCCAACAACGGCTGTCCCTATCAGGACTGGCTTGGCTGTAGCTTTAAAGGTATTTCCTGCTCCGTCATTGGCTTCAAGGTAATGTTTGGCTTTATCAAAATCCGGTTTGAAGCCGAAATCTTTCTGGATTTGCTGGGATACGTCAGGAATTGATTCTATCAATGAGAGCTCGTAAATGGACTGGGCATTATCTGTTACAGGCCCGTAACTGTCAACGGCTATTGTAACAGGGCCCATGCCCAGCATTCCGAAAGCTACAAGCCCGAATGCAAATATGGACGGATAAATCATTATTTCACTTAAGCCGTATCCGCTGGCATAATATGCAACAAACATAAGTGCAAAGAATACCATGCCTATCCAGAATGAGCTGAAGTTGCCTGCAACTAATCCTGAAAGGATGTTCAGGGAGGGACCGCCTTCACGGGAAGCTTTGACAACTTCGGCTACATGCTTTGAGTTAGGACTGGTAAATATTTTGGTAAATTCGGGAATTAAAGCCGCTCCAAGGGTTCCACAGCTTATAATTATCGAGAGCACGAACCAGAGCTTTTCTAATTGTGGAGGCACACCGGACCCGGGGCCCAGCAGGTAATAACTGACAGCAAAGGTTACTGCGATAGAAAGAATTGAAGTAATCCATACAAGGCTGGTCAAAGGCTGCTCAAAATCGAAATCATCTTTGTTGCCGTATCTTGCTTGGCTCAAAGCTCTGTTAATGTAGAAAGAGAGTACCGAAGTAATTATCATAAGTATGCGCATAACAAAAATCCAGGTCAGCAGGATACCTGTCAGACCGGGCTGTACAGCCAGAACAATAAAAGATACGAGAGCCACTCCGGTTACGCCATAGGTTTCAAACCCGTCTGCAGTTGGTCCTACACTGTCGCCTGCATTATCTCCGGTACAGTCTGCAATAACTCCGGGGTTACGCGGGTCATCCTCTTTTATCCCGAAGACTATCTTCATCAGGTCTGAACCGATATCAGCGATCTTTGTGAATATGCCGCCAGCAATACGCAAAGCACTGGCTCCGAGAGATTCTCCTACTGCAAAACCTATAAAGCTTGCTCCGGCAAGTTCTCTGGGCACAAACAGCAGTATAATCAACATCATTATCAATTCGACGCAGACAAGTAGCACACCTATGCTCATTCCTGCATCGAGAGCGATGTTCAGAAGTTTTAAGGGTTTTTTTTCCAGAGAAACGAATGCGGTTCTGCTGTTAGCAAGGGTATTCATGCGAATGCCATACCATGCTACGGTATAGGAACCGAGTATCCCTAGTATAGTCCATATAAGGATTAACAGCACCCCGCTAAGGGGCATCTCCTGAAGAAAACCAAAATAAAAAGCTATACAGATGCCGATAAATGCAAACAGTATACACAGTAATTTGCCCTGCTGGATCAGGTATGTTTTGCAGGTCTCGTAAATTATGTTAGCCACATCCAGCATTGACTGGTGAGCTTTCATTCTTCTTACTTTCGTGAACTGATAAAATCCAAATATCATGCCCAATACACAGACAAAAATTCCATAGAGCAATAGGCTGTTTTGCTCCTGGCTCAAATCAGGAATCTTAAGATTAGCTTCACTGGCAGCTGCTATTGCCGGTGTTAGCGACAGCATGGTCAAGCTTAATAAACCTTTGACCATTGCCTCACCCATTTTACCTTTATTTGTAAGCTCCATTTAGCCGATCACTTCTTTTCGGGTATTTGAAAATACTGAAAATTAATCTTTTACTCTTGTTATTCAAAATTAATAGTACCAGTTTCTTTCCAAAGCATATGACAGATTGATGAGATTTCTCTTCCACAGAGCATAGATAATTCTTTTTCAGGTTATTGCTTCTCAACTGCAGAAGTCACTAGCATGAAACTTATAATGTAACGAATATGGTACCTGTCATTTCATCTATATACTTGTGTTTTTCCTCAAGTGCTTAAGTTCTATAAAATTTTTACTATCCCTGCTGGTCTAACCGCAAATTTACTCTATTTGGTATTACTCCCTGTTTCTCAGATACATCAGGACTCGAATAAAAGCTTCGCAGATAAAATGTATGCAGCGTAAGAAGGATTTTAACAAAACAGGAAGAACGAAACAGGTTTGCAGGTTAATTAAAAGATTCGTGCTTTACAGATATCATTCAGTTTATGAGATCGGTTTCTATTATTTACTTGAAAACGGAATTGCTTGAAAACAGATCAATTAATGCCGGGTAAACCAGTTAAATTTATAGTTTCAGGCATCTATGTGTTTTATTGTTACAGTGAGAGTCCCGTTAGTAAATGAGAGTCCAGATGTCCATAAAGGGTTGTAAAGAAGCATATTATTTGCTCTGAATTCATAATAAAGTTATTCTAGGATTACACTGCGACAAAAAAACAAGAATTAAACTTAATTTATCTGGTCAAACGGATAATTATTTATCAAGTAGATTTATATAACATATTTAGCTATGTGTGTGCTGATATGTGTGTGCCGATGTTGGAAAGTTAGATATCTTCGCCAGTTGAACGGGCAGCTACTTTAATTTCAATGAGTAATCGAATGTAAACTATTAGAGTTCACTCAATTATTATCACAGGAAGTGCTTTGGAGTATTAAAGAAATCTGAACATTTTCATGTTTTTGTGGTAGGATGGTTCAAATATGGATATGTTAGTCTACCTTACACCAATATGTGCCCTTATTGGTCTGATTTTTGCAGGTATATCCTACAAAAATGTCCAAAATGAAGGCGAGGGTAACGATCTTATTAAGAAAATTACTGCATCAATTCACGGTGGAGCTATGGTCTATCTTAACAGGCAATACCGTGCGATTGCTGTTTTTGTTGTGTTTATTGCAATTGTACTTGCTTCAATCCTGCCAAACGGAGTCCTGACTGCGGCATGTTTCGTCTTTGGCGCAGTGCTTTCCGCAGCAGCCGGATATGCAGGCATGCTTACAGCTACTATTGCAAATGGAAGAACCACAAATGCTGCTACAAGGGGCATTGGTCCGGCTTTCAAGGTCTCATTTGCATCAGGTACCGTTATGGGAATGAGCGTTGTAGGTCTTGGTCTCTTCGGATTATCCCTTTCATTCATTATTCTTAGCAGTGTCTTTACGGATATGGACCTGTTCACTATCGTAAGCATTGTTGCAGGCTTTTCTTTCGGAGCTTCGTCTATCGCTCTCTTTGCCCGTGTAGGCGGCGGAATATTCACCAAAGCTGCTGATGTCGGTGCGGATCTTGTAGGCAAGGTCGAAGCCGGAATTCCTGAAGACGATCCCAGGAACCCTGCCGTAATCGCTGATAATGTCGGAGATAACGTGGGAGACATTGCCGGAATGGGTGCTGACCTTTATGAATCCTATGTAGGTTCAATCATTGCAACTATGCTTCTTGCAGCATCAACCGCAGCGGTAACTTTCCCTGGCATTCCGGTTATGAACGTTGTTCTCGTTCCGCTTATTATCGCAGCTGTTGGTATTCTTGCATCTGTTATAGGGACTTTTTTTGTGCGCACAAACAAGACCGAATCTTCGGCAATCCATATGGCATTTAATATGGGGCTGATTGCTGCAATCGTTCTTACTGTCATTGCTTCATACTTTGTTACAGGTCATCTCCTTGGAGAATACGGCTTGAATGTTTTCTTTGCAACGGTTGCAGGACTTGTTGCAGGTTTCCTTATAGGGCAAATCACGGAGCACTATACATCATATGACAAAAAGCCGACTCTTGCGGTTGCACATTCCTGCCAGACCGGCTCTGCAACGAATGTAATTACAGGTTTTGCAAAGGGAATGGAGTCAACTCTCTGGCCTGCTGTCATAATCAGCATTGCAATCTATATTGCATTCCAGCTCGCAGGTCTTTACGGCATAGCTATTGCAGCTGTCGGGATGCTCGCAACACTCGGGATCTCCCTCTCAGTCGACGCTTACGGCCCTGTGGCTGACAATGCAGGAGGCATTGCAGAGATGTCCCACCAGAAGAAAGAGGTGCGCCAGATTACCGATACCCTTGATGCAGTAGGAAACACTACGGCAGCTATGGGTAAGGGTTTTGCTATCGGCTCCGCGGCTCTTACTGCACTTTCACTCTTTGCTTCATATGCTATTGCAGTGAATCTCACAGCTATTGATGTTATGAACCCTAACGTATTCATAGGGCTCATAATAGGTGCAATGCTCCCTTTCCTGTTCTCATCAATGACCATTCTGGCTGTCGGAAATGCGGCAGGTGAAGTGGTGGTCGAAGTGAGGAGGCAGTTTAAAGAGATCAAAGGCCTTATGGAAGGCAAAGCTGATCCTGACTACAGCAAATGTATCACAATCTCAACACATTCTGCTCTTAAAGAGATGATTCCGCCCGGAATTCTTGCCGTTATTGCACCCATTCTGGTAGGGCTCATACTCGGCGCAGGGGCTCTCGGAGGACTACTTGCAGGTTCCGTTGTTTCAGGTTTCATGCTTGCAATAACAATGTCCAATGCAGGAGGTTCCTGGGACAATGCAAAGAAATTCATTGAACTTGGAAACTTCGGCGGAAAGGGTTCCGATGCCCACAAGGCAGGCGTAACCGGTGATACCGTAGGTGACCCTTTCAAAGACACCGCAGGCCCTGCAATCAACATCCTCATTAAGCTCATGAGTATTGTGGCTCTTGTGTTTGCACCGCTGTTTATTTGATTTTTAAATTTCCCTTTTTTTCTTTTTATTACAACGGGAGCGCAGAGGGTCACGAATACCCCTATCTTTAGGTAGGGGATGAAGTGAACCCTCGCCTCTTCGTTTTTCTCTTTGAATATCTAAATCATAGTTTCCTTGTATAGAGATCGTAAATTGGACCGGAAACCGAGGTTAAAATTTCAATCACTTATGTTCATGAAACCTCTTTAAAGGATACTTAATCATCTTTCCTAAGTAACCGGGCGGGCGGCCCGAAGCATACCCCATCCTTTAGGGTGGGGTGGCCGCCCGCAATTTGATTTTTTACTTTGTCTGTATCTTTGACTCGTTTTTTTGACTCGTTTTTTTGACTCTTTTTTTGACTCGTTTTGATCTGGTATTCCTTTCCAGCGTTCTTTCTGCTTAAATCTGTGAGGACTAGTTTTTTTCTGTGCTGTGCTGATTTCTGTGGTTTTGTGCCGATTTTTCAGTTTCTGGAGAATGTGCCCTTTCTACAGAATCTGAGGTTTTCTGGTTTGATGGTTCGTAAATCAATTAATAGATCAATTAATTCCTCACAGCTTAAGCTACCTTACATGCCGGGGGATGAATATCAGAACAAAAATAGCATAGCATCAGCTCTTCATTCCTTCCTGTCCCATAGGCAAGCCTCTTGTTCACACTATAATAAATACTTCACACACGAGATTTTTCACACACAGGCTGTTCAACACTATAGTATTTATATATTGAATAGCCAAAAAGGAATACAGTTTCCTATTTGATAATAATACCTTAAAAACCTTTCTGTTTTATTCAATATTCAGGAGAAATTTCTTTATTAATCAAAACAATCTATTAACAGGGGTTAGTTTTTAAATTTAGATCCGATTCTCTAAAGATCTGATCCTTTATTGATAAGCAAAAAAAGTATTTGTGTTTGAGAAATAATAATCCGCCTTTAAAAGTTATTTTTTCCGGAAAGGAGAGCTCAGTTAACTCCCCTTACCTGAAGCAGCTGGAATTCTATTTCATCAGGAATTGTAGCAAGGAAGACAAAGGTATTGTATCCAAGTTTCTGAACTTCTTTAATTGCGTTTGCCTGGGCTTCATCCAGGTCTCTCGAGTTGCTTACGATGCAGAAAGATTTCCTGTTTCCCGTATTAACAAGGAAGTTAAATACTGTCCCATAGTTATTCAGGAAAGCAACCAGATCCTTAAGTTCCTCCCAGGTATTGCACATATGGAGATTCTTGGATCCCATATTTTCTACATACCAGTCCCGGCTGACATAGGAATAGGACGCGTACTGTTCATTCAGTTCGTCAAAAGCCCTGATAATTTTGTTAAGGTCTTTTTTCAGGTTTACCCATTTCCAGTTCTGTGTTGTGAAATAGCGGCCTGCCACTATTTCAAAGATCGACTGTTTGTCTTCATTTTCGAGTTTCATTTCTCATATCTCCTTTTTTCCTGCTTTCCGGCACTCAGAATATATCGTCCTGTGCATAACTCCGGTTGAAGCGCAGAGCAAGTTCGGCTTTTTCCAGTTCTCTTCCTAGATATGCAGCATGATCCAGGCGTGAGACCAGTTCAAGCTCAAGCAATGTGTCCATAACTTCCCTGGCACTTTCTCCTGCAACTGCGGCCTTCTCGTGTTCGGCTACAATTAGTCCGCCATTTCCGCAAATTCTGTCCGGCACAATCCTGATGCGAATCGGGCCTGCAGGGTCCGTGCGCCAGTTTTTCGAGGCTCTGGCAGTAATCACTTTCTCAGGGAGCGGGCTGTCAGGTCGCCTCCGTTTTTCCTTTATGCAAAGAAGGTCTATGCCGAGATCCTTTGGGGAGCTTTCCCTTATCCTGCAAAGCTGCATCATCTCAGAGGCTTTTTTCAGTTCTCCTATGGAGCCCTGGGCTTTATCACTGTATTCGGGGGTAAAAAGGATGCTTGCTCCGGTTTCTGCCCCTATCCCGCAGAGCACGGCGTTTACTCCTATTGTATCCACGTCCATGAGTTCCGTTACATTGCCAGCTCCGAAGAATAACGGGACTTCAGGGTACATCCTGTGAAATTCATGGTAGCGTACAATTGATTCGGTTATGCTATGTCCTACAGGGTCAAGGACAGGGTCAGCTATGATTTTTTCAATTCCGAGCCTGCGGGCAGCTTCTATATTTCTTACCAGGCTTTCAAGGCTGTTTCCTTCATCAGGAATTATAACTGCTGCAACGCCTGCTCCTACAACGGCCGGACCTGCGGTTTCCATGTTCGTGCCGTTAAGGCTCAGAACAAGGTCCGCTCCTGCTTCTATTCCTTCCTTTATCAGCTCGGGGTCAAGAGTATCTATGCTTACAGGAATGCATGTGAGGGATTTTGCAAGGGATACTGTGCCTCGAACCTTCCCCGGAAGGGTGTTAAGTGTGGCTCCGAGGTCGATAATATCTGCTCCACGGGCGATAAAAGCTTCGATTTTTTCCTTCAGGTCCGCAGGAGTCATCTCCGCTGCTCCTACTATCTCCCCCATAACTTTCATGCGTGAGTTTCCTCCCAGCTTTACTCCACTGAGGTTAAGGGGAGAAACGGCTTCTTCTTCTGCTTTGCTAATAAGTTTAAGAGCTTCTCCCTTTCGCACATCTGCAAGGAGCTCACAGGCAGGAACCTTTTCGGAAAACTCGACACTCTCTGCAAAACGGAGCACAAAGCCCAGGTCATAAGCATGTTTCGGGCCTAGCCTGATTTTACAGCCCAGCTCATCCGATGCTTTTGAAAAGTCCCCTGGTACAAGTCCGGGAAGCAGAATCAGGTCATATTTTTTTGAGAGCCCGGCTTCCTGGAAGGCTTTGATAAGTTTTTTGGGAGTTATAAAAGCAGCAATATCAATATCTGCTACGAGGACGTCTGCTTTTTCTCCGACTGCTTTCTTTACGGTATTTTCTGCAAGCCGCCCTGTTGCAATTAAAATTTCCATGTTTTTTAGATAGAATCACTAATAAAAAAGAGTATCTATATGGGAATCATTTCAAAAAGTAGGTTTCCGGTAAGGAAAACCCGAACATTCGCCTTAATAAATGACCTTCAAATTTCCGGCTGCTCCCCTAATAGACAGACAAATGGATAAGGGAGCCCGAAAACAGCGGGTTCGGGCTTTTACCTGAATTGGGTTTAATTTATGAAATCAATGATCGATTCTTCGTGCTTTTTTCTTAGGGGTCCTGCAGTCCCAGCTTTTCTGGCTTCAAGTGACAGCCTTCCAACTCTCTTTTCCTGGATAGGATCAGCCTCGGCTCTGGACTCCAGGATTCCAGACCCCGCCTGAGGACCCAGTATCTGGGCAGACTGGACACCTGTCATGATTGCCATCACACGGACCTTGCCTTCGTAGTCTTCCCTTATTCTTGCGCCCCATATCACATTGGCATTCGGGGAAAGCTCATAGGTCAGCATGGAAGCAATTTCTTCTGCTTCTTTCAGGCTAAGGTCGGGTCCGCCTGTCACATGGACAAGACTTCCGGTTGCACCTTTATAGTCAACATCAAGCAGGGGGTGGTTCAGGGCTGTACGCACGACTTCAGTGCTCTTGTCCTGGCTCTTGGATTCTCCTACGAGCATTACGGCAACACCGCCGCAGCTCATAATTGTCCTTATATCTGCATAGTCAAGGTTGATGAGAGAAGGCACTGTAATGGTTTCAGTTATTCCTTTAACGGTTTCTGCAATTAACTGGTCCATTACTGAAAAAGCCTGGTCAATCGGAAGGTTGGGCACGTAATTAAGCAGCCTGTTGTTGTCCAGCACAATTACCGTATCTGCTGCCCTGCGCAGGTCTTCGAGCCCTTCTTCGGCTTTGAATATTCTTGCTCTTTCGACTCTAAAGGGGCTTGAAACCATTCCTACAACGATTGCTCCCTGTTCTTTTGCAACTTCGGCAACTACCGGGGCAACTCCTGTTCCAGTACCTCCTCCAAGGCCTGCTGTAACAAAAACGAGGTCAGCATCCTTTAAAACTTCTTCAAGAGTCCCTCTTGCAAGTTCTGCGGCTTTCTTTCCTGTTTCAGGATAGCCGCCTGCTCCAAGGCCTCTTGTAAGGGTCTTTCCTACAAGGATCTTCTTGTCAGCTCTTATATTGTCAAGGTGCTGCTTATCGGTATTAATGCAGACTGTTTCTGCACCTTCGATTCCAATGTTGTAGAGGCGGTTTACAGTATTGTTTCCTGCGCCCCCACATCCTACAATCATAATTCTTGGCTGTCCGAATTCTTCAAATTCTTCATCGGAGGAGGAAGCCTTCCGGGATTCCTTCTCTTTTTCGCTGTATCTCATTGCTTCCTGTACTATAGATTGCAATTTATCCCCTCGGTTGGATTCATTATTGAGTAACACTGTTTTTTTCTTTCACTCCCCACTCTCTATGTCGGGGGGTAAATTTTGCTATTTTCAAGTTAAACTGGGGATAACCTGTAAAAACCTAATAAAAGATTTTTGTCCGTTATCTTTAATAAGTTGTCACTCTACTAATATTAAACACTTTGGGCATATTTAAACAGTGTTTTTAAATTGTATATTAAGTTTAAATATACCATCCATAACTTTCATATATTTTACTTTTTTTTCCGTTTTTAGTCCTGAAATCTAGGTAAAACGCAGAAAACTTAGGGAATGTTTATATAGAGGGCTCTAAACTTTTCTAGAAAGTCCTGTCCTTATGGAAAGTTGTCCTGACTATATATGTCAGGGCAATTTTCGTCTTCTTTCTTGCCTGATATTTTACTGGCATACTTATTTGAAATTATTGAAAACATAGTTTATATACTACGTTCCTTTTAAGACTTCTAAACTGGATATTCTCAATTTAATGAGACTGTCTATATTGTTACTATTTAAGAAGAGTGCCCATCTTAAAAACTTTTTCGGTATATTTCGAAGATTTTGTGGCTCTTGCTTATTTTTTTCACTGCTTAAGAATTACTGCACATGAGTGTTTATCTAAATTTAGGTTAAGTATTGTAAATTTTTACTACTTATTTTAATTTATTCATTCTGAATAAAAATGGTATACTGGTCAAATAATTCATATACCAAACACTGCATTTTCATTCTAAAGGAAAAACCAGAAAAACCCGGTCTGTTGAAATGTAATGGCTAACTTCTTACTATTTTTATCCTGAATTAAATTCCCTGGTTATCATTAAGCCTCTGGAAAGCTTTAAGACTGCAAAACCATTTTTATTTTAGATTAATTTACCTTGATTAATTTACCTTGATTAATTTACCTTGATTAATTTACCTTGATTAACTTACCTCAACTCTTAAAGGAACCGAATTCGGGGAAGTCCCAGGCTATTCATTAACTCCTCTGCATATTCCTCTGAAGTTCGCATTTTTCGGTTCAGGAGCCAGAAACGTGTTAAAAGCATTAATTTTTGATATGGATGGAGTTCTCGTTGACTCAATGCCTTTCCATGCGGCAGCCTGGAAGAAAGCTTTCCTTGATATGGGCATGGTAATTCAGGACGGGGACATCTATGCGATTGAGGGTTCAAATCCCAGAAATGGCCTTCCCCTGCTGATTAAAAAAGCCAGAAAAGATCCAGAAGCTTTTGATTTTGAGGTTATTACAGCAATCTACAGGCAGGAGTTTAACCGAATTTTCAAACTGAAAGCCTTCGATGGAATGAAAGAGTGCCTTGAGCTTCTGAAGTCACGTTACCTGCTTTCAGTAGTATCGGGTTCAGACCGTTTTATCGTTAATGGGATTATTGATCAGCTTTTCCCCGGAATATTCGATACTGTTGTTACGGGAGATGATGTCCTGAATTCAAAGCCGGACCCTGACCCCTTTTTAAAAGCAGTTGAGCTTTTGAACGTTGGCAGAAAAGAATGTATTGTAATCGAAAACGCAATTTTGGGCGTGGAGGCAGCAAAAAAAGCCGATATCTACTGCATAGGCGTCCCCACATATGTAGAACCCTCAGAACTGCATAGAGCGGACCTTATAGTAGGGAATCATCAAAAGTTGCTGGAACACCTCATTAACCTTGAGCCTGCTTTCAACCCTGAACCTGCCTTCAGGCGCAGGAAATGAGAAATTCTGCAAAAACTTAGCTCTCTTTTAATTTGTATCTTACAAACCTCTGCTGCCGCTTTTTTATAATTTTAAAAAAGAGTGCGGCCCCCTAAAAGGGGTCACAGCAGTCTCACGGTTTCGAGGTTTGTAAGAGCGCGTGTCTCTATCTTCAGTTTCTTGTAAACGGAACTTGCAAGATCCACACAGGCCTTTTCGTCGCCATGCTCGGTAAATACTCTTTCCGGACGGGGCTGCATTCTCTTGACATACTCCATGAGCTGTCTCCTGTCAGAGTGACCTGAGAAACCGTCTACAACCTGCACTTCCATGTTCATCTTCAGCATTTCGGTGCTTCCGTTCCTTCCTGACATCGGGATTTCTTTCCAGCCTTTCTGGATCCTGCGCCCTATAGTCCCGTCAGCCTGGTAACCTACAAACACCAGGGTATTGCGCTGGTCCTCGGCAAAGGCTTTGAAATAGTCCATAACAGGCCCTCCGTTCATCATACCCGAAGTTGCAAGGATCACGCAGGGGTGAGGATTCTGGATAATTTTCTGGCGTGCCTCGTTAGAGTCAACCGGTTTGAAGCATTCGGACAGGAATGGGTTCTGGCCTTTCTGGAATATCAGTTTCCTTAAATCATTGTTAAGGTACTCAGGATGGGTTGCATGGATTGCAGTAGCCTCCCAGATCATTCCGTCAAGGTAGACCGGAACTTCAGGGATAAGCCCTTTCCTTATGGACTCTTCAAGCACTATCATGACTTCCTGGCTTCTGCCCACCGCAAAAGCAGGGATTACGGCAATGCCTCCGCGTTCAATGGTGTTCTTTACGACCATCTGCAGGTGCTTTTCCGCATCCTTGAGTGCAGGCTGGAAAGCATTTGCATTCCCATAAGTTGCTTCACTTATAACTGTTTCAACCCTTGGGAACTTATTCACAGCAGGGTCAAAAAGCCTGGTTTTCTCATACTTGTAGTCCCCGGTAAACACCACATTATGGAGCCCATCTCCTATATGGAAGTGAGAAATTGCCGAGCCCAGGATGTGGCCTGCATTATGGAATGTTAGTTTTATGTCAGGGGCTATGTCTGTTACTTCCTCGTAGTCGAGAGGTATGGTGTGTTTCAGGGTTTTTGCTACCATCCCTGATTCGTAGGGAATCTTCTTCCCTTCTTTAGCTGCTACATCGATATAATCGAGCTGGAGCAGCACCATGAGGTCTCTTGTAGGGGGCGTACAATAAACAGGCCCTTCGTATCCGTACTTGAAAAGCAGGGGCACGAGTCCCTGATGGTCAAGGTGAGCGTGAGTAACTATTACGGCATCGATCTGGTTTAATGGAAAAACTTCAGGAACATAAAGGTAGGGCGTCATGTTTTCATCAGAACCCACATTAACTCCACAGTCAATCAGGATTCTGGATTCAGGGGTAGAAAGCAAAAAACAGCTCCTGCCTACTTCTTTGCATCCCCCCAGGGCTGTAACCCTCACCCACTGGTCTTTTGAAGTGCACTCCCTGTGAATTTTCCTCCCCACTGTCTTCAGGATTTCCTTTCTTTCTTTGAGGTTGTTCCTCATGAACTCCCTTATGTTCTTTACTGTTCGTGACTTGATAGGAGGAGTCCGGACAACTTTGGGAATCCAGCCGATCTGCTTTGTAATCTCTCTGAGGGTTGCGCCATGTTTTCCTATTACTAGCCCGGGCTTTTCGGCTTCGATAATCACTTCCCCGGAATCAGGGTCAAAATAATAGCTCGAGATTACGGATTCTTTTGGAACAACTTCTTCAATTATAGAAATAGAGTCCTCAGGAGTTGCAAGTACTCTGGGGTCAGGCCGCATGGCAATCCGTGTCCTGAGGTCTTTTGCCAGGTTGCGGATTATATTCCCGTCGTCAGCGAATTTTCTGGGCTCTTCGGTGTACAGGACAAGCTGAGGGCCTTCGAATTCGACGTCGGTAATGGTAACTCCTGCAGGTAGATTTTTCTCAATTTTGTGTTTGAGGTCTAATAGCACGTCTTCTATAGGCATTAAGAATCTTCCTTTTTGTCAAAAAATCAAAAAGATCTGGATGTTGAAAAAATAATATGTGAAAAAGGTGTTAGTTTATATATTAAAATAAAAAACCAACAATTAAATTATCAGTTTAATGAAGCTCTTCTGGATTTTACTTCTTCAGGGTCCAGCCTTTTGAATGCCTCCTTTGTAATTACGACTACATCGATATTTTCTCCGGAAGCTGAATCTCTTTTCGTTGCATTGTGAATTGCTCGAATCGCAAGGTCAAGACCTTCTTTTACAGCCATGTCCTCTCTGTACTGGTCTTCCAGCACACCATAAGCCATGGGAGAACCTGAACCTGTCGCCGAGATTCTTGTTTCTTCAATGCTTCCACCCAGAGGATCAAGCGAGTAAATCGCAGGTCCGTTTTTGTCAACCCCTCCAATAAGGAGCTGAACCATCATAGGATAGTAGCGGTTAGCGTTTAAGAAATTCGACATCAAAGTAGCAATTCCTTTGATTGTCATGGATTCGTTCCTGCGCATCTTGTAGAGCTGTGACTCTACACTTACCAATCGCACAAGCTGCTGAGCGTCCCCTACCGAACCGGCAGTGGTCATTCCTACCAGGTCATCTATCTGGTATACTTTCTTTGCAGTCTTGCTTGCGATGAAATGCCCCATAGTGGCTCGCTGTTCACTTGCGAGCACAATTCCGTCGGTACAGACTACTCCTACGGTAGTTGTGCCCTTTAAATATTTGTCATTATCCATAAACATACCCTCATAATAAGCTGAAAATGAGAAAATGGCGCTAAAAAAAATATTTTAGTTGAGGTGAGCATTTTTAGCTTAAATCGCAGGATTTAGCAATCCATTATCTCATTATTAATATCGCTATATATAAGTTTTCCTCCCTTTTCCTAAATGCATTTGCATTTAAAACCGGAAGGATAATTCGATAAAATAATTTCTCTGTTTTTTACAACTGAACATTCATTGTAGCTGAAGAAGTCCGGAATTTACTACGAAAATCCTTCCACTTCTTCAGCCAGTTTCTTTACCCTCTGAACTACATCTTCAGGTACATTTTTTTTACGCATAAGCTCCAGCCTTTCCTGCAGCGTTATCCTGTTCGTTCCTTTTACAAGATTATCCGCATGTGCAACGATCTTTTCCTCCAGACTCCGGGGGAAATAGTCATCTTCAGGAAGTCCCAGGTCTTTTGCTTCTTCTTTTGAGATCCCGGCCCCTATATGCCTTTTTATTATTTCGGCAACCTCAGGTTCGATTCCTTTGCCTGTAGTGAGCCTGAATCCCTCAACTGCATGCGCAATGCCATGCGTCCTGCATCTGCCTGAGTCGTGCAGAAGAGCCCCCGCCTCTACAAGCCCCAGGTCCACATTCTGTCCTGCTGCTTTTGCCTTTTCTGCGATTTCGATTGCCAGTGAGGCAACCTCTTTGCAGTGCTCGATTACATTCGGGGCACAGCCCGATTCTTCCAGCAGCCTTAATGCTTCAGCCCGTGTGGTCAAGATAGATCCCTTATGCTGAACTTAAAGCATCAACACGCTTTTTCAGGGCTCCTACAAAGCGGGAGTTGTCATAGAAGACCAGGTCTTCCCCGCACATGGGACAGAGAAATTCCGTTTCCGTTGCTTCGTCAAAAAGCAGGCGAACGCAACCTTGCGGGCAAACATAAAACACATTATTTTCTTCAAACTCAAGGCGAGTCTTAAGATTCCGCAGCAGTTTTTTCTTTTCTCTCATAAGCTGGTGCTCTATATCGGTAAAGTCCAGATGCCAGAGATAAGTAAGCCAGCCGCTGTTTGAATCTCTTTCCCTTATAACTATTGCAAATTTATTTTCATATAGTATAAAAAGAGTTCTTCTCACGGTATTTAGCAGAACTCCGGTTTTTGCTGCAATTTCTTCATCCGTGACGTCGCCTTCGGGCATCAGCTCTATCATTTTAAGCCCGTCATCCCCTACAAGGCTCCTGAGGTATCCTCTGATTACCTTGTCATTCAAATCGACCAAAGTGTTCACCTCGCAAATCCCTTATATGAATTGAACATACCAGTATTAAAGTTTACATTATTATTTTTCTGGAAGAGATCCTGTATCCGGAAGAATACTGCACTTTTAGCAGATGAACCTCTCATGCTTTTCTGGCAGGGCTCAGGGACCCTTTTATCCTGTCATGCGGTCTACAATAAAAGTCTTTATCCTTTCTGCTCCCTGTTTGAGAGATTTGATTGCCTCTTCTCTTGTTGAGGCAGATGAAAACAGAGAGGTCAGAGGCCAATCAGGCTCGATAACTGTTCCCTGGCGCGGAATATCCGCACTTTTTTCCCTGAGAATGACTTCCATGAGTCTTCTGTCTATAAAAAGTTCTCGATCCGAGTAAATAACTCCCCTCGCAGCAAATAATTTCGCTTCCGGTTTTTCCGGAAGTTCTCCCCTGAAGCAGCCAATGTGTGCTTCAAAAAGGTTGATTCCCATTGCTTTTTCGACCGTGTCCAGGCTTCCCTGGAATCTGGTATTTACTTCAAGCACTACAGGTCCCTTTTCAGTGACCAGAAAATCAATTCCATTGGAGCCCATGAGCCCGAGTTCAAGCACAAGTTCCTCTGAAAGGGCTTCCATCTCTCCTGCGCATTTCGTCCTGAAAGGAGTTATGTTTCCACAATAAGCAAACGGCAGCCTTGAAAACCAGGGTATCCCTACCAGTTGTTCGTTAACAGCAATTGCCATTGATTCTTTCTCTTTAGAAAGCAAAGAAACACTTGCAGGTGTCCCTTCCAAAAACTGCTGAACCACGATTTCTTTTTCCGTGAACCCCTGGCCGAGCCCGGAGTATTCTTCCAGCAATGCCAGCAGTTCTTGCCTGTTTTTCGCAACCCTGTTGAATATTCCTCCTCCTCCTGTAGCTGGTTTCAGGATTACGGGATATTCAATCGCATCAAGCTCGTCAGGAGAATAGCAGTGAGGATGTGGTATCCCAAGAGCCTCAAGCCTTTCTGCAAGGTGCAGCTTGTTTGAAGCTTTCTTCGCTGCTTCAGGGCTGCTTGCAAGCACAGGGCAGGGAAAACTGCACGGATCCAGCGCTTCCATTCCCGAACCAGGTACGATGGCATCAAATTCAAGCCCGAAATCGTTCATTTTAGCTGTTATCCAGTCAGAGTCAAGCTGGCGCAGTTCGCCTGAAGTCCTGCATTCAAGAAGAGCTGATGCATGTGCACATTCCTGAAGGTCAAGATCACGGAAAGCGTCTACCGAGCAGACCGTGTAACCTGCTCTTCTTGCGGAGCAGACAATATTCCGCGTATCAAACCCTATTACAAGGATATTCTGCATTTTTTACTCAATTCCTGGATTTCTCATTTTTCCTGCAGAACATCGGATTGTGCCAGTGCAAAGATTCCGTATTCTGTTTTCAGGACAGGTATCTCACTGCCTGCCTCTGCATTAAAGGACATCGGCTTTTTTATCGCAACGGTTTCATAGGTCTCAGGATCAAGCACAAGAATCGCATTTTCTTCTATTGAGACCAGAACAGTGAGTACTGCATCCCCGATATTTGCAATTTTCTCTGCGCCTTTGAGTTCTTCAGGAGTTGAAATAAACCGCGAACCGTCTTCAAGGTTTATTCCATTCACCTTCTTTCCTGAACTTCTTATCTGGATAATTTTTCCTCTGAACCTTATCACGTCTCCCGGCCTGAATTCCGGAAGGCGCATAGCAAATGTAATCCTGTAGAGGTTTTTCCCATCTTTCATGCCTACAAGGGTAGGAGACTCGGCAAAATTACCTCCCAGTTCGGAGATTATCATGCGGCAGACCTGCCTGCTTGCATTCATGGACCCCATGTAAAGGTCAATACCCTCTTTTTGCTCCTGAAAATCGCTTATAAACGCCAGGCGGTCGCCTTTTTTCTTCATGCTTCCCATAGCTTCTCTGGCTATGGCAGCGCAGCGCCTTTTTTCTTCTTCTGTCGGGAACCTGCCTGATGCCCTTATCTGGATAATTGCTTCAAAGTATCCTCCTGATTCGCGGCTACACATATCACAGGCTATCCGCTGAACCCTCACTTCGGTTTCAGCTTCGGCGTGGACGGGTTCCTCTTTTACTACTGCATCTACTTCGGCCCTCACCCTGTATATATAAGGTGTAATCTCTTTTGGTTCCAGGTAGAGTTCCACGTCTCCTGCTTCGCTGTGGATAAAAAGGGAGTTTTCTACGGCTTTCAGCACCACCTCTTCCAGATTGCCGATATCTTCCCAGCGGCTCCTGTGGAAATACGCTCCGCAGCTGGAACAGATCTTTAAATGAAGTACAAGGGGCAGCTCGATCAGTTTGAAAGTTTCTAAGAAACAGTCCCTGCAAACGGAATCAAAAAGTTTGTCGCATACTGTGCCGCATTTAGGGCATGTAATGGAATTCATTTATAATCCTTACTTGTTGTCTTCTTGGTGTAATGTTTTCAAGCCATTCAAAATATAAAATTTTAAGTAACACCGAGCAGTTCACTGTTAAACACATATGTAATTTAAGAATAGCTGGATCTGCAATTCTTTTTACTCGATTAATTCATGTCAGGACTTAGTATCACTTTAAAACCAGCCCGTTTCTATGTTATCTAAATAATTTTTGAAAAATATATAGTTTACAGGCACATTAAATAGGCATTTTCCTTATATAAGCATTTGTATAATTTACCTGGCTCGATAGCTTCTAACAGCTATTCGTGACGTAAACAATATGATATTACAAACTATTTCTTACTGCTATTTTTCTTTTACTGTTATTTTTCTTTAAAACATCTGTTAATTTGAAAAGTCAGTATATCATCAAAAATTCACGGATCTTTTCAATAATTCTTTTGGAACCCATGAAGATCTTTAGATTAATAATTCCAGAGTAATGGTACTAATCTATAATAAAACCTGTAAAGTCTCAGCAGCAATACTAAAAAGTCTATCTGCGCCCGTTATTAATCATATTTAAAAAAGAGTAAAGTACCCGTGCTACTGCACGGATGCTTTTGATTCAAAATTATATCCCAATTTATTTCTTTGGCGGCCAGTTCTTTTCCATCCAGCCTGGGAGCCTTCCGGAGTCCATCGGGCCCACAAAAACCTTTACGCCGAGCTTGTCCTCCAGGTCACCCTGTAGACGGGCAGCAAGACCCGGAATAACTACACTGTTGTGGGTAACATCTTTGTGGATATCAAAGCCTGACTTATCAAAGGAGTCCTTTACTTTGTCGGCGCTCAGCTGACCACCGGCGGCAGCAGCTTCCACACCAATACCATCGGTGTTGACTGCAAGCAGCCAGCAGTTGATGCCGTTTGAGGCAAGGTCGCTCTCTACAGTGTAGTAGGTAAGGGCAAAGTTTGTGGTAAAGAGAACAGGAGAGTTCTCGTCAGGGGTTCCTACCTTATACATCTTCGAGTCAACAGCGACAGGAGACCTCGGGTCAGTGTAGATTGTCTCGGCCAGGTGCACTTCTGGCATGGTGGCATATGGCTCCATGCTGTGGAGGAGCATAATGTCTCCGTACCTGATAGTAAAGACAGAAGCAAGAACTGTTTCCCAGTAAGAGGCACTGACAGGGTCAGCAATTCCAGCCATCCAGGCAGTAAGCGGCATAGCCATAATCGGATATGCGATCTCGGTGTCGCCCATAATGCCTGCTCTTCTGATCTTAAGGAAGTTGGTGAAGGTGTCCTTAAGGCCCTTTCCGCTTGGGTAGGTTCCAGGGTCAAGGACAATGTCCTTAATTCCAGCTTCTGCAAATGTCTTTGCAAGAGTTTTGAGGCCATCAAGGTCGTTGAAGGCCGAAACGACTACAGGCACCTTGTACTCAAGGGCGAGTTCTCCGACCTCTTTCCAGTTGTCCTTGTTTGCGGCATACAGAAGAGGGTTCTTGTCCTTTGCAGCCTCAAGTCCTGCCTTCAGGACTGCAGGGTTAAAGGAACAGAGAATTACAGGCAGTGTTGTGTTTTCTACGACTTTCTTGACAGCTGCTGCAAACTTTGCAGGGTCATTGGATGCTGCTCTTATTGCAACACCATCGAGGAGCAGGTTGCGTCCTACATAGAATTTCTTGTAATCAGCAATCTTCTTAACCCTTTCAACAAGGGCAGCTTCGTCCATGTTGTCTGCAACATCGAAGAACATCTTTGTTTTGTTGAAGAAAGTCAGTTTGTGGCGGTACAGGACATCGTCTCCACCGATATTTGCCGCTCTGTCGCCTACTCCAATGGTAACCTGGCGAATTTCAGGGGCAAGGAGCCTGTCCAGTTCTGCAAGCTTCTTTGCAAACTTCTTTTCTTTAACCAGGGGTGGACAGTCTGACGTCTTGCCGGATCTGTCGATCAGCGTGGAGGCAAATGCCATACATGTAGGCTGACCACATTCCCCACAGTTGGTCTGGGGCAGGTACTTGTAAGCTTCTAATGGGCTGTTTATTTTCATGTTTTACACCTCCGCTCCGATCCATTTGGCAATGTCAACCTGCTCTGTGTCGATTGTACCGAAGAGAGTCTGGGTGATCTGCTTGAGGACAGCAACCGATGTTGGGTGCATCATCATGAACAGGTCGTTACCTGCAATAGCAAGGGACAGACCTGTGACGATTTCCCAGATTGGACCTCTGTATTCTCTCGGGCCCCAGTCAGAGTCTTCTTTAAGTGGTGAGCTAACCATCCAGGACTCACGGGCACCCCATGCATTTGTGGTACCTGAGGACATCGGGAAGGTAAGTTCATCGTCACCCATAAGGGCTGCAAGTCTGATGCGCTCCATGTTGGTGTAAGCGTAGTCGAGACCGTAACCGAGGGCGGCAGTGGTTGGGTCCATAATGATCCTGTCTCTTGGGACATTGCACTGCTTCATGAGCTTCCTGTTAAGTTCCTTCTGGGCGTTCATGTCCAGCTGGGTCCAGGAAAGGACATCGTGGTCGTATTTCAGTGCTGCTTCTGCGATTGCTGCATAGTCAAGGTTCAGGCTGGCAGATGCAAGCAGGCAGCGCTCGCCTTCTGCAACTTCTGCTGCTCTTGCGAGGACTTCGGGGTCTTTCTGTGGGTTACCGGAACCACCGATTGCTATTGGCACATCAACTGCCTGGAGGACTTCTTCAACAGTCTTGGCTGCTTCCTTGGGGGGGGTGTCCTTAACAAGCGGGTCGGTTGAAATCAGGTGGATTGTGATCATATCTGCGTTGAACTTCTCAACGTTCTTCTTTGCCCATTCTCCAGGGCTGTCCATGACCTCATCGTAGTTTTCCTTGACTGCTTTTGCAAGCCCGATTCTCATGTCGAACACGTCAATTGTGACCTGGTTCCTGTTCGGCATAACAGCGTCAGGGAAGAACGGAAGGGCTTTTTCTCCACCAACCAGTACTCTCTTGCCACGGCTTCCGCCGTCTGCAGAGGTGTTACCTATTGGTACTTCCTGGATCTGTGTTGTCCATTCTTCGATGTTAGCAAAGTCAAACTTTGCAGGAATGAGATCTTTAAGTTTGGGGGCTGCCAGAGCAGGGGATATTGCAGGAGCAGCCGAGGGAGCAGCTGCGGGGACACCCATGCCAACAGGGTATCCAAACATGCCTGCAAGCCTTCCGAAGTGCTGGGCAAGTACTGCGCTTTCCTGCCCGAGAAGAGCAGCAAGCATCGGGTCTAAGCCGCCTCCGAGTCCGCTGAGATCAATCTCAACGTCCCCTTCTATAGTCACACCTTCAAGGGCCAGTATATCCATTCCCTTGAACATGTCTGTTACTTCTGATAACTTAGCTTTCTTTGCCATGTAAACCTCACCTTTTCCGTAAATTTTCCGTTTTGATGAGTGACTGTATAAATAAAGATGTAATACTGAATGTGTTTCCAGACATTTTTCCCTGGTATAATAACAGGGACCGGGGCAGGAAGAATCCTGCTCCGTTACTTTGATAATTTAAAATCCGTTTCAAGCTCTTAAACCGGTTATGGTCTCCTATCATCTTTATTGTACGGTTTTCTGCGTAACTCTGATTTAGAAGGGAGCTGGGGTTAAAACCCCAGTTTTTGTACAATTTTTTCGACTTCTATCGCAGCAACCGAATCATCCGTTATTTCAAAGAGGGGGATTCCTTTTATGTCCATTTCCTCAATTTTCGGATCGAGGGGAACCATACCTATCAGGTTGAGTTTCAGGTCATCTGCCAGTTTAACAAGCTTTTCGTGGTTTGTATCCGTAACTTTGTTTGCAATAACGTGAATTTTACCAACTTTTGAATCCAGTTCGTTTACAAGCTCATGAATTCTTTCAGCAGTCCTGAATCCCCTTCGTGAGGCGTCAGTCACAACAATAAGGTCATCGATATCCCGGATAATTTTCCGGCTGAAATGCTCAAGCCCGGCTTCAGCATCAATGATAACTACATCGTAATTTACGATCAGTTTGTCCATGATGCCCCGAAGGAGGTTATTTACATAACAGTAGCAGCCTGAGCCTTCAGGTCGGCCCATTACAAGCAGGTCGTAGCCCGGCATTTCTTCAATAATTTCATAGACCTTACTTTTGAGTACTGACTCTTTGTTCATATCGGGGTTGTCAGGCCTCGGTTTTGTAATCTCAGCCTGCAAAAACTCTTTTGCCTCCCCGATCGTTTTTACGCTCTCACAGCCAAGGGTTTCAGGCAGGTTAGTATCTGCATCCGCATCAACTGCCAGTATAAACTGGCCTTTTCTGGAAAGGGAGCGGATCAGAAGAGCTGATACCGCTGTTTTCCCAGTTCCGCCTTTTCCCGTTATTGCAATTACTTTAGTCACAGAATACCCCTTTGTTTGTTTTTCGGTTTTAGGCAATCGCCTGTCGTCACTCGGTATTTATTTTTCCTTCTTCTCGCTGAGGATCACTTTGTCAATTGTGATCTTTGCGTTCTTGAAGGTCAACTTTATTCCACTGCCTGACTTGCCTGCAGCCATCATTGGCATTGCTGGCATCTGGAATCCGGCTGTGGGCATCATCATTGGAGCAGCTGCAACAGCTACTGCTTCTTCCTCTTCTCCTTCCTCTTCTTCTTCCTCTTCTTCCTCTTCGGCTGCTGCCCAGTTAGCAACAACGGGGTGGTTCTTGTCCTGGAGGAAGGCTTTCAGGGACTGGATGTCGCTTGCATCGTTCTCTGTTGCGATCTTGTCCTTGAGGTCAGCAGGAATTGCATCGTCGATCTTGGCTTTGAATTTGGCAGGCAGCCATACTACTCTGTTCCATCCGCCATCTGCCTGGATGAACTTGGGTGAGTAGAAGTAGTTGACACCTACACCAAGGAAACCTACGATCTGTTTTCCACCACCGGTCTGACCAGCCATGGTTGAGAACCCTATACCGTTCGGGGCCATTCCCTGATATTCTCTGTCTACCCAGCCTATACCATCCACTTCAGGGATATAGAACCCGACTACTTCGAAGCAGCCACAGGATGTGTGTGGGGCATCGAAGAAGGAGTGGAGTTTGATCTTGTCAAATTCACCGGCTGAGAGTTTCTTGGCAATTTCATTGATTCCGGTGTATTCTCCTTTCTGGGGGTCAATGCATTCACCTTTGTCGATTGAGAACTGTGGGCCTTCAGGGTCGACCTTTGCTGCTGCACGGCCGTCGAACCAGTTGATTGCACCACAGAGTGAAACTCTGTCAGGGGAAACTACACAGACATTGGTTGGAGCAAAGGACTGGCAGAGTGTGCATCCGTAGAAGACATCAACATCTTCGTCGTGCAGGTCTTTTGTCCTTGCGTCTCTTGCCTTGAAGATCTCCTTTGCTTCTACCATCTGCTTTTCGACTTCTTCCTTGTCGGTGTAGAAAGTCACCTGCATTTTCTCGATAAAGGGCAGTTCTGTCTTGAAAAGCATCATAACAGCTTTTCCGAATGGCTCAAATGAGTCCATCTTTGCAGCTGTGTCCTTGGAAACTCTCATCCAGACATCGTACCTCTGGTTCAGGTGCATAATGCCCTGGCAGTAGTTGATGAAGTCGTGGACACGCCTTTCTACCACAGACTCGAGGTCAGCTTCTACAAGTTCTCCGCCGATGTTGAAGATCATTGCCCAGGGGTATGTTGCGCCTTCTTCCATCTCTTTGAGGTCAGGACCGACAATTGTTACTTTGTCGTCTTCAATTTCATCCATGGGTTTTGCACGGACAAGTTCGAGACCAAGGGATTTGGGACCACCGAGTTCTACGAACATTCCTTCTTTCCTTACTCTTTCTCCTTCAAACATTGGGGAAATCTCAAATGGGAATTCTGCCATTTACTTTCGCCTCCTAAATCTAAACTTATAAAAGGTCAATTACCTCGTCCAGTGCTGCAATGTGATCTTCTTTGCTAAGGTTTCCGAAAGACATTGTTGCATTCTGGATGTAATCTTTGCCTATTGAGATTGATTTTACGTCACTGAAGTTTTTAACTGCAGACAACACCTGGTTTATGTAGTATTTCTTGAATCCCAGGAAAATAATTGTGTCATAGTTTCCATTGCCATCAAGACCTGGCCAGTTGGGGTCTGTAAGGTAGAAGCCAAGCGCGTGCGCGTTAATGTATTTGGCATTAACATCCTTGCCTGCAAAGCCAAGCATTGAAGAGCCGGTTGCTGCAATCGGGATGTTTTTTGCCTGTGAGATCTTAACTGCGCGGTCCATGACATCGGGGCTGAGGGATAAGGTCCCTACCACTAAAAGAGGCCTCTTTGCCTTTGAAATAAGCTTGGCGGCAACTTCAGTGGTAATAGTTTTTGAGGTCTTTACACCATAGCTGGTGAACAACTTTGTGTTCTTGGTAGTGTCAACCATCTTCAGGCCTCCTTGCAAAGTCTCTTGAGGTTTGTTGGCTGTGAAGAGACATCGAACTTAATCTTCGGGCCGGAAATGATCTTCTTCTTCTTCCAGTCGATTTCCCATCCGTGCTCGCTTTCAAGCTTCTTCAGGAGCATTTCACGCTTAGCTAGTGGGAGATCAGCTTCATTCCTGACAAACTTCCACCAGTCCTCGGGTATAACGCCCAGATATTTCTCACTGAGTTCTATCCAGTGGGTCAACTTAATGGATCTGCCCATATTGTTGTCAGACACGCGGATACAGTTCTTTGCCATCATTACACAGGCTTCCTGCCAGGTTTCTGCAGTGGTAATGAGGAACTCCGGAGATGGCGGGATTGCCAGTTCGGAACCGTTTCGGCTGTCGTAAAGTTTCCACTTGCTATCGTCGTAGGTCTTGGAAATCAGGGCTCTCCTATACTTTCCGCTGTGTGGCCCGAGAACTGCAGGAATACCATACATGTTGCATCCTGTACCGATAGCTGCCGCCTTCTGGGAGTAAGCACCCCATGCAAGTCCTACTGCACCTACACGGTTGAGTGTGTAGTCAGCTATTTCAGCGAGGTTGCCTGAAAGGTTCCTGCCTGCAAAGATTGCAGCGACCTTATGGGCTGTACCTGAAATGTGGGAGTTGGAGACACATGATCCGGTGTTGAGGATGTTACCTTTCTCGAATCTGCCCGGGAACCTCTCATAGAGAGTCTTGCCGTCAGCGTCCTTGAACATACCTATGTCCATTGCAGAACATCCGGAAACAGCAAGCAGGTAGTTCCTGTTAAGGAATTCTTCAGCAATGTTGTAAACGTCCTTGGAACCTGCCGGGTAGTTGGAACAGCCGATGATTGCGATAACACCAGGGGTGGTGCCCATAACCAGGTTCAGACCTTCTGCCCTGATTTCGGCGTCACTTACCTGACCTCTTCCGGCTCTTACCAGACCTTTCTCTTCAGCAATAGCTTTCAGAGAAGCTTTCTCGATAAGGCTCAGGACGGGGATTTCTTTGTTACAGACCTGCTCACAGCGGCGGCACCCTATACAGAGGTCATGCAGTTCTTCAAGAGCAGAGTAGTCTCCTCCCTTTGCTACTGCAATTGCTGCTGGAATTGCCAGTTCTTCTGGGCATGCAAGTGCGCACTCTCCACATTCCACACACTTGGAGACAAGCTCTTTCATTTCTTCGTCGGTGGGGATAGCTGAGATTCCTTCACGGATCGGAGCCATTTCCAAGGCAAGTCTGGGTACAAGCTCTCCCAGCTTTTCATAGTCCAGCATTACACAGCCTGGAATCTTTCCGGTCTTGAGGTCCTCGATAATTGCATCGACGTCATCATTGGTCCTGTCTGGCAGACCATACATAATCTTTTCATTTGATGCGATTACAGGGATCTTGAGTTTCTGGCCTTCAGCTACGAGGTCAGCCCTTACACACTGTTCGTCAAGGACAATTACGTCAGGAATTCCTGAGCGTACAACCTTTAACTCCTTTGAAATGGTACCGACAATCTTTGCATAGGGGGCTTTCCTGTCTTCCCTCTTGTACCTGGTCATATCGAATGCGGTACAGCAGAGACCACCGATTTCCATCTTGTCAGTCAGGCCATTTTCTTCCATATAGTCCATGATGTAAGTGACACCTGCGACGTTGTGCCCTATGGCAATAATGGTCGGCTTTGACTTGTCAAGTGTTCCCATTCCTGTCTCAACAAGTGGGGCTTCGGGGTCAGATTTCGGGAAGCCGAGTGCAGTAACCTGTGCTATATCGGAAACTTCCATTCCCACATGGTCCAGAACTCCGGCAAGCATTGACTTGTTGTCGTAGTCAATTGCTGCTCCTTCCTGACCTGCGTGTATGGTTGCAAGCAGCTGTCCAAGCTCTTCTTCGACATATTCCATTATGGGTTTGAGTTCGCCAAGAGTCTTTGGCTGCTCACCTGTAACAAGCTGAATGTTGGGGGCAATTACGTTTGATGCACCCATGTTGATCGGCATGTCCTCCCCAAAAAGCTCAATAATGTGATCGAGCAGGTGGCGTCCGTGAGCACTGTGGCAGGCACATCCGGTGATGCAGCGCAGGAAGAATTCTCTTGCAGTCTGACCTTTCATGTCAATACCGCAGGCGCCTCTCTTGTTTCCTTCCAGGTTACACGGTCCGAAAGTACAGTAACAGCACTGGTCACACATGGGGGTGTAGACAGGCTCATAGCGGTCGAACAGTGTAAAACTCCAGTCCCTTAATGTAGCAATTGAGGGGAAGGGGGTCGGACCCATCGGGCCTAGCTCTTTTACTTTTTCTTCAGCAGCCTCCTTTGCTGCCCCTACAATGTTGTTAATAGTGATCTGAACGGATTCCAGATCTTCTATAGAAAAACTCCCGGTAGTTAGTTTGCTCATTTGAGCTTTACCTCCTAAATTTGTTTAAAGTCGATTTCGTCGAGACGATTGAAATTCTGATGCTCGGCATATTGTTAATGATTATACATTATATATTTTGCCGTCTCCTTTAAATTTACAATCGTTTTAGTGACGTTCTCTGGCAAACCGTTTAAGCTCTCTATTTGAACTCTAAACGCCTTACCTACGTTTTTTCAAATAAAAGCGTTTTTTTAGGGAATGTTTTCTTATAAAATCCGTTTTTAGGGCATCATTTCTCTTCCATATCCTTTTTTACGCCCTATTTCTCAAAAAAAACCGTTTTTGCCAACGATTGAGACCTTAATATTGAGCAGAGGTCGCTACCGATGGATAATAAACACTAATTAAGTGACTAAATGTACCAAATCTATATAACATTTTCTAATTTGTAACACCCTATTCGAATGTGGTAAAAATGGAATGTGGAGACCTATTCTTCTAAAAAAAAAGCTCAAAGACCCCCTTCTTAAATAAACATACTCACTGCCGCAGCGTGGCGTTTTTAAAAATATCTACTACTGAGCTTCTATAGATTTTCTACCGGATTTTAATATTTGTTATTTATTGTGCCAATTTGTTGTGCTAATTACAGGTAAATTCAAAAATTCTTCTTACTTTATCAATATATTTTGCGTAATTAAAATTCAGGTTCATTCTATTCATTTTTTAATATATTATCAGTAATAATCATTATAATTTTTATATTTCTATTTCGAATGAAAATATCAAAACTTATTTATATTGGAACTCTCATTAAACGAATTTGTACAGTAAACGCTGTAAACCGTTTTCATGATTTTTATCTGGGAGTAACTAAATATTATTCTTTCATTTGAATATTATTTAATAAATTATTTGATCTAAAATACTATTTATTCAAATAAAATAGGCAATTTTTACCCTATACGCTTCACATTAACTGAGAACAGTTTTCAATAAATAGAATTGGTCAGGTTTGTATCCGGTCGTTTAATATCTGAAATCTTCCGAATTCAGAGCCAGGAGTAATTAAGTTCCGATAACTGGGGTTTAAGATTAATTCCAGCTTATTCTTTAAGGCTGGCTCTGGAGTAAAAGATTTCAGGTCCAGGGGGTTTCGACATAGTAATTAATACATTGGACCGAACACACCGAATGCAGCAAATGTTTGTGTACAGCGGCTTTTAAGCCTTAACGGCCAGTCTGCTTACTGGCATTTGTTCCTTAGCTCATGTTTGGATATGTTCTTGTGCTTGGACGCCATTCTCTATTCGGTTAATATTCTGATCTGTTTGAAGGCATTATAAACTTACTTTAATATTTTGCCGTATTAATCAAATATTTTTATTCAATAGTTTTATACTGGATTAAGATAGAGAGTAATTAGAACATGTTTAACCGCAATACACCATATGAGTCCCGAAGCGGAGCAACTGATAGAATTAAAAGTTCTGTCTCTGCAAGTCCGTCTATGGCAATCATTTTTCTGTGTGTAATTTCTTTCCTTCTGGAAGTAGTTCTCCTGAGTGCGGCTCCGGGTTTAGGGGCTCTCTATATGAACGCTTTCCAGTTTGATCCGGGTTCTTTTTTGACAAGGCCATGGACACTTGTCACATACATATTCCTGCACACCGGGCTATGGCATCTTTTTTTCAATATGCTTGTCCTGTACTTTTTCGGGACTGCACTTGAGAGAAGGGCGGGAAATAAGCAGCTCCTTGCGATCTTCTTTACTGCAGGAATTCTGTCCGCAATAGGGTACACCTTTTTAAGCTGGCCTATTTTCAATATTTATCCCGGCCCTATGATTGGTGCAAGCGGAGCTATTTACGGAGTCTTTGCAGCTCTTACAGTACTTGAGCCAAATCTCAGGGTATATGTGTACTTTGTGCCTATGCGTTTAAAGCATGCCCTGTTGCTGTTTGCCATTTTCGATTTTTTAATGGCGAGTTCTACAAATCTGGATATGATTGCCCATACTGCGCACCTGAGCGGACTTTTTGTCGGGCTTTATATGGGTTTCCGTATGAAAAAAATGGATGAAAGATACAGAATGACGAGGTATATCGGCAGGTGGTAATGCTGGAAGGAGAGGCTTTTTCTCAGGACAGGTACTATCATCCCAGGCCTGCTCCCGGGGAAAAGGTTCCGATCCAGGTCTTAAGTTTTAACCGCGTCTTTGCAGCCTGGTCTCCAGAACTGAAAGCCACTCTTTTTTTTGAAAAAGCCCCTGAAGAGCCTGAAGAAGAGGGGCTTAAAAGAGTAAGGGAAGCAGTTCTTCTTCATATCTATGACTGGCTCGCGGGAAGAGAAGGAATAATAGAGCTTACGGATTCGGAATTCGAGCAATTTATGGAGGTTTATGAAGCCTTTCTTCAGAAGTTGGGGGAAATCCAGTACAGCAGGCAGAAGAAAGGAAGAAAAACTCAAAACATTTTTGAACTCCGTGAATCTCCGTTCATTATTCGTGAGGTTAAAAAAGGCCCTTTCTCCGATAAATTATAATTCTATAAAATATATCCTGTGTTTTATAGTTAAAAAACGGTCTAATCACGAGGAGCTTACTTATATCGCTTAAGGCTTACTTACATTGCTCAATCTACATGACAGGCAGGTGTTTACGTCGAGGTTCTCAGACCAGATAGAGTTAAAACCTTTTATTGTCAAAGTATGCAAATGTTTTACTACAGAAAAGCAAATATTTAGATATACTCAGTTTATTACCCGAACTGCCGCATGTAATAAGGTTTGAACCTGAAAAACCGCATATGCAGCTTCATTATCCTTATATGAAGCTGCAGTTTTCTGAAGGCTCAAACAGAAAACCCATCCAGGCAGGTGTGAGATTGATGTGGGAAATCTATTGCCTCACAGGCTAATTCTCCGCAAATTGCTAAAGGATTAAATAAGAAAGAAAATGCAGGTTGAGTAAAACTGTAATGATCACAGAGGACATTGATAATGAAGCCTGTAAAAAGCGGACTTGATTCCATTTCTAAATACCTCCGTACCAAGAAAGAAGTAGGCAGGAGAAAAATAGGACTTCTGGTAGACGGACCAAATATCCTCAGAAAAGAGTTTGACGTAAACCTTGAGGAAATAAGGGATGTTCTTAAGGACTATGGAAATATCAAGATCGGACGCGTCTTCCTGAACCAGTACGCCTCGGACAAGCTTGTCGAGGCTATCGAGAATCACGGACTTGAACCTATTATCTGTTCAAGTGATGTGGATGTGCGCTTAGCAGTAGAGGGCATGGAACTGGTCTACAATCCCAATATAGACACCCTTGCAATCGTAACCCGCGATGCGGATTTCAAGCCGCTGCTGAACAAAGCAAACGAACATGGGAAAGAGACCATTATTTTCGGGGTTGAGCCCGGATTTTCTACGGCGCTCAAGAACTCTGCAGACTATGTCATCCTTATGGATAAAAACCATATGAGCGGTTATGATGAGGATGAAGATGAAGAGGGAAAACTTGAAGCCTCGGAGTCCGAAGAATACCCGGAAGATGAGTATGAAGAACCTGCAGAAAAAACTGCAGAGAAGACCTGATCCCCTCTTATTCTTTTTTAAGGTCAGTCTCTAATTTCAGGGATATTCTATCTCTACACCGAGAATATGTTTTTTTCCGGCAGCAACATCCCTTGCTATTTCGGCACAGCCGATTGCAGCATGCCATTTGCCCAGACTGAGGCAGCTTTTATCCAGGTGTCTGCTGATTTTTTCCTGCATATATTTTACTTCCCCAACCGAGCCTGCGAGGAAGGTAGTTCCGGTAACCCCGTACTCTTTCAGGAGAAGCTGCATTGAAATGATTTCCATGGCTGCAAAAAGGGCTATGGTATCAAGGGCGAGCAGAGCAGGTTCTTCCTCTTTTTCGGCTGCGTTGAGCAGTTCCTCCCTGTCTTTATATGGTGTCATCTTCAGGGCGCCTGCTTCCATGAATGCCTGATTCGCTGTCTGGATGCCGTCATCAACATTCCTTATAGCCTGCAGGTCAAGAGGCCCATGGTGAACTCCGGGAGCAAAAATGCAGGCGTCGATTGCACCAATCACTTTTCCCGAAGCAACTGCAAGAGTTACGGTATTGGAGCTGATATCAGAGACCACAAAATCTTCGTAACCCATGCACCGGATATGATATGCAATACCAAGCTTTTCAGGACTCGTGAGGTGAGAAAATACCTTCATTCTCGGGTCTACTTTGCTTTTTACATGAAGACCAGGAATAGCCACTGCTGGAATGCCGGAATTTCTAACCGCATCAAATACCCTTGTTCCTCCTCCTGTCTTCTTTCCTGCACCTTCCGCGCTCTGAAGCCCTCTCCCTTCAAGTTTCCTTATATCCTTGATTTCGGAAAAGCCATCTCCCATGGAGTAAGTAAGAGCAATTAGATCGATTTCTTCAAGTTTAATATCAAACTCTTTTTCAATGGAATCCAGAATTTCTTTTTCTGACATTGCAGCAGCTTCTGCCCTTCCAAGTTCAAAGGTCAGAACCTTTTCGCCTTCTATAAGTGCAAAACGCATCGCTGTTGTCCCGTGGTCAACTCCTATGAATGCCAAGTAATCTCTCCTGTAGCGCCTCAGAGGGCATTTTTTATGGTTTCATTTAATTCTTCCATGATTCTGTCCCCCTCTTCAGCGGTACCAACTGTTGTCACCAGCCTGATTTCCTGGAAACTTCTGCCTTCTGAGAGCAGGAGCCTCAGGTTACCCCTTGCATCAGCTCGCAGGACTTTCCCTGCAAGCTTTCCCCCTGCAACGCCTTTTACGGAAATTACGGACGGAATTACTTTTTTAATCTCAGCATGCTGGCTTACAAGTTTTATCAGTTTTTTTCCAGCCCTCCCTCCAATAATTGTTGTATGAGCTCCACCAAGTTTATTCTTTGAAGGGGTTTGGGCGTTTTCCTGTAAGCTTTCTTTATTCTCTGTCATTTAGTCAAACCGGCTGACTTTACTTTTTTCGGTGCAGTCCCTCTTTGCTTTAAATGAGGGAGCCCTTTTCATCGTTCTCTAAAAAGTTCTTCTCTCTTTGCTCTTTTTATATTTATAATGTATATCTATTTACGCAGTGGAGGCGCAAAAATTTTGATAAATATCTCAGGCTATATCTCCTGTTGTAAAAAAGGAAATCCAGATACTCAGGCACTTTTATTATGCCGGGTTCTGGATTTTTCGGATTTTAAAGCTGCTTTTCCGTATAACCTGTAGAGTTAATAAAATCAGATCTTTTCAAGTTCCTTCATGCCAATCAGCTTTATATTATTATCTTCCAGAGTTTTTATCGCTTTTTGAGTGTCATTCACCCGGACAATAAGAAGGGCTTTCTGGTCCCTGGTGACAAAAGCATAGGCATAGTCAAGGTTAATATTCGCTTCTCCGAAAACTTCCGCAATCCTGGACATGCTGCCAGGAACATCATCCATCTCGATCCCCAGAACACTGGTTTCCGAAACTGTGAATCCGGCATCATGGAGTACACGGTGAGCATAATCCGATTTATCCACAACCATGCGAATGATCCCGAAATCTCCGGATTCGGCAATGGTAAATGCCCTTATATTTATGCCGGCACTTTTCAATTTATTCGCAACGCTTGCAAGCCTGCCAGGTTTATTTTCCGCAAAGAGGGAAATTTGTTTTATCACTTTTTCTTCCATTCCAGCACCCATGTCCTTTTATCCCTTATTTCTTTAAATTTGTTCTTTTTTCTATCGAATTATTAAAATTTTAATTTTTCTTTATTGCTTCTCATCCCTTCTTTTAGCCTTTTGTTCCTTCTTTTAGCCTTTTACTTCTTTCCTCAGTCTTTTCATCAGAATATAATATAAGTTTCTGTGTGTATTTTAAACTTACAGGTGTGTTATTTTCAGGTATTAATACCGATCTGGGGTTTAAGAAGGATATCAAAAAAGGAACTTATGAAGGAAAACCGGAAAAAGCAATGTTAAAGCGATTTTTCTATCTTTCCGGCTTTCCTTTTTTCTATCTGGAAAATTAATTTTCTGCTTTTTCATATCTTCATATGAAATTTTCAGATCTTACGCTTGTCTATAACTTTCTTTGATTTTCCTTCCGAGCGCGGCAGAGTGCCGTGTTCAACAAGTTCTACCTCGACTGCAAGGTTCAGCACGCTCTTCAGAGCGCTTGCAATCTTCTTTTTAAGTGCCATCATATCCGACATCCGGTCGCTGAAGGCGGACTCGTGCATCTCTATCTGGACCTTCATTGAGTCAAGGGGCCCTATTCTGTCAACAATAATCATGAAATGGTTCCCGACTTCGGGAATGTTCATCAGGACCGACTCGATCTGGCCAGGGAAGACATTTATGCCGCGCACGATAATCATATCGTCAGAGCGTCCGCTGATGCGTGTGATCCTTGGATGCGTCCTGCCGCATTTGCAGGGCTCAGACAGTTTCCTGGTAAGGTCTTTAATCTTGTAGCGGATAAGGGGATTTGCTTCCTTTGCAAGGGTGGTTATTACGAGTTCCCCTGTTTCTCCATCAGGCATGGGCTCTCCTGTTTCAGGATCAAGTATCTCTATCAGGAACATGTCTCCCCATATATGGATGCCGCACTGCTGGTCGCATTCCGTAAAGAGAGGACCGCTGAGTTCGGAAGTTCCGTAAATATCATAGGCTTTAATTCCTGACTCGTCTTCTATCCGCCTTTTGAGTTCCTCAGACCAGGGTTCAGCCCCGAAAAAGCCCATTTTTAATTTTGTATCATCCCTGATGCTGATGCCTTCTTTCCTGGAAGTTTCAATCATATATAAGAAATAAGAGGGAGTGCAGGCTATGGCTGTTGTGCCGAGGTCTTTCATAAGTTCGAGCTGGCGTTCGGTATTTCCTGAGCTCGTAGGAAGTACGGTCGCTCCCAGTTTTTCACTTCCATAATGAGCTCCGAGCCCGCCTGTGAAAAGCCCATACCCGTAGCTTACCTGGAGGATGTCATCTTCTCCCACGCCTACTGAGGCAAAAGCCCGGGCAAGAGATTCCGCCCAGTTATCAATGTCCCTGCGGGTATATCCTACTACGGTCGGTTTGCCCGTAGTGCCCGAAGAAGCATGGAAGCGGGCGAGTTTTGAATTGGGGACGCAAAACATTCCGGTAGGATAGGTATCTCTGAGATCCTGCTTATATGTAAAAGGTAATTTCCTGATGTCTTCAAGAGTCTGGATGTCTTCAGGGCGAACCCCGTGTTCGTCAAACCTTTTTCTGTAAAAAGGAGAGTTCTCATACACGTAATGTACAAGTTTTTTCAGTTTCTCTTCCTGCAACTTTCTCAAGTCGTCTACAGGCATTGTTTCTACTTCAGGATCCCAGTATTCTGGCATTTTTTCACACTCTTTATTCTTTATTTTGAGACATTTTTGTTTCAGGTCGCGTCTCCCTCGACCCTTTTTTATGTATATTCTTCATTTCATGCCCCTTGAGGTCATGCTTAAAAAAATATCTTTTTCTTACCTGCTTTTAGTTTCGGGAAGTGTAACTTTTTCGAGCGGATATTAACTTCCGACAGATATGATTATGGAAGATTAAGTTGGATTCTCATATAAATAATAGTTGTTGTTATCAAATAGAAAAAAGATATTATTCAGTTCAAACTGAAAAATAGAAAGAAATAACCTGAGAAAATAGTACCTGTTGAAGAAAGGAAATTGAAGTTATTTTACCAGCTTTTATTGATTCATATCCCATTTTTTTCTTACTGTTCATCTTCACTTACTTCAATCTCATCTTCTGAAATTTCTTTTGCAGTCGCTCCAAGAGAAGATTCAAGGATCTTTTTTGTCATCTCCCTGCATTTATGGAGCACTTCTTCCATATTGGCGATTATATCGATTCCAGCAGCTCCTGAATGCCCGCCTCCGGTGCCGTTATATTCGTTACTGATATCTTCCATCAGCTGGCCAAGATTCACTCCTGCATTTACAGCGTCGCGTTTTGCCCTTGCACTTACTCTGACACTATCTCCTTTTGTAGTCCCAACAAAAGCCACATCAGCTCCTATGTTAATAAGCATGGAGGATGCAGAGCCTCCGAAAGAGCTCACATGAGAAGAGGCTATAATCATATCCCCTACCCTGTCGAGTTCAGCCCTGCTCGCTGCTTTCAGGATAGCTATACGCATTGAGATATCCTGGGGGGTAGCAGCCATCAGGTCGAGGACTTCTCCATACTCAACTCCGCTTGCCTCAATAATTTTTGCCACCGTTTTAAAAGTATCGGCAGATGCGTGCTTGAAATGTCCGGTATCAGTCACGATTCCTGTGAGCATGCCAATTCCCATCCTGCGGTTAATCGGCGCTCCCATGACTTTCAGGATATCATAGACTATCTCTACCGTAGAAGTAGTGTTCCTGTGCAGGAAAAATTCCGCATTCTCAGTAAGGGCAGTAGTAGTATGGTGATCAATTACGCAGTAACTGGTCAGTTCTATATCGTTTAGCTGTGCCTTTGTCGAGGTATCAACCACGACAATAAAACCGTAGTTTGCAGGATCTGGTTTATCCACAACCTCGATTCCGAGCCTGTCAATAAGAACGGATGCTACACGGTTACATCCGTCTACCAGTCCGACTGTTCCACCTAAAGCTTCAGAAAGAGCAAAAGCACTGCTAACAGCATCCGGATCTGCATTCCTGTGACACAAATATAAAATGTTTCGATAGTCAAGGAGCCGGTTAAAAAACTCCGCTTCATCAACTCGCATTGTCCACTCTGGCTACCGCTTTTTATAATTTCGAAGATCCCGGAATTCCGGGATTTCGGCACAATCCCCATACAGCCAAGTTATGTGCTGTATTCGACTTATGTGAAAAACAAAAATTATTGTGCTCTGGGCCCAAGTGCCTGCTGGATCTGCTCCTGAAGCTGTTTGAAGCGAGCAGTGAGCCTTTCTTCCTGCCTGGAAATAGACTGAAGCCTGAGTGAGAGGGTTTCTTCCCTGTCTTTAAGTTTTGAAACGGACTCCTCTTTTGTCGTTTTTATTACCAGTTCTCCGACATTACGGTAAATAACCGCATCGTCAGCCAGTCTTTCTAATTCTTCGAGAGCCATTTTTGACTCTTTCTGCATAGCTTCAATCTGGGATTTTTGCATGGACAGAGCCTGAACCTGCTGCTGTACCTGCTGAAGCTGTGCTATCTGGTTCTGGATTTGAGGAGGTAATTCTGCAGTCATATAGTTTTCACCTGAGTCCTCAATAAACCTGAAGGGATTTTAATGTTTCTGTCTTACAGCTTTCGAAAATTCCCACTACTTAGGAATGACTGATACCGCCTGCCAAAAACTTAAACAACAAGTTCAACTTAAATAAAGACATTCTAAAAATTAAAACACTTTAAAAGATACGGTCTCAGTAAATATATTAATAGATTCTATTCTAATAGATTTGTTCAAATTATTTACTTCATTGACTAAATATGGAATTCATTGCTGTATTGTTAGGGTTTAATCTTAAAATCCTCTGACAAAGAATAATTATAAATGGGCATTTATAATATGTCTGTTAAACAGATTATTGTGGATTGTTCAATGCAGGTCAATTAATAAGTATCATAAGTATCTGCAGGACTGGCCTGTGCCTTTCAGACTTACATTACTGTTTAAAAAAGAACTCAGGAGGCTTCTTATATGGAAAAAAATATGGAAAAAGGCGGAAAGCTTGAAGAAATAAAATCTCTGCTTGAGAAGTTCACAAATGCTCATGGAATTTCCGGTTTTGAAGGGGAGGTCCGGAAACTGCTAGAAAAAGAGCTTGGACCCTATGTTGACAGTATTCGGGAGGATACTATGGGGAACCTTATCGCTGTTAAAGAGGGAAAGGGTCCTTCTGTAATGCTGGCTGCCCATATGGATGAAATAGGTCTGATGGTCAGGTACATTGATGAAAACGGATTCCTGCGCTTTGTGGGGATCGGAGGATGGTTTGACCAGACTCTCCTGAACCAGAGAGTTATCGTACACGGCAAAAAGGGTTCTATTTACGGGGTTATAGGTTCCAAGCCTCCTCACGTGATGAAAGACGAAGACAGGAAAAAGCCCGTAAAACTTGAGGATATGTTCATCGATATAGGAGCAAAAGACAGGGAAGACGCCGGAAACCTTGGAGTTGAGTTGGGAACTCCGGTTTCAATCGACCAGGAATTCGTATCTCTTGCAAACGGGAAAGTTACCTCCAAGTGTTTCGATGACCGTGCAGGAATTGTAATTCTCCTTGAGGTTATGAAAAGGCTCCATGAGCGTAAAATCGAAGCAAATGTCTATGCTGTGGGCACGGTTCAGGAAGAAGTGGGACTTAAAGGTGCAAAAACCTGCGCTTTCTGTATCTGTCCTGACGTTGCTCTTGCTCTTGATACTACTATCCCGGGAGATCATCCGGGTATCAGCAAAACCGATTCATCCCTGGAACTGGGAAAAGGGCCCGTAGTTATTGTAGCAGATGCGTCCGGAAGAGGCCTCATAGCTCACCCCCAGATTCTCAAGTGGCTCAGGGAAACAGCCGATAAAAACGAAATTCCTTATCAGCTGGGCGTAGGCTCCGGCGGAACCACGGATGCTACATCAATACACCTCACAAAAGAAGGAATTCCCACAGGTACGGTCAGCATAGCCACACGTTATATCCACTCGCCTGTAGAAGTTCTGGATGTGGCAGATATAGAGGCGTGCATTTCTCTAATTGTGAAAGCAATAGAAAATGTAAATAAATATTTCTGAGGCGCCCGAGTCCCATCTCGGGAGGGCGGTGTCCTTCCCAAGTTTCGCATCGGGATCACATGAAATCAGAGATTTCATGGGAGTTGCACTGTAAGTGCAACAGCACGAGGTCCTTTTCGCTTCGCTCAAGAGGACTAATTTTTGGGTTGAGACAAACACGAATCCAGTCTCAGGAGGGTGGTGTCCTGCAAGAGTTGCGTTTCTCGAGTCCGCTGTCCTTTTCGGTCGCTTTGCTCCCTCAAGAGGACTAACTTAAAGAGTTGAAGTGTCTGCACTAAATGCCCGCGGGTTGCATCAATTCTATTGATGCTGTGCAGTACCTGCTCTTTCTCACAGTTCTGAGGGATAGGTCTCTGGCTCAATTTTTTGCATTCCTATTGTTACTTTAAATTCCATTTTTCATTGAAAAGGTGAGTTGATAAAACTCGATATGATTGTTTTCAATTTCTAAAACGGATCTGTTATAATTGGTCTTTTATTGATGTTAAATAAACAGCGTTTGTTAAATCCCCATTATCAGCTTAATTGTTTTTTTGACGTGAGAGATAGCTTATTTTTACATGCAAAGGAGGGCAGCTCTGCATTGTCTATTAGTCCAGGTTTTGATTTTTATTTTATATAAAAATAAAAAGATAATAAAGTCTGAAGTGTCAGGACTCTCGGTTTCCTATTGAATATACTGATTTCTTCTGTCTTTTTTTTTCCAGCTTTGTTTGAATACTAAAAATTAAGGACTAATATATTAACATTGAATACAGAAACGTTAAGGCTGCTAAATGGTTTAAAGCTTAGTTTTTATTCAACTTGTTCCTCGAAATCAAAAAAGAAAGTATAATATATTGAAATAATAATTGATACGAAAGTTATAGAGTTTGAGGCAAATAGTGATGACTTTGAATCTGAGGAGGCTTTAATATTATTTGCAGGAAGGCAAAGGCCGAAGATAAAAAACAATGGAATAATGTTGTTAAAGAAAGTCTCAACGGGACCTTTTTTCATACATGGGAATGGAAAGAGGTCATAGAAAAAGGGTTAAATTCCGAGGCCTTGCCAGTTGTAGTCGAAGATGAGAAAGAGAATAAATTAGTAGGAATCTTTCCGCTTTTTGTAAGGATTTTTTTTGAAGACTGCAAAGTTAACAAATATTTACCAGGTATTTCCAGGAACTTTCAATTAGGGTGTTCTCCTCATAATAAATTGTATGGCTTTGGAGGTCCCTGTGTACTTTCCGGCGTTACTGATAGTGATATAATTTATAATCTGATGTTTGATTTTATCGATAGATACGTCAAAAATAAAAAAAGTATTACTGACCTCCTAATATTTCCTTATCACGATAGTCTGGATCCGGTGTTAATTCAAAATGGATATCCCAGGACAGGAATCAAAAAAACTGCTATAATAAACATAGAAAGAGACCTCAATGAGATATGCAAAGGATTCAAGAAGCAGTTCAGTAAAGATATAAGGCGGGCTGCAAGAAACGGTGTAACCATATATGAAAGTCAGAATTATAAAGAAGACATAGACCTTTACTATAATCAATTCCAGAAACTATTGATTGAATGGATCACTGAGCAAACTGGCAATGATTATAAAAAAGTGACATACGCTGTGCTGCCATACTCGTATTTTGAAAATCTCCGTGATATCCTGTTTCCGGAAAAAATGGCAAGATTATTCTTCGCGGAATACAATGGAGTAAAAATCGGAGCGTTAATAAATTTTTACTATAAAGATACGATATACCTGGGCCATACTTCGGTTTTGAGGGGCGAATACAATGATCTCAATGCTTATAAGCTTTTAATCTGGCACAGTATAGAAGATGGAAAAAAGAACAATTATAAAAACCTTGATTTAACGGGCCTTCATGCAGATGAATCTCACGGCCAGTATCGATTTAAAATGGGTTTTAACGGTCAGGTAAAAGAAACTGGAGCATATAATAAATCATACAGATATAATGAGGTAAAAAGTCTTAAAAGAATTGTTAAATGATGTAAAGACTAGGATCTTATAATCTTTTTATAAACCCCTTCCTTTAGTGCCCCTTGTTCTTTAATTTCGCATGAAAATGGAAGGCAATTCTCCAGACAGAGAATTGTTTTTGCTATTCATTTTTATATCTGAGGTGCCTTGCTCAGATCCACAAATGCTTTCTCAGGGCCTTCTTTTTTAGAAACTGAATCCTGACTATGTTTTTGGCCTGGTCAAAGCCGTTTTTTCGGGGGCAAGCTGTTAAAATAAATATATTGTTAACTGGAAACTAAAAATACTATGGTCTACCTATTGGAGAGAAGTCTCAGAAAACCCGGGAGTAATTTCGGAAATTTTCGGATAGGACCGTGCTTCTGAGATAAATTATATGTAATATGTGTATTAAAGTGAGTTTTGCAAAATAGGATTTAATTATATAAAATAGTAGTAATACTATATTTTCCTGTTCTGCAGAACCAATCTATAAAATCTACCCAAAAAAAAGCCAAAACTGAGGGATTATATTATTCGAAAACATCCGCTTTCTGGATACTACTTTGAGAGATGGTGAACAAACACCTGGTGTAGCCCTGACAAGAGAGAAGAAGCTCTTAATTGCACGCGCCCTTGACGAGATGAAAATCAATGTAATCGAGGCAGGCTCTGCAATTACTTCCGCAGGGGAAAGGGAATCAATCAAGGCTGTAGCGAATGCAGGGCTTAATGCCGAAATATGCAGCTACTGCAGGATTGTAAAATCAGACATTGATCATGCTCTTGAGTGCGATGTTGACTCTATCCACCTTGTAGTTCCGGTTTCTGACCTGCATATCAGGACGAAAATCAAAAAAGACCGGGATACAGTAAGGCAGATTGCAGCCGATGTAACCGAGTATGCCAAAGACCACGGTCTGATTGTGGAACTTAGCGGCGAAGATTCTTCGAGGGCAGACCTTGACTTCTTAAAATCCGTTTACTCGGACGGGATAGCCGCCGGGGCTGACAGGTTATGCTTCTGCGATACCGTAGGCCTTCTGGTGCCTGAAAAAACCACTGAAATCTTCCGGGACCTGTCTTCTTCCCTGAAAGCCCCTATCAGCATCCACTGCCACAATGACTTTGGTTTAGCAACTGCAAACACGGTTGCAGCGCTCGCGGCAGGAGCAAAACAGGCTCATGTGACAATTAACGGTTTAGGGGAAAGAGCCGGAAATGCTTCCCTTGAAGAAGTCGTAATGTGCCTTGAGTGGCTGTACAAATATGACACCGGCATCAAGCACGAGCAAATATATCGGATTTCAAGGCTTGTAAGCCGCCTTACCGGGGTTCCGGTTTCCCCCAATAAAGCCCTTGTGGGAGGGAATGCCTTCACTCACGAAGCAGGTATTCATGTGCACGGGCTTCTGGCTGACAAGGCAACCTATGAGCCGATGAGCCCTGAATATATTGGACGACAGCGCCAGATCGTACTTGGGAAACATGCCGGAAGGAGCTCTATTACCCTTGCTTTAAAGGAAATGGGGCTTGAGGCTGATGAGGTTCAGACCGAAGAGATTTTCGGTAGGGTCAAGCAGATGGGTGACCAGGGTAAACATGTTACAGATGCCGACCTGCAGACCATTGCAGAAACCGTGCTTGATATCTATAAAGAGCCCCTGGTAAAATTAGAAGAATTCACTATCGTATCCGGAAACCGGGTGACTCCAACAGCTTCCATAAAGCTCAATGTGAAAGACAGAGAGATCGTACAGGCCGGGATCGGAAACGGGCCTGTGGATGCGGTTATCAATGCTATCCGGAGAGCTGTAAGTGCCTGTGCTGAAGACGTCATCCTTGAAGAGTACCATGTAGACGCGGTTACCGGCGGAACCGATGCCCTTGTAGAGGTAAGGGTAAAGCTTTCCAAAGAAGGAAAGTCGATTACCGCAAGTGGAGCCAGAACGGACATTATCATGGCTTCCGTAGAAGCCGTAATGAACGGGCTGAATCGGCTTGTCCGGGCAGAGTAAGCTACAAAAAGACATGGAACTTCAAAGGTTTCTCAGGAGGACTTTTCGTTCTCTCTTTTTTTCTTTTTAAAGAAATTTTTGAAATCGGGATCTCTGGGGCTCTGAAAGCCCGCAGAAACCCTCATCCATATATAACATGATTGATTATGATATACTTGCGAAATTCGCAATCAAAAAAGTGTGAGTGTGAGAGATAAGATTGATAAAAGAGTATTTCTTATAAACACACCCAAACTGGAAAGGTGCTCACCTGAAGCGTGAGTGTCCAGTTAACCAGATCTCAAGAAATAAATTAGGAGATAAACGATGACAACCGGGTCAACAGAAAAAGTCAATGGCGCAAAGGCGCTTATAAAGTGCCTCGAAAGGGAAGGAGTTGACACTCTCTTCGGATACCCCGGAGGGCAGATTATTCCTTTCTACAATGAACTCTATGATTCAGACTTGCGCCACATATTAGTACGCCACGAACAGGCAGCTGCTCATGCTGCGGACGGGTACGCCCGTGCTACTGGAACGACCGGGGTATGTGTTTCTACTTCAGGCCCCGGAGCAACCAACCTGGTAACAGGTATTGCTACTGCATATATGGACTCAGTGCCGATTGTAGCTTTAACAGGCCAGGTGCCAAGGTCCCTTATCGGAAATGATGCTTTTCAGGAAGCAGATATTACGGGCATTACTCAGCCAATCACCAAGCACAACTATCTGGTACAGAGTCCAGAAGATATCCCGAGGATTGTAAAAGAAGCCTTCCATATAGCATCTACCGGAAGGCCTGGCCCGGTACTAATTGACCTTCCGAAGGATGTACAGAATATTGAAATTGACTTGCAGTACCCTGAAAAGGTGGAACTAAGGGGCTATAAGCCAACTTACAAAGGAAACACGCAGCAGATTAAACGGGCTGCTGAAGAAATCGCAAACTCCTGCAGGCCTATAATCTATGCAGGAGGCGGAGTGATCAGCTCGAACGCAAGCGCAGAACTCGTTGAGCTTGCCGAAACCATCAAGGCTCCAGTTACAACCACACTTATGGGTATAAGCTGTATCCCGACCGAACATCCCCTGTATGTCGGAATGCTGGGAATGCACGGGAGCAAGTATGCAAACTATGCAATTCAGGAATCCGATCTGATTATTGCTGTGGGAGCAAGGTTTGATGACCGCGTTACCGGCAAACTTGAATCTTTTGCCCCCAATGCCAGGGTTATTCATATTGATGTTGATCCTGCCGAGATTTCCAAAAACGTAAAAGTACATACTCCCATTGTCGGGGATGCAAAACAGATACTCAAATCCCTGGTTAAATATGTCCGGTGCTGCAGGTCCGCAGAATGGATTGAAAAGATAAACCAGTGGAAGAAAGAATATCCTCTTACCTACAGGCATTCTCAGGACTCTATAATGCCTCAGTTTGTTATTGAGCAGATATCCGAGGCCTGCAAGGACGCTATTATAGTTACCGAAGTCGGACAGCACCAGATGTGGGCTGCTCAGTTCTTCAAATACAGCAAACCCAGGACTTTCCTCACCTCAGGCGGGCTTGGCACTATGGGATACGGATTCCCGGCAGCTATGGGGGCAAAAGTCGGCAGGCCGGATAAAACTGTTATCAATATCGCAGGGGACGGCTCTTTCCAGATGAACTCCCAGGAGCTCGCAACTGTGGTCCAGAACGATATCCCGGTTGTTAACGTGATCCTGAACAACGGCTATCTTGGCATGGTCAGGCAGTGGCAGGAACTCTTCTATGACCGGAGATACTCTTATACCTTCATTAAAGGCAGTGTTGACTTCGTAAAGCTTGCCGAAGCATATGGGGCCCTCGGGCTGCGTGCAGAAAGGCCGTCTGAAGTCAGGCCTGCAATCGAAGAGGCTGTCAGGTCAGGAAGACCGGCAGTTGTTGAGGTTATTGTCGAATGCGAAGCAAATGTCTATCCAATGGTTCCGGCAGGAGCTGCAATTAATGAGATTCTCGACCTGGAGGAACACTGATGAAACATACACTTGCAGTCCTGGTGGAAAATAAGTCAGGTGTGCTCTCCAGAGTTGCCTCTCTCTTTTCAAGGCGCGGATACAATATCGACAGCCTTGCAGTGGGAGTTACCGAGGACCCTGACATTTCGAGAATAACCATTGTTGTGCATGGGGACGATCATGTCCTCGAGCAGGTAACAAAACAGCTCAACAAGCTCATAGATGTTATCAAAGTCTCGGATATAGGGGCTGACGATGCTGTTGAGCGGGAACTTGCCCTTATTAAGGTCGCGGCTGATGTTGACACAAGGGCAGAGATCATGCAGATTGCAAATATCTTCAGGGCCAGAATAGTGGACGTTGCCCCCAAGTCCGTGACCGTTGAGGTAACGGGCGACGAAAGTAAGATTCAGGCAATTGAAAAACTCCTCCGCCAGTTCGGGATCAAGGAAATGGTCAGGACAGGCAAGATTGCAATGGTACGCGGGTCAAAGAAGGTTTAAATATTAAGGATAGGTAAAGAGAGGTAGCTGCTCAATTATTTTTCACAGATTGGGGCAGCCGGAAGCCTTTTCAATTTCTAAAGGTCTTCTTAAAAATGCTCCGGGTTTCCGGCCTCTCTTTCGCCTTAAAAGACCGCCTGGGTCCAGAGATGGTGATTTTTCGGAAATCAGTTTAATTCTCAGGAAATTATTGTTTGTAGATTTAAATGCCCTCTTAACCTATACAGGGAATCCGATCACTTAATTAAATCCTAAAATTAAATTCCAAACTAAACTCTAAAACTTAATCACAGATCAGGTTACAAAACTAAGAAATTTAGAAGTATCAGTTAGAAAATCAATCAGGAGAACTAAGAATGGCAACGATAATTTATGACGACGAAACCACTTTTGATGCACTTAAGGATAAGACCATAGCAATAATGGGATACGGAAGCCAGGGCCACGCTCACGCCAGGAACCTTCATGAATCCGGGCTTAATGTTGTTGTCGGGCTCAGGAAAGGAAGTTCCAGCTGGGCAAAAGCAGAATCAGACGGCCTGAAGGTCATGACTGTCGAAGACGCAGCAAAAGCTGCAGACGTTATAATGATCCTCCTCCCTGACGAAAAGCAGGCATCTGTTTACTATTCCCAGATTGAGCCTAACCTGAAGGCGGGGAATGCCCTTGTTTTTGCCCATGGCTTCAATATTCACTACAACCAGATAGTGCCTCCAAAAGATGTGGACGTCTTCATGGTTGCCCCCAAAGGCCCCGGACACATTGTCAGGAGAACCTACACAGAAGGCATCGGGGTGCCGGGACTGATTGCAGTCTACCAGGACGCAACCGGAAATGCCAGGGATCTTGCTCTCTCTTATGCCAAGGGTATAGGCGCAACAAGGGCAGGAGTCTACGAGACAACTTTCCGTGAAGAAACAGAAACCGATCTTTTCGGAGAACAGGTTGACCTCTGCGGAGGACTTGCATCACTTATAAAGACAGCTTTTGAAGTGCTTGTGGAAGCAGGGTACCAGCCTGAAATGGCATACTTTGAAACCTGCCATGAAGTTAAACTCATTGTGGACCTTATCTACGAAGGCGGGCTTGAGAGGATGTGGCATTCCGTTTCCAACACTGCAGAGTATGGCGGTATGACTGTTGGTCCCAAGATTATCAATGAATACTCTCGCGATGCCATGTACGAAGCCCTTGAGAGAATCCAGAACGGCGAGTTTGCAAAAGAGTTCGTTCTCGAAGGCATGGTTAACCACCCAGTGCTTAAAGCCATGGAACGCCAGGAAAAGGAACACCAGCTTGAGGTTGTCGGAAAACAGATCCGTGCAAACATCCCCTGGCTCAACAAAAAGATTGATGACGACTAAACGTAAAGTTACTTCCTTAGTTTTTAGCCAGGTCAGTTAATACCGGTCTGGCAGGCTCTTTTTTTCTGATAATTTTTTCTTATTCTACTTATTTGCTACTTGGTCTTTTATTCAGGGTCTTTTATTCGTATTCAGACCAGTACTCACACTGTTTCCCGGTTCTTAAGATAGATTCGTTTATCCGTCTGCGGTAAAGTTTCATAATTTAATGTTATTATTTTTACCGGAGATTCATAAATCTAAAACCTGGAAATTCGGTTCGGAGAATAAACATGGCAGTAACAGGAGAAAGCAAAGTTATGGATGCAATCCTCAACAGACGGAGTGTCCGTGAGTTTACGGACAGAAAGATCAGCAAAGAAGAAATCAACACAATTCTCAATGCAGGCCGCTGGGCTCCTTCCGGTTTGAACAACCAGCCCTGGCGCTTTATTGTTGTCAGGGATCCGGAAAACATCCATCAGCTCTCTGAATGCACCCATTATTCCGGCACTGTTGCAGGAGCACCTTTGCTTATTGCAGCCTTTCTTGACACTGAAAATTCTTACAACAGGACAAAAGACATCCAGGCGATAGGGGCTTCTATTCAGAACATGCTCCTCGCCTGCTATGACCTCGGCCTAGGTGCAGTCTGGCTTGGAGAAATCCTTAATCAGAATGAGAAGGTTAATTCAATCCTGCAATGCCCGTCAAAACTTGAACTTATGGCAGTACTTGCGATTGGGAAACCAGCTCCCGGAAAGCGAACTTCTTCACGGAAAGACCTTTCCGAACTTGCGTTTGAAGAAAAATATGGGCAGGACTGGAAAGAATAAGGTATTGAGTTTTACAGAATATTCAGAATTCTAAATCAACCCGGGAAGTTCGTTTTCGGTTAATTCTCTTCAGATTATTCCTGTAAATACATCCGTATGTCTGAATTGGTACCTGTAATACTTTTCTTTAGAGAATATCTTTTATTTCATCTATTCTTACAAAATACAAATTTAATAACATTAAATATTATGAAACTAAAGAAAAGTATTAAATATAAGTTCATCATACATATAATATGTCTAGCGAACAGACATAAAACTGGAAAACGCCTCCTAAATATATTATAAGCTTGCAGTGCTGGAGTTCCTCATCTGTAGTGCAGGCAGATGTGGAACTTCAGATGCAAGAGGGGGCGAAAAAAAGTACCTTAATATTTTTCAAACAAAACCTTCTTTAAAAGGTATAACAAAAGAAGTACTTCCAGTCCTGTCAAATCTGTTTTCCCAAATCGGCAAAAAGATCTTTCCGGTCAAACAAACCGATACGGTACGCTATACATGTTCTGAAGCTTTTGTGGAAAATTGAGAATATTTTGGGAATGTTCTTTGATTGAGGATTAAATTTATAAGCTATTTGGCACTATAAACAGCCAGTTGACTGGTTACAGCTTTATGAATCAGTTAACCGACTAGAGCTTTTCATGATAGGTCTGTGGTGTAGAGGATATCACTGGAGCCTCCGGAGCTCCGAACCTGGGTTCGATTCCCAGCAGACCTGCTATTGGATTTTCCTGCCAGATTTCTATAAGTTTATATCGGTTAATTGAAAAATCAGATCTAATTCTTCTTTATTTCCTGTTTTCTTAATCCAAATCACCAGCGGATATGTTCTATTCCGTTTCAAGCCTTGTTTTTAATGTCAAGAAGTATTGTCTTTTACGGGCAAAAAATATAAAATGAGAGCTGAAGTAAATATATACAAGAAGAATCTGAAGGTTTATAATATGGCTCACGGATTAAATCGACGCGTTTTTCGTGCGGGAAGAAGAAAATTTTCTTTAGTTCAGTTAATTCTCATAGCAATAATACTCTATTTCTTGCTTCGGATACTTCTGCCGCTCGTCTGGACGCTTATTTTGATCACTGCTTTGATTTTACTTTTAAAAGTAGTTATTGAGAATCTTTGATTTTTTTATTCATCTCACTTAACTTTTCTTTTGAAATTCTTGTTTGAAAGTTAACCTTAAATCATTATAATTTATAGGAAAGTTTATCATCTTTGTATCAAATCTAATCTTATTTTAGAAGGTTTCTTTCCAGAGAGAACTTGCTTCAATTATTTGCGTCGTCTGGAAGATAGAATCTTTACAAGTTTGATTTTCTTTAGGTTCGTATTTGGAGGGTTGAGAATGTGGGGATAAGAAAGAATTTAACTATAAGCAGGACCTGTCTGGTTCTTCTTGGGATTTTATTGATAACTTTTTTTTCCGGGTGTGTGGGAAACGAGATTTTTTCTGCAAATTTAGGAGGTAAAGTTTCTGCTGCAGAGGAAATCAATATTTCTCTTTCACTTATTAATGGTGCTGAAACTCGAATGATGTCTGTGAAACATGATGTCGAGTCGGGTACCTATACTAATGCAAAGATGAATCTTAATGCCTCAGAAATTGATTTCGAAGAAGCTTTAAAAGTCCTCAATAATGCCTCTTCAGATTACGAGGGCGAAAATCAGGATATCGAGAGATATAAAAGTTTAGCTGAAGGTGGTCTGGATAGGGTTCACTCTATGGAGAGTCTGATTACAGCTATGGAGCATTTGGATAAATCCTTAGCATACTCGTATTCAAAGGAATTTAATCTGAGCAGAAAAGAACTTGATATAGCGAATGAGGCTTTAAATGAGTCTGCTGCTTCATCAAACCTGGCAAAAGAAAAAATATTCACGATTGATCCAAATTCAGTACCCATAGAGCAAAAGAGCTCTATTATTCTGTTGAGAAATGATCTGGAAACCAGTGAAAACATTCATACGGAAATCAGAAAAATGATAAGCGGAATGTATCCATTTATGGATGGGTATGAATGTCTTTTAAACGGAATAAAATATGGTGACGAAAAGAAATGGGATAAGGCTGCCGATGAGTTTGGAATAGCTTCAGATAAATTTTCTGAATCTCAAAAGATTCTGGAGGAATTAAAAGATTCGGAATTTCCTGAAGTTTCAGTCAGTTGTATAGAAGTCTGCGGAATCCTTACACAACTTGAGAAAGATTTGCCACACATTGAAGCTGGCTGCAGATTTATGGAAAAAGGCCGTTACTCTCAGGCGGATGCAGAATTCAGCAAGATCTCTTATTACTATTAAGCTGTGCTGAAAACGTGATGTAAAGAAAGGCGAGATAAAAAGAAAGAATAAAAGAAAGAATAAAGAAGATTTAATTTTTTATTATCTCGCTCCTAATTTTATAACTACTTTTACTCTTTTTACTTTCCTTTCAAATATTCATCAATCGCCTTTGCCGCCTTTTTACCTGCGCCCATTGCGCTGATAACAGTTGCTGCGCCTGTAACCACATCTCCGCCGGCAAAGACTCCGCATTTGGAGGTTGCTCCTGTTTCTTCATCAGCAATGACAGTTCCTTTCCTGTTCTGCTCAAGTCCTTCCGAGCCTTTAAAAATTATCGGGTTCGGAGAGGTGCCTATTGCGATAACTACAACATCTGCCGGAACAAGGAATTCCGAGCCTTCTACAGGGACAGGGCTTCTCCTGCCTGACTTATCCGGCTCTCCGAGTTCCATTTTTATGCATTCGACACCTGTGACATTGAACTTCTCGTCGCCCAGGATACGGACAGGGTTTGTAAGGAGCCTGAAGGTAATACCTTCTTCTCTGGCGTGCTCGATCTCTTCACGGCGGGCAGGCATTTCATCTTCTCCGCGGCGGTAAACTATGCTTACCTCGTCTGCGCCCAGGCGGAGTGCAGAGCGGGCTGCATCCATTGCCACATTTCCGCCTCCTACAACCACAACATGCTTTCCGTGCCTGACCTTTGTATCATATTCGGGGTCGTAGGCTTTCATGAGGTTTACGCGAGTCAGGAATTCGTTTGCGGAATATACGCCATTAAAGTTTTCCCCTTCTATCACCATAAAGTTCGGGAGCCCTGCCCCAGTGCCCAGGAAAACGGCATCGAAATCATCACAGAGTTCATCAAGGGTCTTTATCCTGCCGATAATATAATTGGGCTTTACTTCAACGCCGAGTTTTTTGATGTACTCTATTTCCTGCCGAACGATTTCTTTTGGCAGCCTGAACTCAGGGATGCCGTAACTCAGTACCCCTCCGGCCTTGTGCAGGGATTCAAAAATTGTTACTTTGTGTCCGAGCTTTGCCAGGTCTGCTGCGGCAGTAAGTCCTGCAGGACCGGAACCTACAACTGCAACTTTCTTGCCGGTAGGAGGCATAACCTCTGGGGTCTTGACGCCTTTTTCACGCTCATAGTCCGCACAGAAACGCTCAAGTCTTCCGATTGCAACAGGCTGCCCCTTTTTCCCGAGTACGCAGAGGGCTTCGCACTGAGTTTCCTGAGGGCAGACGCGACCGCAAATCGCAGGAAGGGCATTTGTTGCTTTGATTTTCTCGATTGCCCCTTCAAAGTCCTCTTCGCAGACCAGCCGAATAAAGCCCGGAATATCCACATTTACAGGGCAGCCTTCAACACATTTAGGGTCTTTGCAGGAAAGACATCTTGAAGCTTCTGCAAGGGCATCTTCTTTTGTGTAGCCAAGGGCTACTTCATTGAAGTTCTTTCGTCTCTCTTCTGCAGGCTGCTCCGGCATAGGGGTTCTTTCCTTCTTTGCTTTTCCAGTTTTTTCTCCATTTAATTCTTGCATTTTTTTCATCCCCTTCTTTTCAGTGCAATCCGCACCTGCACTCCTCTTCATATTTTTCTACAGCACTTGCCTCTTCTCCGCGGTACATTGCAAGCCTGTTCATAAGCTGGACGAAATCGACTTTTCTGGCATCAAATTCAGGACCGTCAACGCAGGTAAACTTTGTTTCTCCATCGACCGTAACCCTGCAGCCTCCACACATCCCTGTCCCGTCAACCATTATAGAGTTGAGGCTTACAAGGATTTCAACGTCATAGGGAGAAGCTACCCCTGCCCCGACCTTCATCATAATCGGAGGGCCTATGATTACAACTCTTGCAACCTTTTCGCCGCTGTCCAGGATCCTTTTCATAATATCGGTCACAAACCCGTGATGCCCTTTTGACCCGTCATCGGTTGCTATGTACAGCTCTGAACTGGCTTTCTCCATTTCGTTTTCAAGTATCAGGAGGTCTTTATTCCTGGCTCCTATTATGGAGATTACCCTGTTGCCCGCATTAACATAAGCCTTTGCCTGGGGATAAATAGGGGCAACTCCTACTCCTCCTCCTACCAGAATTACAGTACCTAACTTTCTGACGTCTGCAGGCGTTCCGAGAGGTCCTACAAAATCTTCAAGATAATCGCCTGCAGCAAGCTTTGCAAGCTGTTTTGTAGTCTTGCCCATTTCCTGAAAAATTACAGTAACAGTGCCTTTCCCTTTCTCAAAATCCGCAATTGTAAGAGGAACTCTTTCCCCCCTTTCATCAATCCTGAGGATTACGAACTGACCGGCCTTTGCAGCCTTTGCCACATCAGGTGCACTTACTGCCATTCTGTGCACTGATGGAGCAATTTCTTCTTTCTCCAGTATTCTATATGCCATAAGATCACATTTTCCTGAGTAAAAGCATATCTTTGAACAATGATAAGGTAAATTTAAATGTAACTGAACTTTGTGAGAATTTTCAATCCTCTGCCTTTCGGCATGGACGTTCTCCTTATACTGATTAATGGAATATATATTCTCCCAGATCGTTTCAATATCCTAATTGTTTTGCATCTCTTTTTAATTAACCTGCAAATGCCTTTTTTTCCTGGCATTATATCCGAAAATAAACAGATTTATTTCAGTCTTTTTGTCCTTCCTACAAAAATTTAATAAATCTGATGGGTGTAATAAAATTAGGGGTAAATTTTCCCAAATTATCTTATCCGGGAACAGTGGAAAGGAGGAATGAGAGAAGAGGACAGGATTTTGAAATAGAACCATCAGGTTCAAAGGCAAATAAAGAAAATGATATTCGAGAGATTGTTTGCTCACCGCGATGGGATCTGATAATCTGTCTTAAAATCCCATAGATAAGGAATGTTGGATATAATCTGATAAGTTTGGAGACCGGGAGTCCTTCAAAGGTTAACGGTCCTGAAACGTTAGGTTAAAACTTGAGTTGTTAATAATATTTTCCAGGTATGAGTTATTAGGGGAGTTAAAGATATGACAGAACATAAGAAACCTTTAGTAAGCTGCGATAAATTTGATGAGGAAGAGAAAAAGGCACTTCTTAATGAAGAGAAGAAAGACGTCGAAGAAGCTAAAGTTGAGCCAATCCATCCTTCTGAACAGAGAGGAGGCAAAAAGAAAGGTCTTCTTGACACGTGCAAGTGAGCAAATTTTTGTTCTTATTTTACTTTAACCTTTTTTTATTTTTGCACTATTCTGGTTTTCTTTTTTACTTTTTCTTTCTTTTGTCAACCGGCAGGTTTTCACAGGCTCTCGAATAATATGTGGATTTTCGGATATGGTCCTTCTGGAGGATTTACCTGAATACCTTAAAAATGACCCTGACATGCTTGCAGGCTGTGTAGCCGGTGTCGTACTGAACGAAAAATACCTGTAACTTTTAAAGAGGGCAGTTTTTTCTATCGAGATTCTGGGTGAAAACCCGAATCTAAACAAAGAGCATTAAGGCAGCCTGCCTGTAAAAGCTTGGAATTAAAAGCCCGGGTATAACAAGAGCTTAATTAAAAACAGAACCAAATATTTAAGTTTTTAAGAATGGTAGCAAACAGCTAAACGAAAGCAAAAACCAGAACTTTTAAGTCCATACCTTTTATTTCGCTGTTTTCGGGAAAAGCTTATTTGAAGCTTTCCTTATATATTGCTTGAAAAAGCATGTTTTTTTCAGATGCCCGGTATCTGATTTAACATTATTATTTCAAATGATTATCTTAAGAGTTTCTTTACTTCCAAACAATCTATTTATTAATATAGAGTGGGGTATAGTTACGTTATATGAATCTTATCAATATCTAAAGGAGATGACAGGATTAAGTCGATAATTCTTGCAGGCGGCTCAGGGACGAGACTCTGGCCCCTCAGCCGGGAAATGTATCCCAAGCAGTTTTTAAAATTCGGGGAAACTTCACTTTTTCAGGAGACTGTAATCCGGTGCCTTGAGGTTTCGGATATTTCTGAGATTTTTGTAGTAACCAATGAAGCCCAGAAGTTTTTCGTTATTGGACAGATCAAAGAGATCGGGTATTCCATTCCTCCTGAAAATGTTCTGATCGAGCCTGAAGGTAAGAATACGCTTCCTGCTATTTTCTTTGGAATGAAAGAAATTGAAGAAAAATTCGGGAATTCGATCGTAGGAGTGTTTTCCTCAGACCATGTGCTCGATAGGGCTGCAATGGTAACGATTTCTTCAGCTGAGAAGCTGGCTTCGGATTATCTGGTTACTTTCGGGGTTGTCCCTGCGTTCCCACACACGGGATACGGCTACATTAAATCGGCAGAAGCCTGTGAGCCAGGTTACAGAGTATCGGAATTCCGGGAAAAGCCTGATTTTGAAACCGCAAAGAAATACATTGTGGAAGGCTGTCTCTGGAACAGCGGGATGTTCATCTTTGAGACAGGGCTCTTCTTTGAAGAAGTCAGAAAGCATGCACCTTCGGTTTCTGCCTGTTTTGAAAAAGGGGAAGATATTAATGACATTTATGCGTGTGTGGATAATATCTCCATCGACTACGGTATTATGGAGAAATCCGACAAAGTTGCGGTTGTAAAGCTGGATCAAAAATGGAGTGACCTTGGAAACTTTGCAGCAATTTATGACGAGCTGGAAAAGGATTCCGTAGGGAACGTGATCCATGAATGTGACCCAATGCTTCTTAATTCGGACGGGAATCTGGTATATTCAAGATGCGGTAAAATTGTCTCCCTGATTGATGTTAAGGACATGGTTGTTGTTGACACGAGCGATGCCCTGTTAATATGTCCCAAGTCCAGCAGTCAGAAAGTAAAAGAAATAGTCTCAGAGCTCAAAGGCAGGAATGATGAAAGGGCCTTTGTCGGGCAAACAGTCTACAGGCCATGGGGTTCGTATACCTTGCTTGATGCTTCTCAGGGGCATAAAATAAAAAATATCACCGTGCTCTCCGAACATAAGTTAAGCCTTCAATTGCATTACCACAGGAGTGAGCACTGGGTGGTTGTAAAAGGCATGGCATGTGTTGAGGTAGATGGAAAGCAGTTTTTCCTGAGACCCGGAGAAAGCACATATATCAGAGCCGGGCAAAAGCACAGGCTGTCAAACCCAGGAAAGGTCCCGCTCGAGATCATCGAAGTGCAGCTTGGAGAGCTTGTGGACGAAGAAGATATTGTCAGATTTGATGATGTGTATGGTAGAAGATGAAGCTGGCTGTTTACGTTATGTCAGTATTCTTCCGGGCTAAATCTTCTTAATTTATTTATTTATTTATACTATCTGGATACATTTCATAGATTGAGTGATGATTGCATGAAAGTTATCATACCTGCAGCAGGAGCTGGAAAACGTTTATTTCCCCATACTCATACTAAACCGAAGCCAATGGTTTACATTGCCGGAAAACCTATCATAGGCCATATCCTTGACAGAATGATTGACCTTAATCCCGAAGAGATTATCCTTGTGATAGGATACCATAAAGAACAGATAATTTCGTATATTGACAGGTATTACAAAGATAAGTTCAAAATCCGTTATGTGGATCAGGAAGAGAGGCTTGGGCTCGGGCATTCTGTTTATGTTACTAAGGAACATTCAATTGGTTCCGAAATCATGATCGCTCTCGGAGACATGATTTTCAAGTCAGGATACCTTGATTTCTATAAGTTCCACATTGAAAACGGGAAATGTTCAGGCTCTATCGGAGTTCGGGAAGTTGAAGAGCCACGAAAGTACGGAATAGTTGAACTGGAACCTTCGTCTTCTTATATTCAAAGGCTTGAGGAAAAGCCTGAGAATCCCAGATCAAACCTTGGGATTGCTGGCGTATATTTTGTGAAGGATACTGTTCTACTTTTTGAAGTGCTGGACTGGATGCTCCAAAATAACATTCAAAATAGAGGTGAGTACCAGCTGACAGACGCCCTGCAGGAAATGATCCGGAGAGGAAGCAAGCTCAAAACCTTTGAAGTATCCAGCTGGTATGACTGCGGACATGCCAAGTCTCTGCTTGAAACCAATCGCGTGTTGCTTGAAGAAAAACAAATTGGGCGCGTTTCTGATAGTGTATGCGATTCTGTGATCATCCAGCCTGTGGACATTGGTGAAAATGTTAAAATTGTTAACTCGGTAATTGGTCCCTATACTTCAATTGCTGAAGATACGACAATTGAAAACTCGATTATTTCAAACAGTGTCATTGGTTCAAGGACTCATATTTCAAACCTGAACCTTGAGTCTTCGATTGTAGGCGATGATGCAAACCTGATTGGAAAACAAAATTCTCTGAATATCGGAGACTGTTCATCGATCGAATTTTAAGAGGTCTTTACATGAGATCAATCGTAACCGGCGGAGCAGGGTTTTTGGGTTCACATCTGTGCGACCTTTTACTTGAAAAAGGCCACGAAGTAATCTGCATAGATAACCTGTTAACAGGCAACCAGAGAAACCTTGAACATATATCATCCGATCAATTTACATACATCAAACATGATGTTACAAAACCGATCTACTTTGGTGACAAAATCCATTATATTTTTCATCTTGCAAGCCCTGCATCTCCAATTGACTACCTTGAACTGCCCATCCAGACCCTGAAAGTAGGTGCCCTTGGAACTTACAATATGCTGGGGCTTGCAAAACAGCAGAATGCACGGTTCCTGCTTGCTTCTACTTCAGAAGTCTATGGTGATCCGTTAGTAAATCCCCAATCCGAGACTTACTGGGGCAACGTCAATCCCATAGGCCCAAGGGGTGTTTATGATGAGGCAAAACGATATGCTGAAGCGATCACAATGGCTTACCACCGTTATCATGGGGTTGACACAAGGATTGTCCGCATTTTCAATACTTATGGTCCCAGAATGCGTGCTAATGATGGACGTGTAGTTCCTAACTTCATTTCCCAGGCCCTTAACGGGAGAGATATTACTGTCTACGGAGACGGCTCTCAGACTCGTTCATTCTGTTATGTATCAGATTTGATAGATGGAATTTACAGGTTAATAATGTCTGACTGTACTGATCCTGTTAATATAGGAAATCCGGCAGAGATGAGTGTCCTGGATTTTGCGAAGGTAATTATTGAGATTACCGGAAGTAAATCAAAAATTATTCATGAAGATCTTCCAGTAGATGATCCAAAAGTGAGAAGGCCTGACATTAGCAAAGCTAAGGAATTGCTCGGATGGGAACCGAAGGTTGAATTAAAAGAGGGACTGAGGCAAACAATTGAGTATTTTATGCAATAATTCCGGTAATTTGTTTCGGTAATTATTCGATAATTCCAGTAATTTGTTTCGATATTATTCAGTAATTCCAGTGATCTGCTTCGGTATTATGCAATAACTCCAGTTCTCTGCTTCGGTAATTATTCCCAAAGTAAAATGAATGTTCACGGTTTAGCGAGGTTCTCTGATGAGAATAGGGATAGTAGTACCTTATTTCACACCTTATATTAATGGAAATGAATATGGGCTAGCTAAAAGCCTTTCTTTCCTGGGCCACAAAGTTACCATTATCACATCCACCGCCAAAGCTCCCCGCGAGAAAAAGGTGGTTAATTCTAAAAATTCAGGTGCGAGTTCAGATCTGAGCTTTTCTGTTAATTACCTCCCTACTTTATTGGATTTTGCTGACAATCCGGTTGTTTCAGGAAGAGCTGGCTTATTTAAAGATTATGATGTTCTGATGCTTCAGGAGGATTATCCTTACATCTGCCATAAGGTGTACAGGATAGCTAAAAAATATGGAATTCCTATGATTCTATCCTCTGAAAGAACTTATTACCCTGATAATCAGGTAAAACTCTATGCATTAAAGGCTCTTGACGCTACTATTAATAAGAGCCTCCGGAATGGTGTGGACGTATTGACTGCCCACTGTACGGCTGCAAAAAATTTTATGTCTGCTGAATTAGGGGTAAAAAGGGGAATAAGAGTGGTAAATGTAGGGGTGGATTCTGAGGTTTTCAAGCCTTTATTGTCTGCTAACAGGTATCTGAGAAAAGGGGATTTCAAGATACTTACTGTTGCCCGTTTGCATGAATACAAAGGGCTGGAGCATTTATTAAAGGCTATGAAGAAAGTGGCGAAACAGATTCCTGAGGCTCATTTATACATCCTCGGAAAAGGTCCGGAGGAACAGAACCTCAAAACGCTGAAAGAATATCTGGATCTCAAAAGCCACGTAACGTTTGTTTCGGAGTCTATTCCAAACTACAAAATGCCTGAGTTGTATGCCGAATGTGATATCTATGTGCAGCCCAGCATTATCGAGCCTTACGGAATTGCTGTCCTTGAGGCAATGGCATGTGGAAAGCCAGTGGTGGGAACAAAAGTCGGAGGCATGATGGATACAATTAAGGACGGAGAGTGTGGGTTTCTGGTGGATCCCGGGAGTCCTGGCCAGCTAGCTGAAAAAATAATGCTGTTAGGGAATAAGTCTTTATGTGAAGATTTTGGAAAGGCTGCAAGAAAAAGGGTACAGGATAAGTTCGATTGGCTTAAAATTGCTTATGAATATCAAAAAATCCTGGATAAATTGGTATAGTGCTATTCATAAGGTCCTGGATAATCTGATGCGGTGCTATTTATATTGTCTGTCGTAAACATTACGCTTAATCTCAATAACAGGCCCAGAGAGTAATTTCTTAGATGATATTTGATAGGTTCTCTCTGTTTCAAGCGTGATTATCGGACTATTGAAGTGCAATCAGGAGAACTTATGAATGAGGGGTATTGCCAGATTTAACGGTTCATAATGCGGCAGGCGGGAAACATATGAAACTAATAAATACTGAAATAAACGACCTTTTCATAATCGAACCTGATGTTTTCGGAGATGACAGAGGTTATTTTTTTGAGAGCTACAATAAAATGAAACTGGACCCTCTTACTGGAAAGAAATACGTTTTTGTTCAGGATAATGAGTCAAAGTCGTCTTACGGAGTGATTCGCGGGCTGCACTATCAACTGGCTCCTTTCAGCCAGGCGAAACTTGTCAGGGTCTTACAGGGGAAGGTTTACGATGTTGCTGTGGATTTAAGGAGAAACTCCCCTACTTTCGGCAACTGGGTTGGGGTTGAACTTTCAGGTGAAAACAAAAAACAGTTTCTTATTCCAAAGGGTTTTGCACATGGATTTTCCGTAATCAGTGAAACAGCCGTTTTTGCATATAAGTGCGATGAATACTATCATCCTGAATCTGAGGCAGGAATTATTTATAACGACCCTTCGCTGAACATTGATTGGAAAATAAAGGAGTGCGATATAAAAGTTTCTTCTAAAGATGGGCTGCTCCCAAAATTTGAAAAAGCCAGGATGAATTTTTAATGCACAAATTTTTATGTTAAAACAGTTTATGTATTATTATAGTGTTTTTGTTGTAATGTATTTTTGCAGAGGTGACTGAATTGAGACTGCTGGTAACAGGGGGCTGCGGATTCATAGGCAGCAATTTCATCCGTTATATGCTGGAAAAATACCCGCATTACAGGATTATAAACCTTGATAAACTGACCTATGCCGGGAACCCGGCTAACCTTAAAGATGTTGAGAATAACCCTAATTATTCTTTTGTCAAAGGGGATATCTGCGATCCTGTCACCGTAAATGAAGTAATGAAAAAAGCAGATCAGGTGGTTCATTTCGCAGCCGAAAGCCATGTTGACCGTTCAATCGAAGACGGATCGGTTTTTGTAAAGACAAATGTGCTTGGTACGAACACTCTTCTCCAGAGTGCGCTTGCAAATAACATCAAAAAATTCGTTCATGTTTCAACCGATGAAGTATATGGCAGTATAAAAAAAGGATCTTTTACCGAAAAAGATAACCTGAACCCTTCAAGCCCTTATTCTTCAAGCAAGGCAGGCTCGGATCTCCTCGCAATGTCTTACTATACGACTTACGGGCTGCCTGTTTGTATTACCAGATGTACAAATAACTTCGGTCCTTACCAGTACCCAGAAAAACTAATTCCTTTTTTTATCAGCAGGTTAATGGAAGGAAAGAAAGTCCCTGTTTACGGGACAGGTATGAACATCCGGGACTGGATCTATGTGGAGGACCACTGCTCTGCAGTAGATTTTGTCCTGCTCAATGGAATCAGCGGAGAAATCTATAACATCGATGGTGGGAATGAACTTACGAACCTGGAAATTACTCATCGGCTCTTGAAAATGCTTGGTAAAGACGAATCCTTAATAGAGTATGTTGAAGACAGGAAAGGCCACGACTTCCGTTACTCCCTTGACGGCAGTAAACTGGAGAAAATGGGCTGGAAGCCAAAGTATGATTTTAACACTGCCCTTGAGCAGACAGTCAGATGGTATGTTGAGAACCGATGGTGGTGGGAGCCATTAAAACATTGATTATAGGTTCTAACGGAATGCTCGGGTCTGACCTCTGCAGAGTCTTTCCTGATGCTGTCAAGCTAACCCATAAAGATCTTGATATTACAAACAGAGAGCAGGTTATTGAATCCATTCTAAAAATAAAGCCTTCTGTTGTAATAAATGCCGCTGCTTATACTGATGTTGATGGTTGTGAGGATAACCGGGAACTGGCATTTAAAGTCAATGGTTACGGTCCCGGGCATATTGCCGAAGCCTGCAGTAAAGTAAGGGCGACGCTTGTACACTTCAGTACCGATTATGTATTCGACGGGTTCAGGAACGAGTACGTGGAGTCTGACACTCCATATCCTATTAACGTATATGGTCTGTCAAAACTCCTTGGAGAACAGAGTATTGCAGAAAATTCCGGTGACTATAGGATTATCAGGGTTTCCTGGCTTTTTGGCACCCACGGGCGAAATTTCGTGGAGACAATGCTAAAATTATCTTCCGAAATGGGTACCGTTAAGGTGGTAAATGATCAGTTTGGGAAGCCTACCTATACAGTGGACCTTGCAAATAAGATTAAGGATATTCTTGAACTTGAATCCGGGATATATCATATAACAAACGATGGCGTTTGCTCCTGGTATGAGTTTGCATCTGCAGTTATAGATAATGCTGTGCCATGTACAAGTGATGAATTCCCAAGGAAAGCAAAACGCCCAAAGTACTCAGTCCTTGTAAACACTAAGACCGGACCAATGAGGCACTGGAAAGAAGCACTCAAAGCTTACATGAAGGAGAGAAATGAATGAAAGGCGTGATACTTGCAGGCGGTACGGGCAGCAGGCTTTATCCTCTGACCAAAGTTACAAACAAACATCTTTTGCCAGTTTATGACAAGCCAATGATATTTTACCCCATCCAGACACTGATCAATGCAGGAATTAAAGAGATAATGATCGTATCCGGCAGAGGCCATGCAGGGCATTTTCTTGAACTGCTCGGGTCAGGTGCAGACCTTGGAGTTAAGTTTACTTACGAGATTCAGGAAGAGGCCGGGGGAATCGCACAGGCACTGGGCCTTGCTGAGAGTTTTGCTGATGAGGAGGATGTGGCTGTAATTCTTGGTGACAATATTTTCCAGGATAACGTTAAGCAGGATATCTCTAATTTTGAAGGCGGTGCCAAAATCTTCCTTAAGGAAGTCCCGGATGCCTACAGGTTTGGAGTTGCAACGCTGAAAGGCGACAAGGTAATCGGAATTGTGGAAAAGCCCAGGGAACCTAAAAGTAATTTTGCAGTAACAGGCCTCTACATCTATAACAATAATGTGTTTAAAGTAATTAAAACCTTAAAGCCTTCTGCTCGAGGCGAACTTGAGATTACAGATGTGAATAATTATTTTGTTAACAATGGAACTATGCAATACCGTATTCTGGAAGGTTTCTGGAGTGATGCGGGGACTTTTGAAAGTTTGTTGAGAGCAGGAAATTTAGTAAAGGATCAAAAGTCAAAATAAGGAGAGGATTTGAATCTCTCTATGACTCTTAATTCTTTTGCTTTCTTATATTGCTAGCGAATAACACTATTGAGAATATAATATGCATTGGATTTTCTTACTCCGTTAAAATTGAATTAGAAGTTTGAAGTAAGCTTAACAAATCCATATCTCAAAAATTAGTTATTGATTTGAAAATTTCACTTTCCATTCGGATTTTTTTCCATACAATCCACTCTGTTGATCTATCATTGGAATCTTAATCTATTGGACATATGTATAGACTTTAGTTCGTAAGCGCTATAAGAGTTTTAAATGTAAAATATGCTTATTATGAATTCTACTCCGGCTTCTCGCATCAGGAGATATATTAATGAGGTCTTCATGTATGTGATTTACGGGAAGATAAGATTCTATGGAGTTCCATAGAACATTGTCGATTTCACGGAAAGATATAAATCTATATTTATAATTTCAAGGTATATTAGTTTCAGATAGCTTGATAAGAGATTCAGAAAACACTAATCTTAAAAAATACTGTAAAATCTAGTGTGCATTATTGTAAAGATTACTATGAATTTAAAACTTATTCTAGGAGCAATTTTAGTTGAGTGAAGTTCGAAAAATTGCAAAAAATTCATTCCTTTTACTATTTGGCAGAATAATAAGTATTGTGTTAGGATTTGCTTATACGATATATATCGCCAGATATCTCGGCGCTGAAGGATATGGAATACTTAGTTTTGCATTGGCTTTTTCTGGAATCTTTGGGATATTTACTGACTTAGGACTTAGCACATTAACTACGAGAGAAGTTGCAAGAAATAAAGCTTTAGCAGTTAAATATCTGGAAAATATTTCTCTTATAGAAATAATCCTAGCTGGATTTACATTCCTATTAATTTCTTTATCTCTTAATATAATGAAATATCCCGAGCAAACAGTTATAATTGTTTATATAGTCTCTGCCTCTATAATATTAAATTCTTTTATTAAGTTGCTCAACTCCATCTTTCAAGCATTTGAAAAAATGGAATACGAGTCAATAGGAATAATTCTGCAGAGTGTAATCATGATAGTAGGTGTTATCTTTGCCATAAAAGGCAATTTAACAGTATTGAGTTTCGCAGGAGTTTATTTATTGTCAAGCGGAATCACTTTAGGATATACTTTTTTTGTTTATATATGGAAGTTTGGAGTTTTTAAATTTGAAGTTGACTGGAATTTCTGGAAAAATACAATAAGAGACGCTTTACCTTTTGGGATAACAGGAGTCTTTGTAACTATTTTTTACTGGATTGATACTGTTATGCTATCTTTTATGAAAGGAGACGAAATAGTCGGTTTGTATAATGTATCATATAGGTTGATTATGACATTATTGATTGTTCCGTCAATAATCAACGTAACAATATTTCCTGCAATGTCAAAATTTTCAGTCTCATCCAATAACTCTCTAAATTTTGTTTTCAGAAAGTATTTTAAATATATGTATATCATAGGAGTTCCACTCTGTGTAGGTACAGTTTTGCTAGCAGACGAAATAATCCAATTACTTTATGGAGCTGGGTACCGGGACTCGTCAATCGCTCTCCAGATCCTTATCTGGTCTACATTATTTATTTTTATGGGCAGTCCTTTCTACAGATTGTTAGAAGCTTCTAATAAACAGTTGATAACAACAAAAGTAACAGGAATTTGTATGCTGGAAAATATTATCTTAAATCTAATTATAATTCCCAAATACAGTTACATTGGAGCAAGTGCTACTACGGTAGTAACCGAGCTTACATCTTTGCTTTTGGGGATAGTTATTTGTTCAAAGATTGGGTATAGTATCTCAAAAAATGATTTACTGGACTTAATAAAGGTAATTGCTGCAAGTCTTTCAATGGGTTTTATGATTATTCATTTTAAGGAGTCCAATTTGTTTGTCTTAGTAGCGTTCTCAATTTTGTTTTATTTTATTGTTTTATATTTATTTAGGGGATTTGATACTGAAGACCAGGTATTGTTTAAAGACCTGATTAGCGCAAAAACTATTCAGAGATATATTAAATAATATTATTGGAACATTAATTTGTCAAGCCAGCCTTTTATTTGCGATAAATGATTTATTATCTCCTGCGATGAATATACAAGTTATGTTCAGTTACACAACATCTACTAAAAAGTATAAATTCGGGCTGTGATCATATTGATATTATTTTACAGATAAATTAAAGCAAAATCTTTTGCTTTAATTGTTGCCTTTACAGAATATTTCTCTCAGTTTTTTTGGTTTTAATCTTTGAGAGTATAATTTAATAGTCTAAAGTCTCTTAACTCTAAATATAAATTAAGGCTTCTGGCAGTTTTATACTTGTTCCACAGTTGATAACTTAAAAAAGGAGAATTAGTAGTGAAAATAACTTTTGTACTTCCATTTATTAGCATTGGAGGAGGAGTAAGGGTTGTATTTGAATATTCAAATAGATTGATTAAAAGTGGCCACGATGTAAGGATTGTGTATCCAATTGTTCCACCTCTTTTACATTCAAAGTCATCAGTAAAATTAGCTAAATACAAATTTGTAGAGAGCCTAAGGAATTTAAAAAGGAATAATGAGATTAAATGGTTCGATTTAAGTACTCCTTTGATAAAGCTTTTTTCTCTTAATCCTAAGTATGTAAAATTTAGTGAACTAATCTTTCCTGACTCAGATGTTGTTATTGCGACCTCCTGGGAAACCGCTTATTTCGTAAATTCCCTTTCCCCTAAGAAAGGCGAAAAATTTTATTTTGTCCAGCATTATGAGATATGGGATATCTGGAATAACTTAAACTGTTGGGAAGAAGTAATGAAAAATGTAACCGATGAGACTAATCTTCCAATAATGATGTCTTATTTGAATCCTGAGGACCCTTATCTCAAAAAAATAAAAGCATCCGTGGACAATACCTATCTATTACCGCTCAAGAAAATAACCATATCTTCTTGGCTTGAAGAACTTTTAAAACAGAGGTTTAAACAAGAAATTTATGGGAAAATAACTAATGGTGTAAACTTTGACTTATTTCGATGTTTTCAAAGAAAAGACTGGAGTTCTGGCAAAAAGATTATATTAATGCCTTATCGTGGAGAGCGATGGAAAGGCGATCTAGATGGAATGATTGCTTTAGAAAATATTAAGAAAAACTATAGTAATGTGGAAATATGGCTTTACGGGATGAGAAAACCAAGTAGAGTTCCTGATTGGGTAACTTTTTTTGAAGGCTTAAGTGATAAAAAACTAGCAGAACTTTATTGTTTATCCCATATTTTAGTGATTCCAAGCTGGGTAGAGGGATGCCAGCTCCCTCCAATGGAAGGAATGGCTTCCAAGTGCGCTGTTGTTGCTACAAATGTAGGAGGCGTTCCTGATTATGCAATCTCTAATGAAACAGCTATAGTAGTTCCTCCACATGATCCTAAGAAGCTTGAAGAAGGTATCACATATTTGCTCGATGACTGGGAACGAACTAAAGTAATAGCAGAAAGTGGATATGAACATATAAGGCAATTTACATGGGATAGAGCTACAAAAGAATTCTACGAGGCTTTGCTCAGAGGCTTTCGTGAAACAGAAACAGATATCTTGAAATAAAGTCTGAATTTTTGAGTGACAGTTTTGTCTCAATATTTTTTTGTTCTAAATATTTACCTTAAGAAAACTGGAGAGAATCAGTTTGGCGAACAAAATTGATTTATACTGTGAAGGCGATTGCTGGCATCCAAATGCGTGGAATAAAACTCCTTATGAACTTGCTGTTACATTGAAGAAATTGAGGTTGCTTAATAATACATATGATGTCAATCCTTTAAAAATGAAAGTGTGATGACCCATTATTTTTGTACTACCTTATATTCGCATTAATAAGAAAGGCCTTTATTCTTTAAGGTAATCCATTCACCCCAATCACTCTAAAAAGTCTTAAAAAAAGCATTAGAGTTATATAATTCAAACTCAAAGCCATATTCAATAATAACAATTGGACATTTAACTATATTTGATAAAACTCCTTACATTACTCTTCAGGATCTCGATATAAATATGGTCATAAAGTGGAGAGATAAGAAAAAACAACTTATATGTTTGACAGAATCCCGGCGCCCACGCTTAAAAAATGTCAACTAACTAATTTAAAATAAAAATTTTTGTATATATGAAAATCTCTTGTTATATGTTGGAGTAACTCTAATATCAGAAGAATTATTCAAAAGCAGTAGTAAAATAATTCTCTAAATAAGCAACTATCTGTAGGCCTGATAATATTGAAGTTTTTTGTATTTTCTTTGAAATAATTCATAAATAACTAGAGTAAGTAGAATACTAATAAGGAATAACAATGGCTTCCAAAGTCGCAATTATAATCCTCAACTGGAACGGTTGGGAAGACACAATAGAGTGTCTGGAGTCGGTTTATCAGATTGGGTATCCAAATTATTATACTATTGTTGTGGATAACGGCTCAAAAGATGAATCTATCAAAAAAATAAAAGACTATGCGGCTGGAAAAATTCCTGTAGAATCAAGCTTTGTTAAATATAATCCTGATAATAAACCCTTAAATTTAATCGAATATTATCGGGAAGAGCTCAAATCTAATGAGAGAGCAAAGAAAGATCTTGAGAATTCCCTTATCGAAAAAAATTTAATTTTGATTAAAAACAATGAGAACTACGGATTTGCTGAAGGAAACAATATTGCAATAAATTATGCACTCGAATTTTTGAAACCTGACTATATTCTTTTACTCAATAATGATACCATTGTAGACTCAAGTTTTCTGAATGAATTAGTTGAAATTGCAGAAAACGACCCTGACATTGGAATTCTGGGTCCGACTATTTATGACTACCATCCTCACTTTCGCGTTCAGTCGGCAGGCCTGAAAATCCTCTGGAATGAGGGAAATACTATCGACTCCGCATTTGTGAGTGATTTACCCGTATCTACGCAGGAAGTTGATGCTGTAACAGGCTGTGCTCTGTTAATAAAAAGCGAACTGTTAAACAAGATTGGCCTGTTAAATAAAAAGTATTTTGCTTACTTTGAAGATGTAGAGTGGTGCATACGTGCTCGAAAAGCCTTCTACAAAATCGTATATGTTCCGAAGGGGAAAGTCTGGCATAAGGGAGGAGCTACAAGCAAAAAGATTACGGGATTTGCCCTGTACCTGCATACAAGAAACAGGTTCTGGTTCATGAAACAGTATGCTTCAAGCAAACAATACATAATATTCCTTGCTTATTTCTTTGGTTTTAAGCTCTTTACTTTTGTGGGTTGGGCTTTATTGCATAGAAATAAGCCATTGATTATCCCTTTTCTAAAAGGAGTTAGAGATGGACTGCTAACCAGAGGATAAGAAATGCATAAAACTTAATTTTGTGTCTTTTGGTTGGAATTTCGAAAATTCGGTTTTTATATGGGATTTTAATTTATCATCTCATATACCTGGCGTGTCTCTTCGGCAGATTTTTCCCAGTTAAATAATTGTGCCCTTTTGAGACCTTTATTTATCATCTCTTTTCTGAGGTTTTCATCTGTTAAAAGGTCATACATAGCCTCTGCAAATTCATTAACATCATAGGGATCTATAGTAATAGCAGAATCTCCTACTACCTCAGGTAAAGAAGTTAAGTTGGAAGTTATTACAGGTGTTCCACAGGCCATAGCCTCTAAAGGTGGTAATCCGAATCCCTCGTATAGTGAAGGAAACACAAACAGATCCGCAGCATTATAGTATTTTGTTAGATCGCCCTCGGAAACGTATCCTACAAAAACAACTTCTTTCTGTATGTCAAGTACTTCTATTAACTTGAGAAGCTTTTCACGAGCTCCTGGCACCTGTGGGGTACCCACTTTAAGGAGTTTTATCTCGGGAAGTTTCTTTTTCAGCACGCTAATAGCTTCCAGTATAAAAGGAACATTTTTCCTTGGCTGTTCTGAACCAACATATAAAATTACTTTTTCAGTATCTGATATGCCTAATTTTTTTACAATTCCTCTGTTTCTTTTTACATAGTAATTATTATGGTCTACTGCGTTTGGAATAACAGTTATTTGATCTTCAGAGTATCCAACATATTTAATAATTTCATTTTTAGAGTATTCTGAAACCGTGATTATTCTATCTGCTTTTTTCAATCCCCTCATATTAAGTTTCCATGTTGGCAACCTGTTATTATCATATACCCATGGGATAAGGTCATGACAGGTGACGATTGTTCTTTCTAATTTTACCAGTTTCAGAATATAAGCCAGGTCTTGACTTGTTATATGCTTTATATTGTTTTTCTTCACGTGTTTTTTTACAATATAAGGATAAACAAGATATTTTACAGCATTGTTAATTTCTTTATTCTTTGAAACCTTTGGATACTCTATCGGATTCAGTTTTATATCTTTTATTCTTTCATTTATTTCCTTCTGATACTTTGACATCCCGAATATTTCGTCTGTCTTCGGGCCATTTATGTAATCAATTTCCATGTTTTAATTCCCCAAAACCTAGGAACTATCACAGTTTTCTCTTCTAGCTAAATCATACCCGGTTTAATTCAGTAGTTTTTACACCGTCTTCCTATAGTCGCCTTTTTATTCCTTATTTAGCTTTATTACTATAATAAATAAGATGAATAATTTTTCCAGTTAAATAATGAATTTAAGGGCTCACTGGTCAATTATAACCTTACTCAGTCAAATTTTATATCGATTTCTGTCCCAACTAATATCAATTAATACATAGAAACCCATTATGATAGGAAAATTTGTCATAATTCTTTATTTACTCTCAATATACGCTCCGTTTCAAGTCTCTCTGCCCTTTATATATGAAAATTAAATAGGACTTACGCACTTGAGGATTAGAATCATGATCAATAGACCTTGCAGTTAAATCGTCTATTTAGACAGTTGAAGGTTTAGAGCTGTTGTTTTTCAGTTCAACCGCGTAAGTCCTATTAAATCTTGCTGAAAATCATCAACAAATCATCAACTGACGGTGAAACATTAATGAAGATAGCCTTTCTTGCGACAAAGTTGACTAAACACGATGCTATAAGTAATTACAGTGTAGATATTCTAAAAAAACTTTCAGGCAGCCATAAGGTTGACCTTTATACTTTTGCAAACCAGGCAGAAATCCCGTCTAAAGCTGGTCAATATAATTATACAAGCATAAAAGATCACAATCTTAAATCTGTCTTTTTTTCAACGACAAAAATATATCAACTTGCTCGAAAACTAGAAAAATATGATCTGTTAATTTTATGCGGTCCGGATGTACCTGTACTGGTCAGTGCTCACCTCGCCAGACATTTCAACCCTGATTTGAAATTAATATGGGATTTTCACGGTTTAACTCCAATACGTTATATATATTTTAAGGATAAGTTATTGACCTGTATCAGGCGTACTGTAAGCTTCCAATCAATGAAAACAAGCGATTTGATTTTAGTTAGAAGCGAATCTATAAAAAGAGAGATTGAGCAGTATGTTAACTCTGCGGAACGCCTGAAGATATCAGTAATACCAATTGGAATAAACCTTAATCATTTTACAAATGTGGATGCCGAAGAAATTAGAAAAAAGCATAATCTGTACAGTCATTTTGTTTTATTATATGTAGGCCGCCTGGCCCCTTCAAAACAGGTTGATTTCCTGATTAAAGCTCTACCAAATCTTAACCAGGATTTTATCCTGGTTATTGTCGGAGGCGGAATAGAAAAAGAAAACCTGGAGAATCTGGCGGCTTCTTTAAAAGTCAGGGATCGGGTAATTTTCGCCGGAAGGGTTTCGGATGAGGACCTGCCAAAATATTACGCTTCTTCAGATGCATTTGTTACAGCAAGCTTACACGAAGGATTTTGTGTGCCAATTATAGAATCTTTCGCTTGCGGTAAACCAGCTGTAGTCCCTGACAGGACCGCAATGCCAGAGGTAGTTGATGGCGGTGGGTTCATTTATGATGGTTCTATTGAAGATTTTTTGCTTAAATTGAAAAATTTTAAAAATAGGGTGATCCTTGAAGAACTTAATATAAAAGTAAATCAAGTAATCAAAAAATATGATATCTCAAAAGTGTCTGAAGAATATTTAAAAATAATCGAAAAATTTATGGATGAATCAAAATAATGACCTTTTTCTTCATTATCTTGATTAGTTAACTTTAACTATCTCCCACAATTTTTTCAGTTTAAACCGAGTCTCAAAAGCTTTAAACTTACAAATTTTTTAAAGTTTCCTGAAGCAAATGAAATTCACTTTGCACTGTATATTTTTTCTATTTCTTTTGTTACCTGGTCCCAATCGTAAATGGCCAGATTCTTGATATTCAATTTACGGTTAAATTTTAAATCTTTTACCTGATTTATTAATTTAATTAAATTCTCTCTTTTATCCGGTTGATCCACTCCGAAACATTGAATCCCATCAATAAATTCCTCAAGTGCGCTCCCCTTCGCAACCACACAGGGAGTCCCTGCGGCAAGTGCCTCAGCAACTGTAATTCCATACGCTTCATGAGAAGAAAGCATCAAAAATATATCGGCAACTGCATAACATTCAAGCAGCTCTTTTCTTGAAAGGTTCTTTAACCATTCAACTCTTTCCTCTACCTTCAAGCTCTCTGCCATATTGTGAAGTTCTGCTTCATACGGTCCTCTGCCTACAATCCTCAACCTGAACTCTCGAAGTTCAGGAAGAATTTGAATGATATGCTGAACCCCTTTATATTCTTCCAGGCGGCCCACATATAGCAGGGTTCTTTCTTTTCTGGACCTCCCTTCTTCAGCTTTTTCTATACCAGATATTACTCTTTCAGTCCTCTCTTCTATGATTTCTCCAGCGGTTTTATCAATTGATTTATCTTTCTGTCTGGATCTCAGATGTTCAAATTCTGAGAGATTTATCCCATTTGGAATTTTCACAGTTTTTCCTGAGACCTTAAAATCAGTTTCAACGAGCCCTCTTTCATAATCCGAGACACAGATTACGGAGTCTGCTCTGGAAAATATCATCTTTCCAAAGAGCCTGTACGGTTTATGCAGGAGGTTTCTGAATGCTGTGTGCCCGCTCCGGTGGTAGTGCGGTGTGAACACAAGTTTCCTCCCGTTTTTTCCAAGGGCTGCGAATAACGCAGGAAGCGCGTGGTAGCTGTGAGCGTGAATCACATCAAAATCCTGTTTTTTCAGGTAAAAGTAGATCTGCGGGGCAAAGAAATATGCATTCCCCGGAGCAAAAGACCTGAACCTTATGACTTCCACCCCATTTATAGTGCCCTTTTTGCCAAGCTTTCCAGTCGGGTCCGTTGTTATAACCTCAACTTTATGCCCTGCCCTTACCAGCCTCTCACTAATCTCTTTGACGTGAGTTTCCACTCCTCCAATGTCAGGAGAGTAACGGGGGCAAATCTGGGCTATTTTCAAGAATGAACCTCTCTTACGCGAATAATTATAACAAGTAATGCATTAGCTTAATATAAAGATAATGTGATAGTTAAGAGGGATGGAAACCAGCAGGAACATTTGCATAGTCGGTCCTTCCAAGCGTTTTTTAAGTGGCATAAGTTATTACACCATTCGCCTGGCAAATGCTATGGCTCAGGAAAAAAACGTTTCTGTAATTTGCTTCCGGCAGTTGCTTCCAACCTTTCTTTTTCCAGGAAAATCTCACGTCGGAAAAGATATTTCATCCCTGAACTTTTCATCCGGGATCCCTGTTTTTGATGGAATGGACTATAATAATCCTCTAACATGGGTCAGGGCATACAATTTTATGAAAGAACAGGAACCGGACGTCGTAATTCTGCAGTGGTGGACTTCATCGATCGCCCATATGCAGCTTCTGCTGAAGATATTTGCAGGCCTGTTAAACAAACCAAAAATTATTATAGAATTTCATGAGGTTGTGGACCCATTTGAAGAGTCTATACTTCCGATCCGCCTGTATTCAAAAATAACCGGAAAGCTGCTTCGAAAAAACCTTGACGCATATATTACCCACTCTGAATCCGATAAACAGCTTGTTGCAGAAAGATACGCGATTGCCCCTGGGAAAATTCATGTAATTCCTCACGGGCTTTACGACCAGTATGGAGAACTTCTGAACAAAAATGAATCAAGAGAGAATCTTTCGATAAAAGATGAATTTGTCATTCTCTCATTTGGTCTAATTCGAAAGTATAAAGGTACCTCTTACCTGATCCGGGCTTTTGAACAATTCCCTTCCGGAATCCTAGAGAAAAGCAGGTTGTTGATTGTCGGAGAGGTCTGGGAAGAGCGAAAAGAACTTCTTGACCAGATTAATGCTTCTCCGGCACATAAAAAAATTACACTTATAGATGAGTACATCCCTGATGACAGGGTAAACCTTTATTTCAGCGCTGCAGATGTGGTGGTTCTGCCCTACCTGAGGGCTTCGCAGAGTGGGATTGCCCATATTGCTATGTCTTTTGGGAAACCTGTTGTTGTTTCCGAAGTAGGGGGGTTGAAAGAATCAATGGCCGGATACGAGGGTACCTTTTTTATTCCTCCGGGGGATGTAGATTCCATAGGGAAAGCTATCCTGAACCTGTTCGGGACTGAGATGTATTATGAAGTTCCGGATCAAAAGTGGGATAAGATTATAAACCGTTACATCGATTTAATACAGTCTATTTAATTTCTTCTTCTATACTCCTACGTTAGTTCCCTGTATCTCCTGAAGCGATTACCAAGTGATTACAATGAATTCTCAGGATCGTCCTATCTCAGTATCCAAATCCAGAACCAAATCCAGCTTGCCGTATACTCTGGCAGTTGCGATGATTGGTTTTATAGCTCTATGGATCAGAATTCTTCCTTCAGATTCTGTTTTTTTATCCAATGGGTTTGTAAGGTTCACAAGTAATGATCCCTTGTACCATATGAGAACCTTGAATGTTCTTCTTGAAAACTACCCTCACAGGATGTTTTTCAACCCCATGACTAACTATCCTGCTGGGAGTTACATTCATTTTGGCCCTCTTTATGACCAGATGATGGCTATCACATCCCTTATTTTAGGGCTGGGCAGTCCGGGTCAGGACCTGGTTAATACCGTTGGAGCTTATTTTCCTGCAGTTCTCGGAGCTCTTACTGTAATTCCTGTCTACTATATAGGCAAGTATCTCGGAGGCCACAAGACTGGCATACTTGCTGCAATCCTGATCGCTTTTGCGCCGGGGCAATTTTTGTACCGCTCAATGGTTGGTTTTACAGACCACCATGTAGCTGAATCCCTTTTCAGCACTCTTTTCATGATGTTTTTCATGCTTGCAATAATTACAGCAAAGAAAAAGAACCTGCGTTTTGAGCATGTTACAGCCAAAAACTTCACTGTACTTAAAGAGCCTCTGATTTATTCCGCTATTGCCGGTGTTATGTATTCCGCTTATCAGCTTTCGTGGGCTGGGGCTTCCCTTTTCTTACTTGTTACTCTGGTTTATGCTGTAATACAGTATATCCTTGACAGCTTTAATGGCGAGTCAAGCGATTACCTCGGGTTTACAGGTATAGTCACATTCCTGGTAAGTGCGATACTTATACTCCCATTTGTTCATCCTGATATGGGCTTTTCTTTCTATTATTATTCCTGGTTCCATGTTGCTACTGCCATTGGATCAATCGCAGGGTTTGCAGCTTTAAGTTTTATTCAAAGGGAGTTTAAAAATAGAGGTCTAAAAGCTTACTACTATCCTCTGGCAATACTCGGACTTGGTATCCTGGGTCTGCTTGCGGTAAGGATCGTTTCTCCATCCGTTTATTCCCTTATCATAAATGCCCCAGGTATGGTTTTTGGAGTCCAGACTGGAGGTATTTCCACAGTCGAGGAAGTTTCTTCCATATTCTATGATGGCAAGGTTTTCACTCTATCGAAAGTTTTCGGAAACTTTACTGCCTCAGGTTTCTTTGCTTCTTTGCTAGGAATTTTTGTCCTGACCATAAACCTGTTCAGTAAACCAAGCCCCGAAAAAGTGCTGGTTCTGGTCTGGAGCCTTTTAATGCTCTTTGCAATTTATGGTCAGGTCCGCTATGCAAATTATTATTCGGTAAATGTTTCACTTCTCAGCGCCTATCTTGGAGGCCTGCTGCTTGAAAAGGTAAAATGGAACCGGCTTGACGAGAAGTTTAAAGCAACTGTAAAGTCTCCTGCAGATTTTCCGGGTTTTTTAAGGTTCGTAAAAATAGAGCAGGCTCTTGCAGTGCTGGCTATAGCAATCTTTCTAATCTATCCTGTGTACGGATCTGCAATGCTATATACACATACTACCGGAGGCGATCCGGATGGAACATGGATAGAAGCATGCCTGTGGCTTAAAGCTTATACTCCTGATCCCGGTATGGACTACAACGCTATCTATGAAGCTCCCGAAGATGGGGAACTTTTTAATTACCCTGATTCTGCGTACGGAGTTATGTCCTGGTGGGACTACGGTCACTACATAGAAACCCTGGGACACAGGATGCCCAATGCCAATCCTTTCCAGGCTGGTATCGGAGGGCGTAGAGGAAGCATTGACGAACCGAATATGCCCGGTGCTGCAACCTTTTTCACAGCCCAATCAGAAGAAGAGGCTACTGCAGTGCTCGAAGCTATCCATCCTGATCCGGATAAATCCGGAGCCCGTTACATTGTTTCGGATGAGATGATGGCTACAGGCAAATTCCATGCAATGACAGTCTGGACTCTTGATACCGATGGGTATTACCAGCCTTACTGGACAGGTAGTAATTACCAGTACCTCCCTTCCGAACGTTACTTCAATTCAATGGAGTCAAGGCTGCATATTCTGGATGGAAATGGCTTGAAACAGTACCGCCTTGTCCATGAGACCTGGGCATACCAGACTCAGCAGGAAATAGGGTATAAACAGGTCTATAATTTCCTTTATGGAGGCAATATCCCTGAAGTTGATACAGGTTTTGTTAAAATTTTCGAATACGTGAAAGGTGCAAAAATCACAGGAACAGCTTCCCCCAATGAGACTGTTAATATAAACACTACAATTTTAACCGGCCAGGGGAGAACCTTTGAATACTCCCAGTCGACCACTTCCGATGCTGAAGGAAGATATGAATTTACTGTTCCTTATTCAACCGAAGGTCCTGTGCCAGGGGAAACCCAGTTCGACACTGCACCTGCAGGCGCTTATGTTGTAAGCTGCGGGGATACGACCAGGGAAGTAAGGGTCAGTGAAGAAGCCGTGCTGAATGGGGAAGAAGTAAAAGTCTGAACCCGTTAGCAGAATTGGTTCGCAGTCAGTAGAATTGGTTAACAGCCAGTAGAATTGGTTAATTATCTACTGATCTTTCTTACTTTCTTTCCCTTTTTATAGCTATATTACTCCGGGTTTTAGGAGGAGCATCTTATTTTTTAATACATATTTCCTGTTTTTCCTGATTGTCCGCTACTTTGATATATGATTAAGAAAGTTATTTTACATGTTCAGGGTTTCTCAAAGTGTAATTGTGCCTGCTGAATTCTTTTAGAAAACGTTTTACTATATTTGGGAAAGATAACTTGAGAAAGTAATAAATGCCAGATTCCATTGTACTCGTCATATCCGTATGGCACCTTTTTATCCTGGATACCGCTTTAATATCGTGGGATAAAAAGAACCGTCGATTAAAAAATCATAACTGGGATAAAATTATAAACCTATAGATTAAATTACACAATCTGTTCACTTTCTTTTCACATAATTTATATATTTGATTGTAAATATTTACTCCGAAAGGGGATAACTATGAATTCTGAGAATCATCCTGTATCAGCATTTAGATCTAAAATAAAATCCAGTTTGCCTTATACTCTGGCAGTTGCGATAATTGGCTTTGTATCCCTACTGATAAGAATACGCCCTTATGATTATGTGTTCCTGTCCAGTGGGTTTGTAAAGTTCACAAGTAATGACGCCTGGTACCATATGAGGACCTTGAATGTTCTTCTTGAAAACTACCCTCACAGGATGTTTTTCAACCCCATGACTAACTATCCTGCTGGGAGTCACATCCATTTTGGCCCTCTTTATGACCAGATGATGGCTATCACATCCCTTATTTTAGGGCTGGGCAGCCCGGGTCAGGACCTGGTTAATACCGTTGGAGCTTATTTTCCTGCAGTTCTCGGGGCACTTACTGTGATTCCTGTCTATTACATAGGCAAATATCTCGGGGGCCATAAGACTGGCATACTTGCTGCAATCCTGATCGCTTTTGCGCCGGGGCAATTTTTGCAGCGGTCACTTCTTGGTTTCACAGACCACCATGTAGCTGAATCCCTTTTCAGCACTCTTTTCATGATGTTTTTCATGCTTGCAATAATTACAGCAAAGAAAAAGAACCTGCGTTTTGAGCATGTTACAGCCAAAAACTTCACTGTACTTAAAGAGCCTCTGATTTATTCCGCTATTGCCGGTGTTATGTATTCCGCTTATCAGCTTTCGTGGGCTGGGGCTTCCCTTTTCTTACTTGTTACTCTGGTTTATGCTGTAGTCCAGTATATCCTTGACAGCTTTAATGGCGAGTCAAGCGATTACCTCGGGTTTACAGGTATAGTCACATTCCTGGTAAGTGCGATACTTATACTCCCATTCGTTCATCCTGATATGGGCTTTTCTTTCTATTATTACTCCTGGTTCCATGTTGCTACTGCCATTGGATCAATCGCAGGGTTTGCAGCTTTAAGCTTTATTCAAAGGGAGTTTAAAAATAGAAATCTGAAAGCTTACTACTATCCTCTGGCGATACTCGGACTTGGCATTCTGGGTCTGCTTGCGGTAAGGATCGTTTCTCCATCCGTTTATTCCCTTATCATAAATGCCCCAGGTATGGTGTTTGGAGTCCAGACAGGTGGGCCCTCAACAATAGGTGAAGTCTCCTCAATGTTTTTTTATGGTGGTAGTTTCACCCTCCTAAGAGCCTTTAATAACTTTACTGCTTCCGGATTTTTTGCCTCAATCCTTGGTATAATTGTTCTTTTTGTGAGTGTATTCCGGAAAGCAAAACCCGAAAAAGTGCTGGTTCTGGTCTGGAGCCTTTTAATGCTCTTTGCAATTTATGGGCAGAACCGCTTTGGATATTATTATTCGGTAAATGTTTCACTTCTCAGCGCCTATCTTGGAGGCCTGCTGCTTGAAAAGGTAAAATGGAACCAGCTTGACGAGAAGTTTAAAGCAACTGTAAAGTCTCCTGCAGATTTTCCGGGTTTTTTAAGGTTCGTAAAAATAGAGCAGGTTCTTGCAGTTCTGGCTATATCAGTCTTTCTGGTCTATCCTGCATACGGAGCAGCACTTATGCAGTCAAATGGTTCCAGTGATCCTGATGATACGTGGATCGAAGCATGCCTGTGGCTTAAAAACTATACTCCTGATCCCGGTATGGACTACAACGCTATCTATGAAGCTCCCGAAGATGGGGAACTTTTTAATTACCCTGATTCTGCGTACGGAGTTATGTCCTGGTGGGATTACGGTCATTACATAGAAACTATCGGGCACAGGATGCCCAATGCCAATCCTTTCCAGGCTGGTATCGGAGGGCGCAGGGTAAGCATCGACGAACCGAATATGCCCGGTGCTGCAACCTTTTTAACTGCCCAGTCCGAAGAAGAGGCCACTGCAGTTCTTGAAGCAATACACCCTGACCCGGATAAATCCGGAGCCCGTTATATTGTTTCAGATGAAAGGATGGCTGTAGATATATTTGGTGCAATGCCTGAATGGACTCTTGATACCGAGGGATATATGGCGCCTTTCTGGACAGGGAGTGGTTACCAGTACCTTCCTTCCGAACGTTACTTCAATTCAATGGAGTCAAGGCTGCATATTCTGGATGGAAATGGCTTGAAACAGTACCGCCTTGTCCATGAGACCTGGGCATACCAGACCCAGGGAGAAGTTGTATACAAACAGATCTACAATTTCCTTTATAAGAGCAACATTCCTGAAGTTGATTCCGGGTATGTCAAGATTTTCGAATACGTGAAAGGTGCAAAAATCACTGGAACAGCTTCCCCTAATGAGACTGTCAATATAAACACTACAATTTTAACCGGTCAGGGAAGAACCTTTGAATATTCCCAGTCGACTACTTCCGATGCTGAAGGAAGGTATGAATTTACTGTACCTTATTCAACTGAAGGTCCCATCCCGGGTGAAACCCAGTTCGACACCGCACCTGCAGGCGCTTATGTTGTAAGCTACGGGGATACGACAAGGGAAGTAAGGGTCAGTGAAGAAGCCGTGCTGAATGGGGAAGAAGTAAAAGTCTGAAGAAATACTTGCAGTTAAAAGAAAGTAAAGTAAAGTAAAAGTAAAACAGCAGGATGTGCAGTTTATATTCTTATGCACATCTGTTTTTTCTTCAATCTATACTTTCAATTTTACTATTTTTTTAGTTTATGTCCGCTACCTAAATATACTATTAAAAAATCCACTCTAAAGGTGATGTGTGATGGAAAACCCTATTAAAGGCCGGGTCTGGAAATTCGGAAACGATATAGATACCGATGTAATTATTCCGGGGAAATACCTGCGGACGAAAGATATGCAGGTTTTTGCGGCTCATGCTATGGAAGGTGTCGACCCTGAGTTCTCAAAGAAAGCAAAACCCGGAGATATAATTGTCGCAGGAGACAATTTCGGATGCGGGTCATCAAGGGAACAGGCGCCCCTTGCTTTAAAGCATGCTGGGATAGCTTGTATTGTAGCAAAGTCTTTTGCAAGGATCTTTTTCAGAAATGCAATTAATGTGGGGCTGCCTTTGATGGAAGCTGATGTTGAATGCGGGGAAGGGGACGAAATCGAGGTTGACCTGTTGAAAGGAGAGGTCAGAGTCCCCGGAAAAGGAGCATTCAAAGGAAACAAACTTCCTGACTTCCTGCTCGACATGCTGACGGACGGAGGGCTTGTTGCCCATAGGAGAAAAGTGCAGGAGCAGCAGAAGGAGAAAGCAGTCTAACAGAGGAAAAAACAGTTTAACAATTATCTAAATCGATAAGCAAGTAAACATATTACTATGTCATATGATCTATAAATTAATCCGATCAGCCAGGTAATCGATCAGCCGGGTAATATTAGAAACAACCGATATCTATGATTTTTCCAGATGAGTACAAACATGTGGGAGTGACAAAAGCACTTCCTTCAGGCACTGAAGAGCCGGTTTATTTTCTCACGGAGTACCTGATAGAAGAAAGAGAAGATCCGGAAACAGGTACTGAGTATGCAGTTTATCGTGTTAGAAAGAGCGGAGACGGGCTCCTCAGGAAGGTTGAAGCCCTTGAGTTAATTGCTTCAGGAGAAGAAGTTACCAAATACGACAGAGAGTTAAATATAAAAGACCGTTCTCTCCTGATTGAAACCTCATTGAAACTCTGTACCGGTAAGGTAAATACCGTGATTTTTACAGGCATTGACAGGCATGTTACAATTGTCCATGAGCCTGATCCCTCTGCTATTCTTGAAATCGAAATCCTTGATGTTGCCCCACCTGAGCCTGCATGGCTTTCCCAGGTAGTGAGGAGGCTTGAAGCCAGTGGAATTTTCGGAGACCTGCAGGTCAGGTTTACTGAAAACATAATCGATCTCAGGCGCTTTGAAGGAGAAAACACTGTTTTCCCGTGCAGTGCATCAGGGCTTGAAGGAAAATGCCTGGACTCGGATATTCTTACCGAAGACGGGCATTTGCTTGTAGGGTGCGAGATCTCAAAGACTCTTTTCGAAATGCGTTTTCCGGGACTTGAATACTCCTTCGTAAATATCTGTCCTTTTAAATCAGAAATAGTCGTGCCTTCAAAAGCTTTTATTACACGCTGCTGCAGGTCCGAAAAATCAGGGCCTGTAAATATCTCAGGTTTTGAAGGGGCTGTTGTCCACTGGGGGGCATCGGAATACCAGGTAGCCGAAGCAATCCGGAATCTTGTAACCCGACTCAGAAGTAAAGGCCGTTATGCAGGACCGGTAAATGAAGCCAGAAACCTTTAAGTGCTAAGTCACTTATTATCCGAAACCCATGTTTAAAACGAAGGTGGAATAACTTTCCAATGTCTTTTTTAACAAACTTCCTTTTAGGGCTCGGGCTTGCAATGGATGCTTTTGCAGTTTCCATGTCAAGCGGCACTACAGTCCGGCCTTTCCGCGTCAGCGACGCTCTTAAGCTGGCTATCTTTTTCGGGAGCTTTCAGGCTCTGATGCCGGTAATTGGCTGGGCTGGGGGAAATACGGTAAGCAGTTTTGTTTCTGACTATGCTCCCTGGATTGCATTTGCGCTTCTGGCTTTAATAGGGGGCAAAATGATTTATGAAGCCCTTTACGGAGACGCGGAAGGAAAGGTAAATTCCCTTAATTACTCCGTGCTTTTCCTTTTAGCAGTTGCAACAAGCATAGACGCCCTTGCAGTTGGGATAAGCTTTGCTTTTCTGGGGACACCCATTCTTGAGCCCGTAATTATCATAGGCTGTGTAACCTTTGTTATGTCATTTTGCGGGGCAATTCTCGGATACAGGATAGGTCATTTCTTTGAGAACGAGGTTGAAATCCTTGGAGGGCTGATCCTTATAGGGCTTGGAGTAAAAATCCTTGCCGAGCACATGCTCTGGATCTGAAGAAATACCTGAAAATCTTAAAAAGTTACGCCAGATTCATATACCTCAAGCCATAGATGCAGTAACATGAAACTCGCGGTAATCGAAGGCGACGGAATTGGCAGGGAAGTAATTCCCGCAGCTGTGGAAGTCCTGGGCGCTTTCGGGCTTGAGCTTGAAAAAGTGCCTCTGGAACTCGGGTATGCAAGGTGGGAAAGAACAGGAACTGCAATGTCAGAAGAAGACCTGGATACAATAAAAAGTTGCGATGCAGTACTTTTTGGTGCGGTTACTACTGTTCCTGACCCGAGTTATAAAAGTGTGCTTCTCACTATCCGGAAAGAACTTGACCTTTATGCCAATGTTCGGCCTGTAAAACCACTCCCAGGAGTAACAGGCGTTACCGGAAGAAATGATTTTGATTTTATTATTGTCAGGGAAAATACCGAGGGGCTGTATTCGGGTATTGAAGAAATAGGCCCTGACCTTTCCTGGACAAAGAGAGTAGTTACCCGCAAAGGCTCTAAAAGGATTGCAGAATACGCCTGCCAACTTGCAAAAAAGAGGTCTGACAAACTGACCATTGTCCATAAATCCAATGTCCTGAAGTCTGACAAACTTTTCCTTGATGTCTGCAGGCAAACTGCGGATGCTTACGGAGTTGAATATAATGACATGCTGGTCGACTCGATGGCTTACAGCCTTATGATGCACCCGGAAAAATACGATGTTGTGGTTACAACCAACCTTTTCGGAGATATCCTGAGCGATATGTGTGCAGCTCTTGTCGGAAGCCTTGGGCTTGTCCCGAGCGCCAATATAGGGAAAAAATACGCCTTCTTTGAGCCTGTGCATGGCAGTGCACCTGACATTGCAGGAAAAGGAGTCTCAAACCCTCTAGCAGCAATTCTATGCGTGAAAATGCTGCTCGAATGGATGGAAAAACCTGAGTCCAGATTAATTGATGACGCAATAGCTGATGCCCTTAAGAAAAAGGTGATCACTCCTGACCTCGGAGGAAAAGCAAGCACGTCAGAAGTCGGATGCGCGGTTGCAAAATATATCAGGGAAAACTGTATAGTCTGAACTTTTAACAGATACGGGGACAGATCTTATATGATCTGTTACATTACTCTCTTCGAGACAGATCGCAGCATACAATCTGTTATATAACTCTCCCTGCAGTACTTAACCTTGCAAGCATTCACTGAGTAGGGTATATACATTCCCTGATCTCCCCTTTTTATAAACCTGGAAGGAGTTCAGGCAAAGTAATACTGATGGAATAGTAGTATGATCAGATAGGGATCTCTTTCACACCTGTATGTATTTGCCTTTTCTCCGTATTTCAATTTTATTTGGTTTTTACCCATCTTTTTCCTGTTTTTGTTTCAGGACTAATTCAACAATAATAACTTCTTTACGGATTTGATCATTATTGATGAAACCCACTTGAACCTTTGAGACATCATTTCTAAAAAATTCAAAATGTTCATAGTACTGTGCTCTCTCAACAAGAGACTCAAAATATCCGTCCATAATTATTCCCTTTCCCATACAGTACTTCAGTCTCATATCTTATAAATTTTATGAGTTCTCTTCAAAAATACTAAAAATGTTTATACTGATTCGTATAATTATATTTTAAAAGAATAAAGTGAGGAATTTGAATGAACAAAAAAAGCCTTCTGGTGATTCTGGTACTTTTGTCAGTTACTTTCTTTTCCGGCTGCACCAGTTCTGCTGACAACTTCTCTGAAACAGCGGGTAATTTTGAGAGAATTGAAAACTCAGGTTCAGAAATTCGCGGGAATGACTCTGATGTTCTTTATCAGATCTCAACAATTGATGCTTTGCTCCAGGGTGTTTATGATGGGGTTCTACCTGTTGCGGAACTTGAAACTCATGGGGACTTCGGTATAGGGACCTTTGACGGGCTCGAAGGGGAAATGCTTGCCCTTGACGGAAATTACTATCAGATAAAAACAGATGGAATTGCATATCCCGTATCCGGGGAAACAACAACTCCTTTTGCCACTGTTACTCATTTTGAAGCAGATGAAAATTTCCGGCTTGATGAGCCAGCAAACCTTACTGAGCTTGAAGCCTCTATCGACCTCAAACTGCCTTCGGAAAATCTCTTTTACGCAGTCAGGGTTGACGGGAACTTCTCTTCCGTAAAAGCAAGGAGTGTGCCCAGGCAGGAAAAGCCTTATCCGAAACTGGCGGATGCTGTTTCCAGCCAGTCTATTTTCGAATTCAAAAACGTAAGCGGCACACTTGTCGGATTCAGGACTCCTGAATATGTGGAAGGTGTAAATGTTCCGGGATATCACCTCCATTTTATCACAGCGGACAGAAGTGCAGGCGGGCATGTGCTTGACCTTGAATTAAAAGATGGAGACGTTGCCTTTGACATTACTCGAGAATTTTTAACTCTAAGGCGGGAAGTCCCCTTCCTCGACAGCCATCAGGCTGGCAGGTGGGGGATGAAAGCCGTCAACTTCCCGACAATTTACTTTTTTAAATTCTGATAGCCTATTTATACACAGACCTCTTGTTTATATACTGCTATGCATCTAACGACAAAAGTTAAGATTTATCCAACAGAAGAACAATTGAAAGTCCTTTGGGAACTTTCAGATAAATGTTGTTCATTGTATAATCTAGCTTTAGCCGAAAGAAAAGATGCATGGAAACTTGAAAGAAAGAGCATCAAGTACGTGGATCAACAAAACAAATTGCCGGATCTCAAGAAAAGAAACCCTGAATACAAAGCTGTTTATTCAAAGACTTTGCAGGGCGTTCTAAAAAAACTTGATGCAAATTATAGATCTTTTTTTGCACTCAGAAAAAATGGAGATCTAAAAGCCAGACCTCCAAATTTCAAAAGCAGGAAATATTTTCAGACAATTCCGTATAATCAAAGTGGATTTTATCAGATTGGTTGTGTCATTTCTTTCTCTCATAAAATAAATGACACCAAACTTGTTTTTGATCTCGGAAAGAAATTTGAAAATATAAAACAAATCGAGATCTATAATGATGATCCTTTCCATGCTAAAGGAGATTTCTATATTTCTGTTACTTATGAAGTCTCTGCACATGAGTACATTGATAATGGTTTATATCAGGCTAATGATGCCGGGATCACAAAAATAGTAACAGCAGTAAATACTCAAGGTAAATTCTTTGAAGTTAAAACTCCAAGAATTGATAAGTACTGGCAACCAAAACTGGATGCTCTAAAATCCAGGAGAGATCACTGTAAAAGAAAGAGCAAAAAATGGGTAAGGCTACACAATATTTATCGTAAAATGGAGAAAAAGAAATCTAATCAGCTTAGAGATTTCCAGCATAAACTATCAAAGAAAATGGTCAACAATACTAAGGCCAATACTATTATTGTGGGAGATCTGAAAACAAAAAACATGGCTCAATCCAAGAGACTTAAAGGAAAAAGAAAAAGAGCTATGAATAGATCTACCCAAAATCAAGGATATTTATCTCGCTTCATCGAATTTTTAGCCTATAAAGCTGAACTTATAGGTAAAAAAGTAATAAAAATTGATGAAAGCTATACTTCCAAAACGTGTTATGTTTGTGGAAAAATCCATGACATGCCACTCTGGAAACGAAATATGGAATGCGATTGTGGCAATTTTATTGATAGAGATTGCAATAGTGCAATCAATATCATGGTAAATTTCCTATTGCAGAATGCCTTGTGGACAGGCTATCAGAAATTCTCTGATAATCTTCGACAAACAGGATTACCGATGTCGGAAAGATTCTTAGAATCTTACCATCAAATGACGTAATCACTCGAAGGAAGCTCCGTCCTCGCCATCAGGCAGGGCGGGGTAGTTCACTGGAGCTTCCTGCCAGCGGAGACTTTTATGATGTAGAGCTGGGTCAGGACCTTCAGGAGGATCTCAAAAAGGTAGAAAAATAGTCCCGGATTCCACTGTTTTATATTTTCCTTTTTCTTTTTATATTATTTCCTTTATTACTTTAAGGAGAAATCCCCATTTTTCCTTCTATTTTTCCTTTATTCTTTTCTTTAAAACTCACCAACAGTTATATATACTTCACCCCCACTCCCCTCATTTTTTGCCGTCTTACCCTTTACTTCTTCTCAAATAAATTACCGTTTTGAATGTATTGATCTCGCTTATTTTTCAGGTCTGTTTGTTCTAAGATCTGTTTGTTCTATTTTGATTATTCTATTTCCTTTTCCTTCTCTCCCTCTTTTGATTTTTTTAGATTTACTTCTCAACATTCCGCCTGTTAAGAGATTTTGCAGCTTTACTATCCTTACCTGTTATTCCCTGTGCATTGTTCCCAATATAACTGACGACTCATTTCTGGTCTCACATATTCGGTACTGAGGCACTGATCTTCAGATTCATTCCCGATATATCCCCGAATTTTCCGGAAATGTCCCTGTTTCTGAAGCTCTCAAACTGTTCATAGTACTGAGCGCGTTCAACCAATCCTTTGAAAATCTCTTCCATTGTATTCACCTCTATTCCTGAAAACTACTTCTGTACTTATTAACTTCCGCCTAGTAGGGTGAAAGTATTTTTCAGAACAGCCCCTAAACTCAATATTTAATTACATATGTGGCTACCTACCCTGAAAATAGCTGATAAATAACCTTAAAGATTCGCAAGAAAGTTTTCAAAAAAGGAGAATTGGCAGAGATTCTTTATGGATTAAATTGTGGTTCAGGCATTAATGACCTCACAACTGTCGCAAACTGTTCCCTGAGTTTTTGCGTCATCGAGTTCTCTGCCGTATTGCCTGTACTGAGTCTGAAGTCCCGGCTCCGGAATTTCTATTCCTGCATGCTCACTGCCTTCTGCATTTTCAGGTCTGCATGCGGAACCTTGTGACCTCTTCAAGGTAACTGTCAATTAGCTCGTAATGGCCCCTTTCATACCTTGACAGCATCTGGAAGAAGTCTTTCTGTTTTTCGTCTTCGGCTCTTTTTGCCAGCTCAGAATAAAAGTCCTCACTCTTTCTCTCATGCCTCATAGCCGCAAGCAGGATTCCTGCGTCTCCAAGGGTAATCTCTCCTCCTTTTGTCCGGGCTGGGTCAAACTCAGGGCTGAAAGACTGTCCACTGGGAACTTCCGTGCTGACAGCAGGCAATTCCTTTTTATCGCGGTATTCTGTAAGATAGCCGAGATGCTTTACTTCTTCATCTGCGAGATGTTTGTAAAGCTGCTTGAATCTTGGGTCTTCCATCAGAGCAGCCTTCTGCATGTAAAAATCTCTTGCTTCGATTTCTCTTTCAATTGCAAGAGCCAGGGCTTCTTCAATTCCTTTAAGATTTTTTACTTCGTCCAGTGTATCCTGATATGCGCTTTTCATATTTTTATCCCCCGCCTTAGTTTTCAAATTTTCCCGATTTTTTAAAGTTTTTAACTCTCGGCTTCACTCTTAGCTTTCTTTTTCTTTCTTTCTTTAACTTTCACTATTATATCTTCAGTAGGCCGTTCAAGTCCGAATATATCATAGATCTCATAAGGATTGGCAAGCAAATTTATATTTTCCATCTGCGCAAGTTTTTCCGAGTTTGTTACATCCACCTCGCGCATAGTAAGCTCAAAAGCCCTGCCGCTGGGTGCAGCAGTTTTTACGGACCCCCTTTTCTGGTCTACGGGGAGGATGAAAATAGGTGTTTTCCCTTTTGCTGTCTGAGAAACTGCATTCGTAACAAGGGTATCTGCAATCCCGTATACGATTTTTGCCACCGTATTGGCGGTTGCCGGGGCTATGAGCAGAAAATCGTAGTATCCCATCTGTAGCGGTCCTGCAATGAATGGAGAGTTAGGGCCTGCATCCACTTTGAAGTTAGGGAAATCGTTCTGGATTTTATCCCACAGATGATACCATTTCATTACGGTTTCTCCTTCCTTGGACAGGAAAACCATTGCCTCAACACCGGTCCTGTTCTTTATATCGACCAGAATGCTGTAGGTTTCAATCATCTGGTCTCCGGAGCCTGTAATTCCCCATGCTATGCGTTTAACCTGTTTGCCTAACGATTCTACCAAAACAACACCTTCCTGGCTTTTAACCATATTTTGATGACTTATTACCCTGATTATGCGGTTCTGATCGGATGTCTGGATCAAAACTCTTTATCCTGCTTGCTTATCTACTGCTTATTTGCTCTTCTTTAGACGCCTCAGGCACAGGAGTCTGAGGCACCTCTACAGAGCCCGCTCTCTTCACGAGCTGGACTGTCTGAATAAGCTTTTTAATAGTTCTTCTAAGGCTACGCAAACCTTCGGAATCCTCCGAGACACCTTCTGCACCTTTATCTTTTGACCAGAAGGTTCCTCCCAGGTTTGCCCCGAAAGAGCCTCCCCCAACCGGAATCATTTCATTAATCACGTAAAAGTTAAGAATCGTCTGAATTGCAGGTTCCTGCCCGCCTATGCGGTCCCCTCCGTCTGCAATTCCCATCCCTACCTTGTTTAAAAAGACTTTAGGGTCTTTTGCAACCACAGCCCTGCAGCGGTCCATTATAGTTTTTGTCTGTGCGCTCACTGTTCCCTGATAAACTGGGGTTCCTATAATCCAGGCATCTGCCCATATCATTTTATCGTATAGCTCAGCCGCAATATCGTCCTTGTGGATGCAGCCTTCTTTTTTCCTGATACAGAAGTCACAATGGATGCAGAAGTTTAATTTTTTTCCTCTGGAGGAGAAATAATCCGTTTCTGCACCATATTTCTCTGTCGCGATTTTGAGAGCTTCCTGAACCACATAATCGGTTGCCATATTCCTGGGACTTCCCGATATTCCCAGAATCCTGATTGGTTTGGTTTCGGTTTCCTGCATGTCCCTTCTCCTTTATCTCTAAATTAATAATCTATAGGACCTTAATAATCTATAGAACCAGGATCATCGAAATTATCTAAATAATAAGGGGTTTCAGGGCAATAATCTTATGCCCGAACGGTTTTAACCCTTTTATCTAGCTTTTACTTCATTTTTCCCTTTATTTTTATTTTTTATAACTTCCGAGTGTACTGGTTAGTAAGAGGGAGGCAATCTCGCCTGCAGCTTCAAATCAGGAGTTGAAATTCCCTCTTCTACAGGATATGTTGACATATCTGTTTACATACACTGCGTATGTCCCTTTTCCGAAAAGTTCGTCAATATGCTCCTGAGGAACAGAATTGTATTCCCAGGCTTAAGGACAAGGGGGGCATTTCCTATTCCTTCGCTTTCGGACACTACACGACAGAAATCGCCCTGTATCCCTTCTTTTAAAACCTCGCTCAGATGGGTAACCATCCAGGGGAGGAATTTCAGCTGAAACCATCCCAATGGGAGTATGGCAACGGGAGCAAAATTCAGGGGAAAGGCCCTGGGCTTCTGAAGCTACACCGTTTCCTGAAGCATTGCCTGATAAAAGAAGCCGCTGTCAGAAAACGAATGCATGAAGCCAGCTCATTCTTCGAAACTTTTCCCTTGACGGCTCGAGCAGACTCCGGATTTCGAAAGCTGGCCAGATCTGAAATCTCCGGGCCTGTTCGACTCTGCGGCTCCGGCAAATATTATTAGCCTTCAAGGAGAGCAGTAATGTTTAAACTTAGAAACCCCGGGCTTTTCATTGCCTTCCCCAATCATTTACTCTGAGCTTTATATCCTTCCCGATTTTGGGTGTGTATCCGGATATTTTCTATCTGGATTTCCGGACACACACTATTCTTTCTCTGCATACATATTTATAATCGAACACACAGCTAAATGTTAAAAAGTCTTTATCCTGGTTAGTAGTTGTGTCCTTTTACTTCAAATTGTATCCTTTTACTTCAGCAGCTTCAGGGCTTCTCTACAGGCAGCTACAGCCGGAGCTCCTGAGGTAATGAAGATAACATCCAGTGTTTCCATAATTTCTTCTCTGGTCACTCCATGGTTGAGGGCACTTTTCATCTGAGCAACGGTACAGGCTTCACATTGCTTGGATGCGACAACTGCAAGAGCCATAAGGATCTTTGTTTTTGCCGACAGGGCTCCATCTGACAGGAGTTTTCCGTCACAGCGCCTGTACTTCCCGAGGAATTCAGGATCGAGTTCTTCAAGAGTTTCAAGGATATGAGGTTTGAATCCCATTTTTTTCCCTATACTTTCCACTACTTCTTTATGCTCTGTCAATTGTTTACCTCCTTTTCATAAAGGTTATTGAATGAATATGTGATTCAATGTATAATTCCTGCAATGGAATTATACGCAGAAATCATCTCCAAGAGTTGCATCGATGCATTCACGGCACATCATTCTGGGAAGGTCTTTCTTTAGCGTCAACTCAGGCAGCGGATAGCCCCCTTTCATAGGAAATTCCACCTGCTTTATATGTTCCATACAGAGACCTTTTCCGCAGATAATGCATACACCTACTGCTTCGCTATCCTTATTATCTCCAAGGCAATCGTAACATTTCAGCATATTGACCACCTCAACACACTTCGTTAAACAGACAGTTCTCTTTCAACGCTACATGGCAGGGTATACAGACAATTCTTTTGATGTGTTCCTGGTCCGGCTTAAGTTCAATAGGATAGTTGCCTTCCCATACAGGTGTTTCCTCATGGATAAGGTGCTCTTTGCAAACCCCTCTTCCACATACGATACAAATTCCCACTGCATCCGTATCTTTGCCCTCCCGGGCACATTCGTAACATTTCATTTTTTTTCCCTCCAAATTGGAAATTCCTGTTTATTCAAGTTTTATCCGAACATCTTCAGATGGATTACCTATACTTCTTTAATATGAGAGAATCTGACTTCTCATTATTCTTCTATGAGGGTCATTTCTTCTCCACAGCAAACAAGTGTTCCACCGCCTACTTTTGTTACGGTTACTTCATTGCCGCAGATCTCGCAGAGGTATTTTTCTCCTTTTTTGGATACACCCATAGCTAATCACCTCCTGTTTCAGTTCCAGTTCCTAAAAATTCTCGTATGGGCTTTCCCCTTGCCCTTTAATGTCCGGAGCAGGCTCCGAGTATTACAACATCCATACTTATTAACCATTCTTTGTATATAATTCTAAGGATTTTTAAAAAAGTAACATAAATTTTTCCCTTCCATTCAAATCTGTCTTATTTTTTTCACACACCTCCCGCCCTCAATCTCAGGCTTATTTTTTATATTTCGGTGACTTTAATCCCGATATTTACAATTATTAAATACAGGATACTCTGCAGAATTCAGCGCCATACATTTTTACAATATAAATCTTTTCCTGCTCCCGGCTGGAATACTACCTTTAAAAAAAGCTAGAATTATCTTTTTTCCAGTCTATTATAATTCTCTATTGAATTATAATATGAAAAATATCTATTTCTGGATAAGATTTATAAGGTTTGATTATTTCTTTTGAATGAGCCATGCTTTGAGCATGCCTCTAACGCAATGACTGTTTGAGGAATTGTTTTATTAACCTTTTTATATACATTTCCTTTAATACAGTTAATTATATATAGACTCTTAAATACTGTTATGTGAATTCTATTTAGAGGTTGTAATTAGCACCTGATGTAATAGATGTTAATTATAATTTGATCTCTATATTTTCACATAGGATAAAAAGACCCCATCTAGCCAAAAATAGTAGACTAAGGAGTAATCAAAGATGAAGTTCGGAATCGAATTTGTACCGGCCGATCCTGCTTTAAAGATCGCATATTACGCAAAGCTTTCAGAACAGCAGGGATTCGACTACGTCTGGATCACTGACCACTACAACAACCGTGACGTATATTCCACTCTTACCGTTCTCGCTCTGAACACCAACAGCATAAAGATAGGCTCCGGTGTTACAAACTCCTATACCAGGAATCCTGCAATTACAGCATCAAGCATTGCTTCCATTGCTGAAATTTCTGGCGGCAGGGCAGTCCTCGGTCTCGGACCTGGAGACAAAGCAACTTTCGATGCCATGGGCATTGCCTGGGAAAAACCTCTCGCAACCACAAAAGAAGCAATTCAGGCTATCAGAGATTTTATTGACGGCAAAAAGGTCTCCATGGAAGGCGAAATGATCAAGTTCGCAGGTGCAAAGCTCGCTTTCAAGGCCGGGAAAGTCCCAATTTATATGGGTGCACAGGGTCCCAAGATGCTCGAACTTGCCGGTGAAATTGCAGATGGTGTCCTTATCAACGCTTCTCACCCCAAGGACTTTGAGGTCGCTGTAGAGCAGATCCGCAAGGGTGCCGCAAAAGTCGGCCGTGACCCCAGTGAAGTCGATGTCACCGCATACGCCTGTTTCTCCATTGACAAAGATCCTGCAAAAGCAGTTAATGCAGCAAAGGTTGTTGTCGCTTTCATAGTCGCCGGGTCCCCTGACCTTGTCCTTGAACGCCACGGCATTTCTGTTGAAGCTAAGAAACAGATCGGAGATGCCATTGCCAAAGGAGACTTCGGATCTCTCATGGGCGGACTTGTTACTCCCCAGATGATCGAAGCCTTTGCAATCTGCGGAACTCCAGAGGACTGCATGAAGAGGATTAAGGATCTTGAGGCAATCGGAGTAACCCAGATCGTTGCCGGTTCCCCAATCGGTCCCGACAAAGAAAAGGCAATAAAGCTTATAGGCAAAGAGATCATTGCAAAGATGTAATTTTATTACATCCTGCAATATTTTTTTAGTTTATTCCAGTTATACTTTTAAAAACACTTGCCAGTAAGGCAAGCTTATCGAGGCATTGGAGGTAATTGATTGCCACCAAAGATTGCAGAAGTCATTCAACATGACGTATGCGCAGCCTGTGGGGCATGCGAAGCAGTATGTCCCATTGGAGCTGTTTCAGTAAAGAAGGCGGCAGAAGTTCGCGACCCTAACGATGCGAGCCTTTATGAAAAAGGGGCTGCGTACCAGGTTTGTGAAGGCTGCCTGACCTGCAGCAGAATCTGTCCGGTAGTGGACGGTTTCATCGAAAACGAGCTTTCTAACGTTCGTAAGTTCTTCGGTGCCAGATCCAGAGATAATGCCGGCAGCCAGGACGGAGGCGTAACGAGCGGAATTCTCAAAACCCTCTTCAATAAAGGTGAAATTGACTGTGCTGTAGGGATTACCCGGAACGAGAACTGGGAGCCTGAGGTTGTTCTGCTTACAAGTGCGGAAGACGTTGAAAGGACAAGAGGGACAAAATACACCTCTGACCCTGTAGTAGCAGCTCTCAGGGAAGCTTTTGAGAAATACGACCGGATTGCAGTAGTAGGAGTACCCTGCCAGGCACATGCTGCACGTTTGATCCGAGAAAACGTAAACGAGAAGATCGTGCTCATAATCGGCCTGCTCTGCATGGAAAGTTTCCAACATGACGTGATGCTCCACAAGATTATCCCTGAGATCATGAAGGTCAATGTCCAGGATATCGTAAAGATGGAATTCACAAAAGGTAAATTCTGGGTTTACACAAAAGACGGAGAGGTCCATTCCGTGCCTATCAAGGACGTTGCAAAGTATGCAAGGAACCCCTGCCATCACTGCTGTGACTACACCTCGGTCTTTGCCGATATTTCCGTGGGTTCGGTTGGAGCGCCTGACGGATGGAACTCTGTTTTCATAAGGACTGAAATCGGGGAAAAATACTTCGATAAAGTCCGTGATGAGATGGAGATCATGGAAGACCCCAAGCCAGGCCTCGAACTCGTTGGAAAACTTATTGAAATGAAGCGCAAGGGTAATGCTGAACATTTCCAGGAAGTCTGCAAGGAATTCAGCTTTGAGACCGGAATCCGCGATGAAACGGTCTGAAGTCCTAAACTTAATCTGAACCGAAACTTAATTTAAATTTTAAATTTAATTTATGTTCGAAACTTAATTCAAAGAAAGAAATATGGTATATTCGAGGTTGGATACGATGTTACGAGCTTTTTACATAGGGCGTTTTCAGCCGTATCACTTCGGACACCATGCCGTAATCACGCGGATCGCGGAAGAGGTGGATGAACTGGTCATAGGCATAGGAAGTGCCCAGAAAAGCCATGAAGCCACCGACCCGTTTACTGCAGGAGAAAGGGTTCTGATGCTTTATAACGCGCTTGAGCATCTCCCTATCCGCCACTACGTAGTTCCCATTGAGGACGTCAGGTATAACTCTATCTGGGTCCACCATGTCGCATCCAGAACTCCTCGCTTTGATGTAGTATATTCGAACAACCCTCTGGTCATTCAGCTTTTCCGGGAAGCCGGGTTCTGTGTTAAGGAATCTCCTCTTTATGTCAGAGAAAGGTATTCCGGCACTGAGATCAGGAGACGAATGATTGCAGGAGAAAAGTGGGAGCATCTTGTCCCGAAACCGGTCGCAGAGGTAATTAAAAGCTTCGACGGAGTTGTCCGCCTGAAGAATGTTTCTACCAGTGACAGCGATTTTTCTTTATAACCATTTTTAAGCTATACTTTTCTCTCAGCCTATTCTCAGTTTTCTTAGTAATGCTGCTCTCTTTCAGGGTACCGAATCAATCCAGTCAAGGGAGCCGGGACTGTATTCCTGCAGTTCATCTTCTTTTCCGCTGAGGAGATGATCTATGATTTTTTCCACATCTTCAGCAGTCTCTTCCGCTGTCCTGCCTGTTGTATTTACCTCAAAGACTTTTTTGCACCATTCAAAAGCTTCCGCCAGGATCAAATCAATTGCTTCGGCTTCTGCATTTTCGTTTATTTTTTCTTCATAATATCCGCGCTTCTCGAGCCTTTTTCTCAGCTCGGGAGGGTAAGCCCTGAGTACGATTGCGATGTCTGTTATGTAATGAGCAAGGTGGCTTTCAAGAATCACTATTTTGTTTGCTGATTCCTTTTCAGTTTCATCAATAATCTCATTAAGGCGGTTTTCAACTAGCTCCATATCTGCTACTACCGCATCCCTCTCTTCATCAACTTCTGAGTACAGGCGTTCTTCCTTTATGAGATCATTAAGGTAGACTACTTTCCATCCCCTGCGTTTTTCGAGAAGTTTGCTTACCGAGGTTTTTCCCGTTCCCGGCGTACCTGTAAGTCCTATGAGCATGGAGATGGAAATAGGGTTAATTGCAGTTATAATTAATCCCGTTTAAATGAGCTGAGCTTGATATTGCAGGATAAGAAGACGATAAATTTTGAAATGTTTTGAAATCCTGTTTGCTCCTGTCTTACCTGTCTGCCCTTGCCTTTCAGTCAGACCGAAATTTCCACAACCCGCTGGAAATGGGTCACAACAATGTATTTCTCCACCCGGATTTTCAGAAAAGCGGTTTCAGGGGAATGAAGAAAGTCCGCAAGATACGGGTGCTTCATTAAATAGGTTTTTTCCATTATGCTGTATTCGAAGCTTTCTACCTGTTCAACTCTTCCCAGGACTGTTACTGTCGTTGCTTCCTGAATATCCTCTTTTGTATTCTTCCTGTTATCTATTAGCAGGGCAACTGCAGGGTTTGCCTGCATGTTTGAATATTTCCTGGTAGCCTTCGGAGTCGCAAAAAGAAGGTATGTAAGCTTTTCATTTGAGGCAAAGGAGATGAGGCTTGCATAAGGCGCATTCCCATCTTGAGTTGCTAGAACAGCAAGGGGCTGGAGTTCAAAGAAATTTTTCAGTTTTCTGAGGCATTCCTCTTTTTCCAGCCCTGTTTTTTCTCTTGAATTCATTTTTGTTCCCTCTTCTTTTTTGTTCCCTCTTCTGGCGCATTCGGAATACTGATTCATTTTAACTTTCTAAAGTCACAACTAATCGTCTGTTCCTTTGTTCCTGTTCTTTCTCTGTTTCTTTAAAAAATATGACACTTTAAAACAGGTCACTTTTTAAGAGTCCCGACAACCTCGTAATCCTTAAATACCTCTGGTCCATGAGGCGCTTCATCCATATCCTGCGTAAGGTCCTGTCCCGACTCGTGAAGTCCCTGGTGCGTACCATCTTCCCACATATAACTGTCTGATACGTCGTATACCTGGCCGTCATATACAACGTAGATCTTACCGTTCTGGCCTTTATATTCCGCAAGCTCTTCAAGTGTGTATTCTTTCATTTTCCATATCCTCCGTTTCTTTTCTATAAAACCGTGATCTCACTTTCATATGCTTGAGATTTGCCGTACTTAAGTCAGCATTCAGCTTGAGCGTTAATAAGGCTCAAACGTTCAGTATTCCTCAAACATTCAACATTCCTCAAACATTCAGCATTCTTAACATTTCGCTGGTTTCAGTAGTGGGCAGCTGGCATTCGTAGTCCTGGCAAACGTATGCAGTTGCCTTACCTTCAATAGGAACCTGTTCTTCTGCATACTTTGCCAGCTCGGTAATTTCAGGTTTTTCTATCTCGGGCCTGAAAATAAGCACTTTGTTGGGCACAAAATAACTCCAGAGCTCTTTCAGCATCTGTTCTGTATCCGGAGCTCCGTCTTTTCCCGAAATTATCACTTCGTATGAAGGCCCGAATCTGAAGTCAAGGGCAGACAGGAACTGGGTATATCCGGAAGGCGCTTTTATGATCTGCTTTGAAAACGCGCGTTCCATCTGGTCAGCAGTTTCCTCGAGTTCGGGATCTGCAATTATCCTGGAAATGCGCAAAAGGTTCAGCATTTCGATTGAGTTCCCTGATGGTATTGCAGAATCTGCAAACTCCTTTTTTCTGAAAATAAGAGCCTCGCTGTCGTTGGCTGTAAAGTAAAGTCCGCCGTTAACAGGGTCCCAGAAGCATTCCAGAAGTTCGCTGTTAAGGGAAATTGCAGCCCTGAGATAGCGCATTTTAAATCCTGCCTCGTAAAGTTCCAGAAGCCCATGAATCAAAAAGGCATAGTCATCGGAAGTTCCGGAGATCCCTGCAACCCCATCCCTGTAGCGGTGAAGCAGCCTATCCCCTGGTCTGTAAAGAACCATAAGGATAAAATCCGCAGCTTTCTCTGCAGCTTTCAGGTACCTCTCTTCTCCAAAGACCTGATAAGCCTTTGCAAAGGCTGCAATCATAAGCCCGTTCCAATCTGTAAGTATTTTATCATCCAGTGAAGGTCTTTCGCGCTCATACCTTGCTTTAAGGAGTTTTTCTCTGGCGGTTTTTACCCGCTCTTCTACTTCTTCTACAGGAATCTTCATTTCGGCTGCAAGCGATCCCGGAGAACGGACCATATAAAAGAGGTTTGTCCCGGTTTTTCTACCCCTTATTTCCTCTTCGAAATTTCCTCCCTCTCTCAAATTAAATATTTTGGTGATCAGTTCCGAATCTTCAGGCCCAAGAATACTCCTGACCTCTTCTATTGTCCAGAGGTAGTATTTTCCTTCTTCCCCTTCGACATCTGCGTCTTCCCCGCAGTAAAACCCGCCTTCAGGGGAGGTCAGGTCTCTCAAGACATAATCCAGGACTCCTTCTGCCGTTTCTTTATAAAGGTCTTTTCCGATAACCTGATAGGCTTCGGTATATGCAATTACAGTAAGGGCCTGATCGTACAACATTTTCTCAAAATGAGGCAGGAGCCACATGTTGTCCGTAGAATAGCGGTGGAAACCTGAGCCCAGGTGGTCATAGATTCCTCCACTGCGCATATTGTCCAGGGTATGTTCTACTATGTGAAGGGCTTCAGGGTTTCCGCTGCGCCTCCAGTAGCGGAGCAAAAAGGAAATCCTGTGTGGAGTAGGGAATTTCGGAGCCCCGTCAAAACCTCCGTATTCCGGGTCAAACGAATTAAGCATTTCATCGTAAGCTTCTTCTATTATCTCTTCCCCGAGCCCCTCTCCTGAAGATTCCTTTATCATATTCTGTATGGTAAGCGTAATCTTTTCTGCCGAATCAAGCACGTCTTCATGCTGCTGCTCCCAGATTTCTTTTATCCTGGGAACCAGCTCCAGCATTCCTGTCTGGTTGAAGCGGGATTTTTTAGGAATATATGTGCCAGCAAAAAACGGCTTCTTGCCCGGAGTCATAATGATATTAAGAGGCCACCCCCCCCTCCCGAGGATTATCTGGCAGACAGTCATGTAAATATTGTCAATATCAGGCCTTTCCTCTCTATCTACTTTTATGGAGACAAAAGCTTCGTTCATGAGCCTTGCGACTTCCTCATCTTCAAAAGACTCGTGTGCCATTACGTGGCACCAGTGGCAGGTCGAGTATCCGATCGAGAGAAAAACAGGTTTGTTTTCTTTTCTGGCTTTCTCAAAAGCCTCTTCTCCCCAGGGGTACCAGTCCACGGGATTATATGCGTGCTGTAGAAGATAAGGACTTTTTTCGTTAATCAGGCGATTGGGTTTCTCTTCTTTCCCCACTTCAATCCCTCCTGATTTCTCCAGTACCTGAATCCTTTATCTCAAACCCTGAGATGTATTCTTCGCAGGAATAAGGATTAAACTCTTTACAAGTGTTCATAATAACTCCCCTCTTTTGAAAAGGTAACTGTGAGATATCTTGTCATTACCGCATAATCTGCCGGATAGGCTTGATATATCTCTGGATTTTTGCTTTCGGGTTTACAATAAGCTCTCAGAGCCGTGATAACTCCAGGAACTTAAAATCAGATATAGCCAAACTTTCCCCAGTTAACATAGTCGCCCCGGAATATCAATATAACGGTGCTTTGGGGGTTATTTTCCTGTCAGATCAACTGCCAAAATGGCAATTTTGAAAAGAAGAAGTATGGGACCTTTACTTTATGAAAAAGAATTTGTATGTTAATTTAAAGATATAGATGGCAGTTAGTTTGAATATTAATTTATCCGGATATGCTTTTTCCGTATATTTTGAGTATCTCAGGACAGTCCCTTATTTTTTAAAGGAAGCAGCTGCCCCAGCTCTTCGCTTTTTTCTTCGTGCTTTCCTAATTTAAGGAAATTTTTAACTCTTGTGACACGGTATGAGTGCTCGAGCTTCTTCTCTTCTTTTCGTGCCTGATATACTCTGACAGAACGGAGAAGATCGATTTTTCGGAATTCAGGCCAGAAAGGAGCACAGAAATAAGTCGCGCATTCGCTGCCGTTAGCCTGCCACGGCAGGAAGTTCGAGACTCTTTCGTCTCCTCCTGTACGGACAATCAGATCTACGTTCGGGACCGGGACTCCCGGAGCAGGGTACAGGTGCTTTGAAATCAGGCTTTCGTTAACATCCTTGATAGAAAGCCTCCCGCTTGATACGCAGTTTGCGATATCCCTTACAGCCTGCATTATATCCTGCCTGCCGCCGTAAGCAATAGCCACATTTAGAGTAAATCTTCTGTGGTGTTCAGTGGCTTTCTCAATCTTTTCAATGGATTCGATCAGATATGCAGGCAGCTTTGTCCTGTCTCCTATAACCCTTACCTGCATCTCTTTTTCGTAGGTTCTGCTATCTGTATAAAGTTTTAAGAACTTATCGTTGATCAGGCTAAAGAGTCCGCCAACCTCTTCTTCCGACCGCCGGAAGTTTTCCGTGGAAAAGGCATAAAGTGTGAGCTGTTTTACTCCTATCTCATGGCACCATTCAATAACTTTTTCAGTTACTTCTGCTCCCATAGCGTGTCCAAAACTCCGGGCCCTTCCAAGTTGACCAGCATACCTGCGGTTCCCATCCATAATTACAGCTATGTGTTCAGGAATCTCGGATTTAAGAATCTCTTTTTCAAGCATCTGCTCATACTTCTGGTAGAACGCGCTGAAAGCCCGGTCTTTTAAGAAGCGAAGCCCTGCCCGAAAGGCTCCCTTATTCAATTGTCCCATTTTCAGGCTAGTTATTTATTTTCCCCCTGGTAATATACTAGGTAGAAGGAACATTATACGTAAAAGAAATATTCATATACATTTTTTGTGGTATGGAATTCAATTTTTCTTAGACTTAGAAAGTAATTTCCCTTCCTCTTATGAAGAATTTTTTCCAAACTTACTTATAAATTTTGGGTTTTATGCCCGTTGGATAAGATTTTAATAAATTAAAATAGTTATATCCCATTTTTGTCTGACTATACTCCAGGTACAGATGTATTGAAAAGCTTTAGATCCATTAATAAGAATCACAACTTAATGTAAGCGATTGTATTAATAACTTTCAGGGTTGGTAGCAGTAATCAGGTACTAACAGGGATAAAATCTGGATCCAACAGAGATAAAATCTGGACCTCAACTCCGGAGAGAACTAAAATTAATAATACTGATTTTCCCGAACACTCGCTTCTTACATTTAAGCTTTTTCTATAAAGATGAAATTTCTTGATGGCAATCTTGATTTACAATTCATTGCATTTCTGATATTAACAGAAAAGGACAGGAGATCTGGAGAATTCTCTTACATAAAAAGCAGGATTTACAGCAATAAAGCGGCTCAGTAATTTTCAAGAACAGAGCCGACAATGTTTTTGTAACTCTCTTTCAGGGAATATACATTATGATCCCCTGTAACATTTATGCTCAGGATTCCGAGTCTCGTATTCATAAGCCCGACCATGGCTGACACTCCCCGGTAACTTACCTCGAAGTTTCCTTTATCAAGGTAGTCATAAACTTCACCGGTGGTGAACTTGTCTCCGGTCAGGAAGAGATTGAGCACAACCTTGCGTATCCCGTTTTCATCCCTGCCGAGATACTTTATCAATCTCGCTCTTACCCTTTCTTCCGCAGTCTGCAGTTTCGGACACCTCAGTTTTAATGATAATTTGGAATTATATTCTCATTTTAATTATATTCTTTTCTACTGTACTCATCCCATTCTGTTTATGTTTCCAGGGAGATACGACCCCTTCGAAAGGGAGCTAAGAATCGAATACCCTATATCCTTATCGTTTATATATTTTAGGATTACTTTTTTTTAAATATTTATATTGAAGTATATTATGGATCTGCAGATATATTCTAAATGTATTGACCAATACGGGAAAAAGCGAATTTTGCCGTTATTTAAGAGGGAAATTTAAGAATAAATCATTTTTTTGTTCCAGAAATGCTGCTTTATATTTTTTAGTAAGGATCTCCTAAATAAAGAAAGTCTGATACAACCTGTTTTTTACCGGTAAAAGTTTTGCCCGATCAGAAATAAGAAAAGCTCAGGGATAACCGTAAAAAAGCTGTCCTTTTAAAGAGGCTAATGTTTACTAATTGATTTATATGTGCCAGTTGTAATAGGATAGATATTGACACTTAATAAGATAGATATTGACACTTAATAAGATAGATATTGACACTTAATAAGATAGGGATTGAACTGTATGCGCACAGAGAACCTGATCCTCTCTTCCGTTATTCTGGAAAATATCCCTTGCTTATGGGAAAAACATGATATCCTTATCTTTTTTATTGATCTTGACAATTATAATGCCTTAAGTGCAGAATATCTCAGCAGTATTGAAAAAGAAAATCTTGAAAAACTTCAAACTTCTTATTTCAAAAAAAGGTTTATTGTCTCAAGGACAGTTTTGAAACATATTCTATGTACTCTCCTTAGATTGGATTCTGCCCTGAGCATCTCCACTTACAAAGACAGGTATGGAAAAGTCCATATAACTGACCATGAAGACCTGTGTATCTGTATTTCTTACTCTGAAAACATTATAGCTCTTGCCGTATCAAAGGTTAAGATCGGCATTGATGTCGAAACCAGGAGACTACTTGAACTCAAAAATACATTGAAATATCTCCATAATGAACGAATATACTCAGATAAACCAGTAACATTATACCCAGATAAGTCAGTAACAGATAATGATTTTTTAAAGACATGGACGTTAAAAGAGGCATTCAGTAAGTTTTCAAATAAAAGTATGTTTTTCTTTTTAAATAAAGAACCTGATTTTAATAATGCTTCATATTCTCATTTTTTACTGGACGAAAAGTATATTTTTTCTATTGTTGTAGAGTCGGACCGGCACACTATCAGTATGAGCCATCTTGAGAAATTTATTTAATCCAATACTCTCAAATTATTTATATAGTTGGATTGCATAGTAACTTTGGGGCTTTTAATTAATACGGACAAGTGTGTGTCACCTGCAGTTGATAATTTGATCCAAGCAAAGGGGTAAGACTATATGGAACAGATAAGGAATGATATACTCAATTATTTGAAGAACAACTCTTTTATGGAGCGGGAAACGACTATTAATGATAGTGATTCTCTCACCCAGAGCGGGGTCATAGACTCTATTGGTTTGCTTGAGTTGATAGACTATATCTGTGCAACATACTCTATCGAAATTCCTGAAGATATGTTGACACCGGAGAATTTCGACTCTTTACAGGGGATTACCAACCTGATTACCAGACTGGCGAAGTGAAGGGCATGATAATTGATGCTTGTATCACTGAGCACGCCAGAAAGAATTCTCACCGGATCGCTCTTGAAGAGGGTAAAAAATCAATTTCTTACAGCCGTCTCGATGAGGGCATAAATACAGTTGCTTCATCTCTTGCTGATTTTGAGCACTGTAAATTTGCAATACTGGCTGAGTCCGGAATACAGTATATCAAAATACTTATGGCAGTATACCGGTCAGGCAATATCGCAATACCCATGCCAGTCGAAATGCCAGGGTTAAGCCTTGAGAGGATCCTTGATGCTGCATGTATCAACAATATAATTGCGACGAAAAAGCAGTACTTAAGGTTTGGATACGGATTTTTTGAACGTTTTGGAACCGTGATCATTGTTTCAGACGACAGTGTTTCGGATGGCACTATTACAGAAACCCTCAGCAAAAGAATGATTCTCGAAAAAAATGATCCCGAACTCAGGCTTGTGCTTTATACTTCAGGTACAACAGGGACTCCTAAAGGGGTTATGCTGAGCGACAGAAACCTGGCCTCAAATTCCAGATCAATAATTGAGATTCTTAACATCACCTCAAAAGACAAAGCAGCCCTGGTAATCTCTCCCCATCATGCTTTTGGGAATTCCATAATTAATTCCCACCTGATGGCCGGAGGCTCGATAAATATCGGGACAATGAATTTCATAGACCCTGTTTTCAGTCTCATCGAATCCGGGGTATCCATATTCTATGGAGTGCCCAGCACCTATCGTATCCTTCTCAAATACCCGGAAAGATTCAAAAAAGCCTTTGTAAATGTCAGGACCGCAGCGTCTGCTGGCGGAGCTATGGACAGGGCTATTGTACGGAGTATCAGGGAATTAAGTCCAGATACACAGATCCTGCCAATGTACGGCCAGACCGAAGCTACGGCAAGGCTTGCCTATCTGCCTTCAGAAGATGTGGACGAATTTATCGATACGATAGGTAAAGCAATTCCCGGGGTCACACTGGAAGTTTTTGATTCGGAAAACAGGCCTGCAGGACCCGGCATCACAGGCGAGCTTGTTGCCAGAGGGGATAATATCCTCCTTGGTTACCTGAATGACGAGGCTGCAACTGAAAAAAGGATCATTGACGGATGGCTGCATACCGGGGACCTTGCACAGAAACTTCAGGGCGGGTATATAAAGCTGCTCGGGCGCAAGGATGACCTCATTAAAGTAGGCGATCACCGGGTTAACCCGAGAGAGCTCGAAAAAGAAATTGAGAAAGGCACTGACGTATCCGGGGTTTTTGTTGTGCCCGTCCATCACGAGCTTATGGGAAATGCAATCAGCCTTATGGTCATACCGAACCAGGGAACTGAAGTCGATGCAATTTTTGCTTTTTGCAGGAAGAACCTGCCAGGGTATCTGTACCCGAGGGAGATCCTCCTTATTGACCATCTTCCACTGAGCGAGAATGGGAAAATATCCAACAGGTCTATTATAGAGGAGTACCAGCATGTCAAAGCTAGTATGTAAAAGGTGTGTCCTGGACTCAGATATTCCAGGCATTGAATTCAACAAAGAAAGCGGTCTCTGCCATTTTTGTGAAACGTATGCACCTCTTTCCCAGCAGGAAAAGGAGCAATATCTTAACAGGATTGAGGCTCTTTTTAAAGAATACTGCGGCAGGGGTAATTACGATGTGATATATGCTCTTTCAGGGGGAAAAGACTCTTCATATACGCTTTATAAACTGAAAAAAGATTATCCCTTCCTGAGAATACTTGCCGTCCAGTTTGACAACGGGTTCACTTCGGATTATGCCGTAATAAACGCAAAGAAAATGTGTGAGATTACGGGATGCGACTATTTCAAGCTGACAATAGAAAAAGAGGTCCTGTACGATCTCTTCCGGAAAGCAGCTGAGTCTTATGATGCTTTCCCGAAGTTTGCCAAATACAGGGCGAGCGATATCTGCAATATCTGTATCAGCATAATAAAACAGAAATTGATGGAGCAGGCAATAGTCCAGAAAGCGCCTTTTATCGTATTTGCTTTTACGGCAGGTCAATCCCCCAATCCCATAATTAATCTGTCAGCTAATTTTATACAGTGGTCAAGGAACCTTTTCGAAAAGCAGCTTCAAAAAATCGGTGTTGATGACCGGGATGAGCAGTTCGTCATTAAAAATGAGGTCATTAAAAACATAGGTGAGATCGCTCCGTCTATTCTGCACCCTCTTTGCCTGTGGGAGTACAGCGAGGATAAAGTGCTTGAGACAGTAATTGGCCTCGGGTGGAAGCCTCCTGCCCTCAATGACAGCAATTCAACAAACTGCACACTAAATTCTTTTGCATGCTATAACCATCTGGAAAAGTATGGTTTCCATCCGTATGCTTTTGATATAGCAGGGCTTGTCCGAAGCGGGGAGATGTCAAGGGAAGAAGGGCTGGAAAAACTCCACCAGAAACTTTCGCAGCCGCTGATCGAGGAAGCTGCAGAGAAGCTTGATATTAAGATAGACAAATCTCAAAAAATTTTGCTTAAAGTTTAAGCAGTCTCTCTAACTCCTTTCTAACATTACCATCACAAACAATCTATCCGGGGAATAATTATGCAAATTATTGGAAGCAGTGAAACGAAAACTACGGAAAGTCACGTAAAAAAGTTGTCTAAAAACATTAACGGAAGACCAGTGGATTTCAATGATATCCATATCCTGAATGAACTTAACAGAGACATCGGTGAGCTTGTTAAAGAGCTCAAGTTTTTTATACGAGACCAGGTTACCGGTTTCAAGAAAAAAGGTGTGGTTCTCGGGGTTTCGGGCGGTATAGATTCGGCTGTATCCCTTACGCTCTGTGTACAGGAGTTCGGCAAAGAAAATGTGTATAGTCTCCTTCTTCCTGAAAAAGAATCGGCTCCTTCGAGCAGGACTCTTGGAGCAGAGATCTGTGAAAGCCTGGGGGTACCATATGAAGAGGTTCCTATTTCTCCAATTCTGGAGTCCCTTAACATTTATGAAAAGAAAGAACAGCTCCTCAAGAGAGTCTGTCCTGAGTATGATCCCGGAATACACAAAACTTCACTGGTCCTGCCTAATTTCCTTGACCGTGAGGGCTTAAGTGTTCCTTATATCCGGTTAATAAAAGACGGAGAAACGGTTGCAAAGCACAGGTTGAAGGCGAATGACTATCTTGAGCTGATCGGGCTTCAGGGTGTCAAACAGCGGTCAAGAATGATGATTCAGTATATGTATGCCGAGAAGTTGAATTATGCTGTTTGCGGCACAACCAATAAGACCGAACTTGTCCTCGGGCAGTTTGTGAAGTACGGGGACGGAGGTGTTGACCTTGAACCTCTTGCAGACTGTTATAAGACCCAGATTTATGCTCTGGCAAAACATCTCAAAGTAAATGAGGAGATTATAAAGCGCCCGCCAAGTGCTGACACATGGAGCCATTATACAACCGATGAAGAGTTCTACTGGCGCATGCCCATGCATATCATGGACCAGCTTCTCTATGCGCAGGAACATAAGCTGCCCATAGAGGTTGCTGAAAAGAATACGGGTCTGCCCAGAGATACCATAGAAAAAGCCTGGCGGCACATCGACAGGGTAAGAGACACTACAGAATACGTGCGTGCTACTCCTCCTGTCTATTATCTGGGCAGGTAAGCTGCATGCATTCCCATATCAAATATGGACAGATTTCAGGTCCTGGTCAGTAATCTGATTTGCAATCCAGGTGGATAAACATGAACTCCACAGTCTCAATTGTACGGTGCTCCGATTATTCAAACGTAAAAAGTGCAATCAAAGAAGCACTTGGCCTGATAGGCGGGCTTGAGAGCATTATTACTCCAGGAAAGCACGTGTTGCTTAAACCCAATGTGCTTGCTATCCGGCCTCCGGAAGATGCTGTCACCACTCATCCTGCAGTGGTAGCTGCGATGTGTGAGCTGGTTAAGGAAGCAGGCGGCGTCCCGGTTATAGGGGACGGGTCAGGGATTGTGAAACCGGGTTCGACCACGACTTCGGAGGCCTTTCGTACATCCGGAATTGAGGCTGTTGCATCCGCCTGTGGAGCAGAGCTTATTAATTTCGAGACTTCAGGTTATACTGAGGTCTCTGTCCCAGGAGCCCGTCGGTTTCCACGCCTTTACGTAGCAAAGGCAGTCCTTGAAGCTGATATTGTAATCTCGCTTCCGAAACTCAAGACCCATGAACTTACCCTTTACACCGGGGCTCTTAAAAACTTTTTTGGGGCCGTACCGTATAAGACCCGAAAGCAGGCACACGCTCTGGAAGACCGTGACCGTTTTGGCGAAGCGATAGTTGATATTTATTCCGTTGTCAAACCTCACCTTGCGGTTATGGACGGCGTGATGGGGATGGAGGGCAACGGTCCTGCCAATGGGACGCCTATAAATTCAGGAGTAATCCTGGCAAGCTACGATTGCGTGGCCCTTGATATGGTTGCTTCCGAACTGATAGGGATTGATCCGTTAAAAGTGCCTACAAACAGGGCTGCACTTTCGAGAGGGTTCGGGACGAAAAAACCTGAAGTTAAAGGAGTTCCTCTTCAGGAAGCAAGCCTCGGGTTTAAAATGGCAGAAGGAGGAGTCACTGCAATGGTGCCTTCTTTCCTTATGAGGGCTCTCCGGACCTATCTTACTGTAAAGCCTTTTATCAACACCTCAAAATGTGCACTTTGCAAAGCCTGTGTTTTGAACTGTTCGGCACATGCAATTGAGGAAATGCACAGGACACTCAAAATTAACTCAGAAAAATGTATCCAGTGCTACTGCTGCCGCGAACTCTGCCCTAATGATGCGGTGGAAATCAAGAAGTCTTTCCTGATGAAGGTTGTGACCAGAAGCAGAACCTGAGAGTTATAGCATTATGATAGATAGCATTACGGGCAGGCAGAATATCATATCCTTTCAAAATTATATTTTTTCTTGATCAGAATATTCATATATCAATCGATCTGATCAATATTTTGTCCGACTCATAAGTGACTATGGGAAATATATTTATCTGTTGAAAGTAATGGATATAAATGCAGGGTGTTTTTCACCGCAAAATGGGGGGCATTAATATAACTGCCGTAGTATCAAACAGAGATAAAGTAACTTTTGGTGAAATAGCTGATCACTATCACAGCAATAAACTCATCTTCGGAATGAGGTACTTCAAGAACTGGGCCCTGGAACGTGTTGCTGCATGGTTTCCGATTCCTTCATGGCGAGCGAAATTTCATAAAATGCGAGGCGTAAATCTCGGAAAAAATGTTTATGTCGGCTACGATGTAGTTTTTGACAGGCTTCACCCCGAAATGATCACAGTTGGAGATTACTCTGAAATAGGGGACCGCTGCATCCTCTCTGCTCATTCCAGAGGCAGCCTGACCACGAGACAGGCATATCCGAGGACTATAGAGCCCATAAAAATAGGAAGTGGAGTTTCTGTAAATCCCGGCTGCATAATCACTCAGGGAGTCGAGATAGGGGATAACTCGATAATCGGTATAGGGTCCGTAGTTACCCGTGATATCTCTCCGAACAGCCTTGCCCTGGGTTATCCGGCTCGAGTCGTTAAAAAACTCGATGGAGCAGGGGAACTTCAAACCAGTTTTGACGAATCTTAATTCTTTTTTAATTTTTATATATTCTTTCTTGATGTTTTTCTTATTTGTTTTATATTACTTACTTGTTTTATATTACTTACTTGTTTTATATTACTTACTTGTTTATTCATCTTATTCCCTTAGATTTCATTATTTTTACGACCTTAATTACCATTTCTCCAGATTAATTATTTTTATCTTATATTTATTTCCCATTTCTCCAGGTTCAAAAATTATTTTTCAGCCCCGTAACCGAACTCAAACCCGAATTTGTTCAAAGCGAATAGTGCCATCATTATTACAATGAATACGCAGAAAACAGATACAATAGAAACTGCTAGATAGTTAAGTAAGCCGCCAGCTTCTGCGAATCCGGTATCCATTATTGAGAATAGACTGATACGTCCATTGTACAGAGGATACAGATAAGCACATCCTCCTTCTGCAATATCGTCGAGGAGCAGGTGTGTAAGGAAAGCAGACCCTGCAAAGATTGCCATAGAGGCTGCTTTACTGGATTCCCTGTATGCAGCATATCCTGCAAATGTTCCGAACAGAACCGCAGAGAAACCGAATAAAAGCGAATGCGTCATGATTGAGCCAATTGAGCAGTGATCCAGATTGCCGTTTACAAAAATATTATACACGGCCATTATGTCCGGAAGAAGAGTGCTTAAACTGCCTACAAACACCAGTAGCAGCAGCTTTCTTGCGTCCTTGAAAGAAAGCTCTCTTCGGAAGAAAGGTCCAGCTAAAGCATATATAGCTACTGCGCCGACACAGAACAGGAAGAATAGGACATGTGCAACCGGATATGGCATAAGAAACCCTTTTTCAAGTATATAGAAGTTATTCCACAAGGGAGTATACGAGAGAAACAGGATCCTTCGTACCTAACCCCCTGGTATCTAACCCCGCTAAATGATTAATAATTCTTTAAACTTTATTGATCTCTCTTATATAAATTTTTGACCCTATATGGGTTCTCAGGATAGATTCCTGATTGTTTTCTTTAAAAAGTATACAGTATGAATTCGGGCAGATCTGTTCATAACGGAATGAGCTCTACAACCAGTCCATCTTCAAACGGATGCCTCTCAATGATGAAAAGTTTTGTACTGGAGGGTTCAAGTTCTTCTTTTAGCATATCCTTCAGGTCTTCAAGCACCCACCAGGCTATCTCGATCTTCCCTTCTTTTACCTCAAAAAGTTCACCAGGCACTTCTGACTCTTTGAGGATTTCCTCAGCAAGTCCCTGATCTCCCCCATCAATAACCCCATAAATAAGGGTACCGTCTTCCGTGATCTCGTCAAATTCTCTAGCTGTGTTTTTTGCAATTCTTTGAAACCTTTTGCGAAGCTGGACTGCATCCTTATAAGTAGAAGAACAGAAATGCACTCTTTTACAGGCACGGAAAGCGTTTTCAGAATGCGTACTGGAACCTGCAGCAGCACATGATGTATCTGATTCCAGGGAAAACCCGTTTTTCAGAAGTGCTTCTGAATTATTATCGGAAAATTCCAGTTCGTTGAGATTTAGAAAAACGCCCATTTTTTCTGCAAAAGCTGCGACCTTTTCAGCACCTTCGAGAGAGGGTATTTCAATTCCTGCTACGATTCCAAGATCTTTTGCATTTTGCAGAGCAGATGCGTAAGGGCTGTCCATGAGCTTTCCCCAGACTGACTGCGGCGGATGAAAGCGAATTTCATCAAGCCCTGCTTCTGCCAGTTTTTCAAGAGTCTCCCTGTCTGGAGCAAGAGATGTATAAAGATGAATATGATGACCTTCCCCAAAAGAAGCCTTAAGCAAGCGGATATAATAGAGGACTCTCTCTATCTTCAGTAAAGGCTCTCCGCCGGTGATCCCTGTCCCAAGGGCATCCATAAGCCCAGCTTCCCTAAGCAGATCTTCATCGCTTTTTACAGGCCTTTCATTAGCAAAAGTGAGGTCCTTTCCACGCCTTTCATCAGAGAGCGGGCAGTAAAAACAGCTTTTAGGACATAGCCCGGTTACGAAGAGCACCATTTTTGCACCCTGCTGGCAGAGCCTGCATCCTTCCGAGAGGTAACTGCAAAAAGAGCCTGTCTCATCCTTAGTGAACTTTTCCATTCTGAGACTGCATATCCTTTTGTCCTATATAAGACTTGTTTCCTGTTATTTTTCCGGATGCTGATGAGCGAGTTTCGTGAAAAATAATTATTTCGGTTCCGGTTTGGAAATTAATTGTTCAGAAATTAATATATCTATTCGATTCCAAAGGTTCACTGATGCCAGAGACGGATGGATTTGTTGTGGTTTTCGGCTGCAAAAGGTGTGGCAAATGCAAGGATGTATGTCCTGTGGGAGCCATTTACGAAGAAAACGAGCTTGCAAAAATCGACCCTAAGAAATGTAACCTTTGTATGAAATGCATAGATGAATGTACTAACAGATCCATTATTTACATGGATTAATCTCAAGAAAAAGCCGGGACAACCGAAAGCGGATTAAAATAAGTCTAAAATAATGGATTAAAATAAGTCCAGAATAAAACTAAAATGAAACTGAAGATAAAACAGAGTATATGAAAAGCAGGATAAGGTGAAATGGGATGTTTGTTCCGGAAAAGATACCATTTAAAGGAAGAATTATAGATATTACAGTTCCTATCTCTCATTCTACTCTAATCTTTCCCGGAGACCCTGAACCCTCAATTGAAAGCGTCTGCACCATTGAAAAGGATGGATGTGCGGTATCCAGACTGAGTTTCGGAAGCCATATGGGCACTCATGTTGATGCACCATCCCATATTATTAAAGACGGACTCGCTATTGATAATTTAAATCTTGAAAATCTCATGGGTCAGGCAGCTGTTCTGGACTTTTCTCAAATAAATGGAGCATTGAAAGACTCTACTCTTGATAAGGCATTTAATAACCTGGGGATCGATGAAAGTGTTTCTATTCTACTTCTCAAAACAAAATCTCCTTTCGAGAAAGAAAAAAGCTCCAAAACCTCCTGTTTTCAGGCAGAAGAAAGCGATAGAAGAAGTGAAACTGAAGAGTTCCCTGAAAATTCTGTTTACCTTGACTCAGGTGCAGCAGATTGGATTGTCAGAAAAGGGTTCAAAACAGTTGGAATTGATAGTTTTTCCGTTGATAGCCTTTCTTCTGAAAATCTGCCTGCCCATCACATATTGCTTTCAATTAACGTGAATATCGTGGAATGCCTTGACCTGAGTTCGGTAGAAGCAGGAATCTATTTTTTCCTGTGCTTGCCCCTGAAAATTGAGGGCTGCGACGGTGCTCCGGCAAGAGCATTATTGATTCTTGATTCCTGATTATTTCTAGATCTTCTGATCTTTTTCACTTTTTCTGATTTTAGAACTTGGACATTGTAAACCTTGTGCTATCATGGGAAACCATTTAAAATATAATTCTATTTTATAAAGTTCATTTTCACTTAGGTGTGTCGAAAGAAGGATTGAAGAGTTAAAAAGGAATATTATATACACAGAAATCAAAGTAGCATGTGTGAATAATGCATTGCTGGTTTAGAAGAAGAAATATAGAATGCAAACATCGAAAACCAACTTTTGGAAAACGAAGTGACGAAAAAATGAGAGAGTTAAAAGAAACATACACAGCACAGGAAGTTCACGATGCTCTTCTGCGGATATATTCAAATAATAATATTGTACATGAAAAGTTTGATAGTATCCGAAAATCATATAACTATGATAGCAGTAACGCGATTAAATATGATAGGGTTGGTACATTCCTCGATTGCGATAATGTATCAATGGATAACATTGAAAGTGGAATGATCACCGGGAAAACAAGCTTGGATAAAAGGATAATGTTAGTAGATAGGCTCAGACGAAATAAAGCACGCAAGGAACCGAAAGCCGCTGAAATAATTGCCACAGATCAGTATTTCCATGATAAACTTCCTCAGGCAGTGGCAGAGACACTTAAATTGAGTATAGGCGACAAGTTCAATTATGTATTGCAGATTGATGGGACAATCATGGTAGAGAAATGTGAGTGATCATACTTCTACCTAATCCATTTGGAATTTATTCATACTGTAATAAGGGTGTTATTTTCTAGGAACTACTCTGAGCCGATCAGGTTGCCATCACATTTTTATCCGGATCAGTTACGAAACTGATATATCAGTATATATGACGGAAGAGAAAAGGTGATGTACACATGCTATCTTAAGGGCTGTGTCTGTTTTCATTTTCAGAACCTGGCCATCGTATATCTTGTTCCATTGTGGGTAACCATCTCAAACAGGAACTCGCCTGAAACAGGATATTCTATTACCACTGCCGTGTTTTCGAGAGATAAAGACGTTTCATTATCTTCCTGGCTGATGGACGGGACCCATATGCCTTCTGAGTTTTCTATGCCTTTTATGAAATGGATCGGTGCTCCTTCAAGAAACACTCTTTTTTTAACTCCGCTTTTGTGCTGGTAAATAATGGTATTATTTTCCGGGATCCATTCCGAGTCAGTCAGGTTGCCGTTACATTCCCTGTCCGGGTCAACTCCAAAACTGATGTACCTGACAGAGGGCGGAAGAGAAAAAGTGAGAGTGCACATGCTTCCTTCAGGACTGTGCCTGTCTTCGGAATCACGGGCATATCCTCTCTGGATTGAGAGAAGGGAAAGGGAGGCGGTTTCTGCCTGGGCTTTTATTTCCGCGTCCTGAAGGACAGGGGAAGCTATACTCCATGCCTGCGCCAGAAGGAGCACTACTGCAGCCAGAAGCGCAAGATACACTACGAGTTTAAGGGGAATAGTATCTGCGGCTGCAGTGTCGGAAATAAATTTTCTCATGTAATTGTAAATGGTCCTAACATAATAAAAAATTTTACTTGATGGGGGAGAAGTAGTGCGGAAGCCAAAAAATAAAAAGGAAAAATTGAAGATAAAGAACAGTTTAAGGATAACAGGAAACAACTGATTAAAGAAAGCTAAGAAAACTTATGTTAGAAATCCTGTGGAATTGTGTTAAAGGATAAAGAAAAACAAAATAAAAATTAAATCAAATCCAGTTCATTAGAAATAAGGAGGGTTTGGGATAAACGAGGAATGTGAAGAAAATCTGTTATGCATCCCTTTTTCTGAGGAGCAGCTTGAAAAGATTAAAAAATATGCCGCTCTTAATTGCATGGAAGTTGAAGAGTTTTTGAAAAACGTCTGCATGACTTATTGCCTCCAGCAGATGGAATACATCCACGCAGAGAAACCTGAAGCTGCAGGAGGGGCCGGTAAATCGGACAGCGGATGCAAAATCGAGCCAAGAGATGTAGAAATCAAAACTAAGAAACCGGTTTCGAAAGAGCTGCTTGATGGGCCTCTCGTGCTTGATCCGCAGTGCATAATGGACCTTTTTGCCATTAAGAGAGAGCTGGGAATTACCTCCAATAACCAGGTAATCACAACCGCCCTGAAACTGGGCTTAAACCAGCTCAATGTAGCTCTTGATCTCGTAAGGCATAAACCGGTTGAGAAAAGGTAAATTTGAAAGACGAATCGGCCGTTTTCTAAAAGTTCAAATTCTCTCAAAGTCCAGATTTTCTTAATGCAGGGTTTTAAGCCCTGCTTTTAAACCATTCCAGAAAACTATCAACAGCCCTGCGCCTGTGGGATACCTTATTTTTCTCTTCATCTCCGAGTTCCCCGAAAGTCATTCCGTTGTACTCGAAAATAGGGTCATACCCGAAACCGCCAGTTCCCCGTTCTTCATATGCTATCTTTCCTTCAACAACTCCGGGGAATACCAGAGGCTCCTGTCCGGGTTCGCAGTACCCGATTACGGTTTTGAAATATGCTGACCTGTCTTTTTCCCCTTCCATCAATTTCAGCACTTTCGGGTTTCCGAGCTTGTCTTCAATAAAGCGGGAGTAAGGACCTGGAAAGCCGTTCAGGGCATTTATGAATATCCCTGAGTCATCCACCATTACAGGCATGTTCAGTTTGTTTGCAACATACTGTGCCCCATGAGCCGCAATAGGTTCAAGTTCATCCTCCTGAAGTTCGGGGTATCCGTCTTTATTCTGGATAACCTCGATTCCAAAAGTTTTGAGGATATCCCTTATTTCTGCGAACTTGCCTTTATTTCCCGTAACAAAAACGATCTTATGCATAGCGAGCCCTCTTTTTTATCTCATCAACTCGCCTGAGTACATCCACTGAATCTATAAAAGTACTTGCATACCCTTTTTCGAAAGCTTTGACAAGAGCCTCATAGTCGCGGTGAGTGCTTTCAAAGGTCTGGAAAAGCACGTGGACGTCCACACCCCTTGCTTCGAGGCTTTTGTCAAAATAAGCAAGCCCGAAGTCAATAAGGTAAAGCCTCTCGCCTGCAAGCAGGAGGTTTGAGGTTGTAAGGTCTCCGTGTACTATGCCTGAACTGTGCAGCCTGCCCACAAGCTCTCCAACCTTTTCCGAAAGCTCAGGGTTTATAAGGTATTTTATGGGAACTCCTTCGATAAACTGCATTTTGAGCTTGAATTCCTCTACATCGTAGATGATCGGAGTGGGCACGCCTGCGCGCCTGGCTTCAGACATAAGGCGGGCTTCTGTCCTGTTCCTTTCTCTCCTTATCCTCTCATCTATCTCTTTATGCCTGTAAGCCTTGGGAACTCTTTCCTTAACAAGTGCCCTCTTCCCGTCGGGTCCTTCTTCAAGGTAAACAACGGCTTCAGCTCCATTGTCCAGAATCTCTCCCGGCGGCATCCTGAAGAAGATCTCAGGGGAAATTTCAGGGACCTTTTTCATCTCTTCTTCCTTTATCCAGGTTACTTTGACATCATCAGTCCTGAAACTCGGGTTTACGCGTGATTCTTCAAGGGTAAGGGTATTTCCGGATTTATACATCAGGAGCCCTGTATATGCTATCATTGTCCCGTTGTCGCCCATGAAGCGTTTCTCGGGAACATAGAACTTTGCACCCCTGGCTTCGCACATCTCGTTTAACATCTCGCGGAGCCTGGTATTTGCGCCCACTCCGCCTGCAAGCAGCACTTCTTTCTTTCCTGTATGGGCAAGGGCGCGTTCCGCAACCTCCACTACCATTGCAAAGGCAGTTTCCTGGTAAGAATAACAGACATCTTCAAGGGAATTTTTTCTCAGGGCTTCGCTTGCAGCCGTGGAAAGTCCGGAAAATGAGAGGTCCATTCCTTTAATCACGTACGGGAGAGGAATGTATTTCTTTGCTTCTTTTGCACACGCCTCAATTTTAGGTCCACCCGGGTGAGGCAGGCCTGCTCCACGTGCAAACTTATCAAGGGCGTTTCCAAGCCCGATATCAAGGGTTTCTCCAAAAACCCTGTACCTTCCTTCCATATATGAGATAACCTGGGAATTTGCCCCGCTTACATACAGTACAACAGGGTCTTTTGCAGGAGTTCTCCAGATCCCTATTTCGATATGGGCGATACAGTGGTTGACTCCTATCAGGGGGATGCCGAGTGAGAGGGAGAGCATCCTGGCTGCCGTTGCAACGGTTCTCAGGCAGGGTCCGAGCCCGGGCCCCTGAGAAAAGGCTATGCCGTTAAGGTCAGAGGGCTCTATCCCTTTTTCTTTTGCTTCCGCAAGAAGTTTTTTGATTACGTTTGCTGCATATTTTGCATGGTGCTGGGCGGCTTCTCTGGGGTGAATTCCGCCTTTTTCGGGTTTATATGTCTCTGTAACCTCGGCAATGATCTCGGTCTCGGTCACGATTGCGGCACTCAGGTTCCAGGCAGTGCCTTCGATTCCAAGGATAAAAGTGTTTTTCAAGGCTTCAGGTCTCCTTTTCAGTCCTTTTCCTCTGCTTGTTTCACTGCCTTCGTTAATATCCGAGGGGGTTAAATACATTTGCTTTTCCAGTACCTTTAAGGGATCTTCAACTCGCCTTTTTACGTTTTCAGAACTCGTTTACGGTTTTAGAATCCGTTTGCGGTTTCAGAATTTTCCAAGCTTCTCTATGCTTTCCTTCATGGGTTCGGGTGAGAAAAGGCTTTTTTCAAGCTTTTCCTTAAACTCTTCCAGGACGGATGCAGGGATATCGAAATCCGGTGCCGGAGGGGTAAGAGTTTCCAGTTCAAGTTCTCCGTCATCAACACTGCCTGACCCGAACCCGGGAAGGACAAGAAGGGCTGACAGGAGCAGGACCGAGATCACGTACTCTCTTCCGTAAAGTGCCCACGAGACAATATTTTCGCCACCCGGGTAAAATATCTGGCTTATAAAGTTTGCAGGCCAGGATACAAGGGGCAGGGTTGAAGCTGCCGGATGAGACAGCAGAATGCTGAATATTATAACCAGGATTAGCCCGAATACTGCTTTTTTAACAAAGCTGTGCGCTCCCGGAGAAAACCACCATTCCCACCAGGTATTTTTTTGCCTTTTTGAGCGGATATTTTTTAGAAGGAGATTTGCAGGCTGCTTCACTTTTCTGGAGTTTTCAAGCTTAAGGCATTCTTCGAGCCTTTCGGAAGCTTTCCTGAAATAATGGACTTTACAGTAGAAAAGCCCCAGGAAATACAGGGCATAAGCTCTAAGTTCATTATCTCCAGCTTCCCGGCAGATGGCTGCTTTTTCAAGTTTTCCTGCAGCTGCAAGAAGCATGTACCTGAAGCGTGCACTGCCCTCATCAAAAGAGGATTCTGCATATACATACCTTGCATATGAGTCCCAGAGCAGGAGCCTCTGGTCTTCCGTATCAAGAGTAAGAGCCCGCCTGAACGACTCAAGGGCATTTTCATATGCCTGTTCTTCAAGCTCTACTCTGCCTTTCAGGGATCTTGAAAATGAATTCTCCGGAGCTCCTGCAATTGAAGTCTCGAGCTCTTTTAAAGCGCCTGTGCTGTTCCCGAGCCTGAAATAAATCTCTGCAAGCCCGTTTCTGGCATGAATATTTTTCGGGTTCGCTTCAATTGCTTTCCTGTAAGCTTGCAGTGCTTTTTCAGAATTTCCCTGCCCTGAACAGGCAAAACCCAGCAAACATAAGGAAAGATCGTTATCAGCTTTCTCTACTGCGAACTTCTCCAGGATTCCGGCAGCCTTTTCGAATTCCTGAAGCTTTATCAGGGAAAAGGCTTTCAATACCAGAGCCGTGATATTTTCGGGGTCGAAAATAAGGACGCTGTCAAATGATTCCAGGGCTTTTTTCCATTCTCCGCAGTGTGTAAAAACAATGCCTTTCCCAAGGTAGGAGATTTTCCCGTTTCCCGAAACCTTTTCTGCGCTCTCAAAGGCTTTAAGGGCTTCTTCATATCTGCCAGAAGCATCAAGTGCAAAACCTTTAGCGTTCCTGAGCATTTCCAGAACAGGCTTTTTACCGGTAGAATTTCTAATCCAGGATCTTTCCGCCTTTCCTTCTGCCTCCGGGCCTCCATTTCTTTCCGCACCTATGATTGCATAAAAATCCTCTTCTGCCTGATCGAAGGCTTCAAGGGCTTCTTCGTATCTTTTTAGGCACATGAAGGAAATTCCTTTGCGGACAAGGGGAGATATGTCTTCTGAACTGTATTCTGCTGCCCTGTCAAAAGCTTTGATGGCTTCTTTGTATTCTCCAAGTTCCGCAAAGGCAAGCCCCCTGCAGTTCCAGCCCTCTGCCCCAATTTTATCTTCAAGAACCCTTCCGGACAGGTCAAGATATTTTTTAAAAGCTGTCTGGTACTGGTTTTCAAGAGATCCTTCTGTATCATTTTTCCTTGTTAAAAGCTTTGAAAGGACAACCCCTTTGTTGTACCTGGCAGGCAGGCTTTCATAATCAAGAGTAAGGAGGTTTTCATAAGCTTCCAGAGCTTCCCTGTATTTTCCCAGTTTATAGAGTACGTTTCCTTTTCCATTCCAGGCAAAAGCGTTTTCAATATCCAGCTTTAAAGCCTGGTCAAAAGATTCCAGAGCTCTGGAAAAGTCCCCGATTTCATAATAGATTTCTCCTATCCCGCTCAGGGTACAGCTATTTTTAGTCTCCAGGGGCAGGGCTCTTTCATATGCCTTCATAGCTTCGTAATACTTCCCGAGGGCAAGGAAGCAACTGCCCACCCCTCCCCAGCCCTCCGAATTATCCGGGTCTTCTTTAAGTGTATTATTGAAAGAGTCAAGAGCTTTCTGGTACTTCCCAAGAGCCAGCAGGGCTTTTCCTCTGTTAATTTTTGCCTGGGTAAGAGAGCTGTCTATCTGAAGAACGCTTTCAAATTCCTGAAGCGCCTCCCCGCATCTTCCCAGGCTTCCTAGAAGCCTTCCTTTTTCCAGCCTGTTTTCTGCGTTCATGGGCTCAAGAATAAGGCTTTTCTCAAAAGCTCCAAGTGCCTCTTCCGTCCTTCCTATGCCTTCCAGGATTTTGCCCTGAGTTTCCCATGCGTCTGCAGAAGAAGGCTCAAGTTCAAGAGCCTTCTCACATGCTCTGAGGGCTTCCCTTCTCCTGTTCAGAGACAGGTATGCTTTCGCCTTGCCGCCCCATGCCCCTGCATGTGAGGGTTCGAGAGCCAGTGTCTTTTCAAACGCTTCAAGAGCCTCTGCACCCTTTCCCAGTACGTAGAGAGATACCCCTCTGTAGTACCATGCCCCCGGGTTCTCAGGATTTATTTCAAGAGCTTCTGAGAAAGCTGAAACTGCCTCATTGTGCCTTCCTAGCTGATTCAGGGCAAGCCCGCTGTAATAAAGGGCACCTCCATGATCGGCATCCCTTTCAAGAACTCCTTGGAAAGCTTCCAGAGCCCTTTCGGGCAGGTTGAGGTACCCTAGGGTCAGGCCTTTAAAGTAACGGGCTGGAACGTTTTCCGGATCGGAATCAAGAGCTTTTTCAAAAGCCTCCAGGGCTTCATCAGGCCTGTCAAGATACCTGAGTATATTTCCCCTGTACTGCCAGGTAACTGTGTCCTGAGGGTTTATTTCGATCAAGGAATCAAAAGCTTCGAGAGCCTTCTCAAAATTCTTCTCTGCCCCGATAGGATTTTTCAGGTTCAAAAGAGCAAGAGCTTTACTGTACCAGGCTCTGGCGTAAAGAGACTGCATAAAACCTCTGGCGTTATCTTCTAAAAATATTTGTATAGAATTATATATGCTCTCAGATATAAATACGATTACAGAAAAAAGTTACTGATTTAGTGGTTTATACGTCTTCTAAGCTTTATTTCAGTTTCCTGAGCTTCAAACGCTCCTTTATTAAAGAATAAGAGAAAGAAGCGGGAAAACTGGAGAAAAAGAAAAAGTGAAAGTGAGATAATAGAAAAGGGAAAGAAATAGGAAAGATAAATAAGAAAAAGGGAAAGGAAGAAATATTAAAGATTAATAAAATAAAGAAGGCTTTTAATGAAGAATAAAAAACAAATGAAATAGTAATCTGAAAATTATTTCCATTATTCTTTCCTTACTGTTTTTCCGGCGAGTTTTTCGGCGGGAGTCTGAAAATTAGCCTTACATTTTTTAAGGTCAGGTTTTTGATAACAATAGTCTTTGATGTCAGACCTTTTATCTTGAGATTTTCTACATGCATATCCTTGATTGCAATAATCTTTACTCTCTCGTTTTTCCCGGACATATTTTTTCCTCTTTTAATCTCCCTGATGAATACTTCTCAGATCATATCAATGGCTAAATATAATATTTCAAAAATAAACCATTTTCCGTCTCCGTTTGAAACAGATCAGATACACAGGGCTAGGGCTGCTCAAATGATGAAAGTATCAGCGAATTAAATCAGCGAATTAAATCAGCAAATTAAATCAGTAAATTAAAACTGTTGGAAAAAGAGTTGAAGTATAAGCAATCGGAATGAAAGGAGCCGCAGGAAAGTTCCTGCAGCCCGGTTGAAAAATGATTTATTTTCCCTTGCGGGTTATTTCTTGAACTCGGTGTAGCCGCACTTTCCGCAGGCGAGGCGGTTTTTGTGGTCGGCAAGGAATACACCGGGTCCGCATCTGGGACAGAACTGTTTGAGTCTGGTTACGGAGTCGCCCTGGACTTTATAGTAATTTTTTACTGCCATGTTTTACACCTCAGTAAGGCTTAAGCCTCTTCTCCCTCAGTTTCTGATCCAGGGACGGCGTTCCTCTTCAGGATATATGCCTGTTCTACCTGTGTCATGCGGTCCGCATCTTCATAGAGCTTTGCATAGCCCTTGCTTTCCTGCATTCCGTATTCTGTCTTGATCCTCTGGATAACCAGCAGTTCAAGGGGAGCGTTTAACATTGCAGCAAGCTTGTTCCTGACATCATTTCTGGAAGGAGTTGAACCTTCATATTTCACAACGAAATCCAGTTCCCTTCTGTTTAAAAGTGAATTCTTTTTATCTTTAACGACTTTTATGTCCATCTAGGATTCTCCGTATCTTATCCAATTCATTATTTTGATTTTTGCTGATAAGCTTTTCAAAAAGAGCCCTTATTTCCTCTTTCTTCTCCCTGGTAACTTCTACAAATACTACGCCTTCGTCCGGCTGTCCGTAAAGGACGATAGACCCCAGAGGAGCCAGAAGGATTACCGGAAGGGTTGCCAGGTCTTCTTCTCCTCTTACGAAAATGCGGAGAAGCTTTTCCGAAGCAAACGCTTCACAAAGGGTTCTGATAAGCTCGTCGGTAATTATCCCTGCAGGGTTGTCAACCGAAACTTCTTCATAGACTTTGTCCCTGTTCCGGGCCGAAACATCACTGGATACCGGTTTCCTTTTGGTTCGGTCATCCACGATACAGATGTCCGGAATAATCCCGGCTTCGAGCAGGTGGAAAGTAGTAACATCCCCTACGGATATAAGTTTTGTGGGGCTTGAGAGCTCTCCCATAAACTTCTCTACCGTATCCCTGCCCTTTCCCGTGTATAAAGTCCCAAGGGGCTTTTTCATAAGCGGGCGGAGTTCTCTCGGAAGCTCGATATGGACACTCAACTCATCGCACCTTCAAGGCAAATCTATCCGGGATGTCAACCCCGAGTCTTTTTGCAATTTCCGAGCGTTCGGTGTCAAGAATAATAACAAGTCCACTCCATTCTTCTGCAAGGTCCGAAGTTCCGCAAACAGGACATGTTTGCCCTTCGAGGACCCTAAGGCAGTGTCGACAGACTTTCTCTGGCATAAAAATTCCTCTTTTTTGCCTTTTTTTATTCAGGCAGTCCCTTCACCCGGGGCTTCCTGTGGCTGCTTCTTTTTGCGGGCTTCTTCAAGCCACTGCAATTTTCCAAGGGCTGTCTGGCGCATGGTAAGCCCTATCTTGCTTTCTTTCGGTTCCCTTTCATTGATGCTGACTGCAACAATCCTGGCTCTTACGTGGTCGCCTTCGCCAATTGACTTGCCTCCGTTCTTAGTAACAAGCCTTGCATTCTTTGCATCATAAGAAATAAAGTCATCAGTAATCTGGCTGACATGTAGCAGCCCATCCATTGGGCCCATTCCTACGAAGACTCCAAAGCCGACAGCCTCAACGACTTCACCTTCAATAATCTCCTGGAGCTCCGGATAAAACATTACTGCCTGGAATGTAACATCGTAGTACACAGCCCCGTCTCCGACGAGAATGTGCCCTTCTCCAACCTCATCGATATTGTAAACGGCAACGAGAGAGCCAAGCTTTTTGTCAACCTGCCCCTCAAGTTTTTCCCTTAATGCATTTTTAATGGTAGGCATTATTTCTTCCCCGAGAAGGGTAGGAGGGATGCGAACAGTATCAACGAGTTTCATCAATTTATACATCTGCTAATCACCCGTAAACTTAATCAATGGAACTGCTGCCCGGAAGTCTCCGGTGGGTTTTTCAAACAAAATCCAGTCTATTTTTCTGGCGCAGGGACACGGTCTGGATCCCGCTTTCAACAAGCCTGCGCTTCAACCCTATATCATTTGTCAGAACAGCCGATTCCATCTCTTTTGCGAGCCTGAGAATCACATCATCTGCAGGTCCGGTGCCTGCAATTTGCCTGCACCTTTCCATCATGGACCTGGCAACTTTTGCGGCTGTTCGGTTTGAACCTTTTTCCCGCTTTATGAGTTTTTCTATTTCAAATACAACAGCTTCAGGCACATAAAACTCATTAAAACCCAGCCTTTTCAGTTCTTCGAAGATATCCACTCCGAACTGGACAGGGATCATGAAGCCATTGGTATCAATTATAATTTTCAATTCTTTATTACCCCTACTCCTATGAGCCGCCAGCGGGAATCGATTCTCCTGCTGATAGCGACTCTCGACCCGATGGCTGCACTTATCGGGCGTTTCAGTGCTACCTGGGCTTCATTTTTCCGGGCACTTGTAACCACGCCTACGGTAGTTGCAGTTCCTATGTTGAGCATAAGAGGTTCACTGGTTTTGATTTCATTGATTTTTTCTTCCCTTGTGACTCCCACAACCCTATCAAGAAGGTGCAGTTCCATGACAAACTGGTGTCTTGTCTCAGGAAGAGTTCCGGGAGCACCTGCCATCTGTCCTGTTAATGAGTCCCCTTTTGTCAGGGTAGGGTCAAGGTAGGTTCCAACGGCAAGAAGTCCACCCGGGGTTGCTTCTTCAACCTTTGTTGTCCCTGCAAAGATCGATGAAACCCTGGTTACAATAGGAATCCATCTGGTGCTGCCCTCTGTTGTGACCTTTATCCCGGGCCTGATTTCGAGCTCGTCCCCTGGGTGAAGTACACCTTCCGTAAGTGTGCCTCCGATAACTCCTCCGCGGATTTCGTCAATTGAAGCTCCTGGCTTGTTAATGTCAAAAGACCTGGCAATCAGCATGCTGGCTGGCTTGTCCACTTTATGCACAGGAGTAGGGATCTGGGTTTCCAGGGCATCTATAAGGATATCAATATTAATATTCTGCTGGGCAGAAATAGGGATTACAGGCGCGTTTTCAGCAACAGTGCCTTTGACAAATTCTTTTATCTGGTGGTAGTTCTCGATAATCTTTTCCTTTGATACGAGGTCGATTTTATTCTGGACTATTACAATATTTTTAATTCCGATGATATCCAGAGCCATAAGGTGTTCCTTTGTCTGAGGCTGAGGGCAGTCTTCGTTTGCGGCAATCACAAGCACCGCCCCGTCCATAATTGCAGCGCCGGAAAGCATTGTTGCCATCAGGGTTTCGTGTCCCGGTGCATCTACAAAAGAAACTGTCCTGTGCTCTTCCGTTTTTTCTCCGCAGCCTGGGCAGGTCTTCTCCACAGTATAACACTGAGGTTCAGGGCATTTCGGACATTTCATAAACGGGGAATCTGCATACCCTAATCTTATCGAAATTCCTCTTTTTACTTCTTCACTATGCGTATCCGTCCACACGCCGGATAAAGCTCTAACAAGTGTGGTTTTTCCATGGTCGACATGGCCTACCATGCCGATATTAACACAGGGCTGACTCAAGTTGTAGTTTCCTCCAGTAGGGTGAAAATAATCTGATATAAGGCAGGTATTTATACGAAATCCGTGCCCAAAGGAATATTGATTTCTTCCGCAGGGCTCGCGGATTCCAATTCTAAACCCGGTCTGATTCTTGATTAATTATGTAGTCCTTTTTTGCTGTAATTATAACTCAAAGCGGGATTTTGCTTGAAGGCTTCTGATGAGCCTTACCCCTTTCCCCGGAAAGTTCTGTATTTTTGAACTTAAAGGCCAGGCAAGATCTGTTACTAGATTTTTAGTTAAGCCTTGAATCTAGCAGATTCAGGGGGTCCTTTTAAAGTTTACGGTATCCTGCACAATTCATATCTACTAATGCCGGAAAGCCTTAATAAATTTATGTGACGATCATATCAAGTTTCTCGAGCTCCAGAGCGCGTCTGATCTCAAAGGCAAGCCTTCTGCCCGTACTCATCGGTCTTCTCCAGAGTGAGTTGCCATAGGAATGCCCGACTGACATGTGTACGTTTGTCCCGCCGCCCACTCTTGGGGCAACATCATAAATATAGAAGTTAAGGTCCTTGTCCACGCAGGTCTGGAGACAGAAAGGTCCTATAATTCCGGGCGCGTAATGCTCCTGAGTGGCTTTTACGTATTTTTCTCCCATTTCGAACACTTTCTCAAGGAGAGATTCGCGAAGTGTTGCCGAGTTATGCCCGCAGACTGTATATTCCGGGGTGAGCTGGTGAGGAGCAAGAGCCATCTGCTGAGAGGCAGGAAGCCTTACATGCCCGTCAAGGCTTGTCTCAAAGCGCCAGTCAACTCCGAGGAGTTCCAGCCTGCTCATTTTCGGCTCTATTGGGGAATAGAACATATCAAGATTAAATACAGGCCCTATAATATAGCGCTCGATCCTGGCATTCTCAAGGGCTTCGCGAGTGATCACTCCCTGCTTGATAAGGGCTTCGGATTTTTCCTGGTACTCCTTATAGCTTGAAGCCGTAAAAAAGCCCCTTTCCAGTTTCTTTACTGCATGGGGAAGTTTTACCATAACGAGCTCATTAATGTCCTGTGGGGATTCTATTTTTTCAGGGAATGGAAGCCCTGCCTTTTCAAGAATCCAGTAGTAGCTCTGCTGTTCGCTTCTCTCCTCACTCCTGAGAAGGTTTCTGCTTCCTACCATGGGGACCCTGAAATTCTCTTCTATCTCGTCTATGCTGCAATAGGAAGTAAAAGAGCGGTTAGGGATAAAAAGCACTTTCTCATCAACCAGCTTCTGCTGGTTCTGGGGCAGAAGGATTTCATTATACTTTTTAAACACGACTGCTTCATCAACAATTCCTCTCTTTATTTTTCCGTATGGGTCTCTCTGGGCCCTGAAATATTCAGTATATGTCTTCTCCCTTCCTGCCTGGCAGACGGCAAGGGTCCTGAAGTCTTCTTCAACTGCCCCGTCGCAAATATCGAGTCCGGAGTGGGAGGCGATTGTCCCTACTTTGATTTTATCAGCGTGCGCGTAATAGCCTTCAGCAATTTCCTTTATTTCTTTCCTGTCAATCATATGTGATGTCTCTCAGTTTTCGAGGTATTGAATACTTCTGTGAGCGGTGATCAGGATTATCCTGTGTGATTTTTAACCGGTATTAAGATAACTTTTCCTGAAAAACAGGTCATGCGGCAGCTTGCCGGATTTTATTAAACAAAAGTTTTATCGGATTTTTTCCCCATAAGCGGCTTTACCTATTAAAACGCTTTCTAATAGAAGTAATCATTTATAAATATAGGGTAAGCTGGAGGCATATAAACAGAGTAAAATGAAGGGCTTATAAATAGAATAATTGAAGTGCTGGTTTGCCCTCTTACGGCAGCTTTATTTAGTCTGATTTTTAGAGGAAACTCAGGATCAAAGGTGTAATAAAGGTCTCAACTATAGCTGCCAGAAAGAGAAGGGGCAAAATCCAGCTAAAGTAAAATCTCATTCCTTCCTTAAATTCTTTTTTTATCTCTGTGGGCCTGCCTATAAGAGCATCAAAAACCTGATGTCCCAGCCTGAGCCCTATCCCTGCCGACAAAAACACCATGGGGAGCTCTATTATTCCGTGGGGAACAAGGGCAAGTACAATAAAACCAAGGCCTCTTTCCTGCGCTGCTATATGGGAGATAACTCCTACGACGTACCCATTGAATGCGATGAGAAGTACCGGAAAGATACCCAGGGCAAGCCCGAGTACGAGAAAAAGAAGGCTTACAAATGCATTATTAAAAAAGATTCCAAGCATAATGAATATCGGGGGCATAGAAAGGAGAGGCGCAAAACGGGCACTGAAACTTTCCATGAGTTTATCCGCCATATCCGGATAGTTTGCCGACGAAATGTAGCCTGCAAACAAAGCCACGAAGAATACAAAGGTAATGAAAAGGACATAAGGCCAGATGAAACGCAGGTAATCTGTAAACCCTGATAATCTTGAACTGCTTCTTCCTGGAGGCCGGGGATTTATTTCTCCCCTGTCGGCTAAAAAAGTGCTTTCTGATGGAGAGTGTATTTTTTCCCCCCTTTCCTCATCAGGAGTTTCCGTCCTTACTTCTCCATCCTTTCCTGGTAAGTTATCCACTTCTGTTTCCATGCTTATCCCCAATAGAAACCCGATTTATTAAACTCCGGCATCAGACATGTACATGTTTACTGCTTTTTCAGATTCCCAGCGTCATTCTGATCGTATTCCTGGTTGCCGGAGCAAGCCCGAGTATCAGAATAACCATTTTAATCAGCATTTTCAGGTTGGTTGATTCCTCGTCTTTCTCAAACTGAGTATCAAGTGCATAAAGAACCCCTACGAAGATAACTATCTTCAATGGATACATAACCAGTGCAGTGTTCGTTAATTCAATAAGATAAGAAGGGAGCACGTGTTTTTCAAAATATCCGCCTACTATGTCTATTCCCACATACGTTGAAGAGGCGTCCAGCATATGGGCAAGCAGGATTGAAAGATTCATGGGATCAGTGAAAATCGAGGATTTTAGGTGGCGGGCAATCAGGTAAAAGGCAAATGTCAGCCCTATACCTGCTCCAAGTACAAAAACCGGAACATAAGGGACCACCACGTTTTCGAAATATAAAAGTGTCCCGATATTCAATAAAAACCATGTCAGCCCAAAGCCTGCAAAGACCGGATGATAATCCTTTACAAGCCCTGCCTTCTGTACCCTGATCGAAATCAACAGGCAGGCTACGGTTATTGCGAAAACCAGGAAGTAAATGTTAGGGGTTATCAGCAAATAGCTGAAAGGGGGCTGAAAGAAGCTAAGGCCCGCATCTTTCATAGAGTCTTCAACTACGCGCAGGGAAGCCCCTGCAAGTACGAACGGCAGAAGTGAGGTAACAAACTTTGGAGTTATCTTCACTTCCAGCTTTTCAAGGAGCCTGAAAACCCCAAAAATACAGATGCCCAGTACCACTGCCCAGGTAAATGTGTTTACAAGATTATACCCTTCATCGCCTCTTATGGGGTCCAGGTAATAGGTATTGATAAATTGCGAAATTTTTTCCATTAAAAAACTCATCTTATCACTCATTCAAAACGGCAATAATCCACTACAATTAATACACCGCAAATAATCAACTCTGTGTACGGGCTCATATATTTATAAATTTATTTTCTTACTGAAAAGGCAGCGACCTTAACAGTGAGAATGATCTTCGGTTTAATTACAGATATTTCTTTGCTTTCTTGAAGATCTGCTCCATGATAACAAATATATCATAAAGGGCGTTAAATTATCCGATAATTATATTTCTATATTTTTATAATTTACCTTTACAATTGTATCTGGTAGAGTTAATGGACTTCTCAATAGAGAGAATTGGTTTAAGTAAATTGCCCTGATGGAACGTAAACTCCCTGGGAAAAATGTCCAATCCATTATAAGCAGTACGGAATTCCGGTATAGTTTTGAAGAAAATAACAGAAATCAACAGAACGAATAACGAACAGGGGAAGAACCGAAAGAATAATCAAATGAGGGAAGAACAGGAAGTAATCAAATGAGGGAAGAACCGAAAGAATAACCGAATAAGGGAAGATAAAGGCTGAATAGTCAGGAACATTTGTTCCAAACATAATCAGGAATTAAGTTAATGAATTAAGTCATTCTATTAAACTACGTATATTATATTCCATAAGTTATCATATTCTCTGCAGGTACTGTTATTATCTGCGGCGCCAGTTGCCAGTAAGAATCTGCTGGTGTTAAATACCTTATAAATATAGATATTTGCAATAACACTCTGAATATTATTTCCAGTAAGTAAGCTCATTCTCTGGCTGGATAGTTAATTCCAGTTTATGAAGTTGAGTCATAGTTCATGAAATTGAGTCATAAACTCAGTATACAGCAATCTTTATCACAATTAAAAATTCATGCGGGTATGAAATTGACTCTTAATAAAAACAGCGCAAAATGGATGCAGTTTCCGAGAGATGTACTTATCGGGCACGGTGTACTTGAAGAAGTAGGAGATGTCTGCAGGGATCTTAAACTTAAAGGAAATGCGCTGGTAGTAACCGGAGGCACTACACAGGATGTTGCGGGCAGGAGAGTCTGCAAGCTCCTTGAGGATACCGGGGACAGTGCGGAGGCGATCCTTACCTGCAGGGCCACAATGGAGGAAGTTGAGAGAATTACAGAAAAGGCTCTTGAGATGGATGCCAGTTTTCTCCTCGGTGTAGGGAGCGGAAGATCGATTGATCTTGCGAAACTTGCCTCGACAAAGCTTGAGCTTCCTTTTATCAGTGTGCCCACTGCAGCTTCCCATGACGGGATAGCATCTTCTCGCGCATCAATAGTTGATAACGGGAAAAATGCTTCTGCACAGGCTCAGGCTCCCATTGCGGTAATTGCGGACACGGAGATTATCTCAGCAGCTCCTTTCCGTTTTCTTGCCGCTGGCTGTGGAGACATTATTTCCAATTATACTGCAGTTCTGGACTGGGAACTTGCAAGCCGGCTCAGAAATGAGTATTTTGGGGAATACGCTGCTGCTTTATCCCGCATGGCAGCAAGGGTAATAATAGAAAATGCTGATTCGATAAAGCCGGAACATGAGACTTCTACCAGGCTTGTGCTAAAAGCACTTGTATCGAATGGGGTTGCAATGAGTATTGCAGGCTCTTCAAGACCGGCTTCGGGATCGGAACATATGTTCAGTCACGCCCTTGACAGGATTGCCCCAAAATCAGCACTGCACGGGGAACAGTGCGGAGTCGGCACAATTATGATGATGTACCTGCATGGAGGAAACTGGCAGGAGATAAGAGATGCTTTAAAAAAGATCGGGGCTCCCACAAATGCCGAAGAGCTTGGCATAGAGGACAAATATATAATTGAAGCGCTGGTACAGGCACATAGTATTCGGCCGGACCGCTATACAATTCTTGGGAACGGCCTGACCCCGGAGGCAGCTGAAAAAGTTGCAAGAATCACAAAGGTCATAAATTGAAAAGTTGTTTTAATTCAGGCTGAAAAAGAAATCAGCAACTCGCTAAAATCTTCGGATGCATGAATAATCAGAATCATTTAACCGTATTCGAATTTATTAATTAGCTGCTCATTGAATTAGTGTCATTGAATTAGTGTCATTGAATTAATGTCATTGAATTAATGTGAGTTTAATCTACAGGATTAATCTTAATTTAAATTACTCATTTCACGTCCAGATTCAATGCTGAATTCAAGATGTTTGGGGATAACTTCAGGTATCCTGAAAACTCAAGAACTACCCGAAAAAAATTTAAATGGAAGAACCATTATGACAGAAAATGATACCAAAATAACACTCATCGGATCACGGCTTGCAAGGGAAGGGCTGGAATTCATATTCAAAGGTGAAATGCCTGAATGCAAGAAATGCCGTTTGAAAAATACCTGCCTTAACCTTGAGCCCGGGCGCAGGTATAGAGTTGTAAGAATTAAGAGTAAGGACATACACGAATGTTTCCTTCATGACAGCGGGGTTCTTGCCGTAGACGTTTGCAGGGCTCCTATCACGACAAGTGTGGAGTCCAGAAAAGCAGTTGAAGGGGCAAAGGTTATGTATGAGCCCGCTAAATGTGGCAAAAGAGAGTGTGGTGAGTACGAGACCTGCCACCCTGAAGGGCTTATAAAAGGTGACAAGTGTAAAATTGTAGAGGTTCTTGAGAGCCTTGATTCAAAATGTGAAGCCGGCAGTTCCTTGAAAAAGGTTAAGCTTTCGTGGTGAACATAAACAAACACCTTTTAGTAATAGTAAGAATGATTAGTAATAAAAAAGGTTTATAAAGCGGTGTTATAAGTGCCTGAACATGAAATGAACCAGGTCCCCCCCTATGAATTTTATACCCAAAAGCGCTGGGAAAACTGGCTCGGACGGGCAAAGGAAAGCGGTTTTCAAATAAAAGAGTCTGAAGAAGAAGCCGGCAAGGAAAGTGCTGTATTTGTTAATATGGTAGATGATGTAATTCTTGCCTGCCTGAAAGTAACCGCTCGCTTTGAAAAGGAAATGCTCTCCAAAGAACAGGCTTTAGAGATTCTTGGGGAGGTCAGGGATATTGTATTTTCCGAGGTCGATCCGATTTCCGAAGATATTGACCTTATGATTGAGTCCGTAAGAACCTCTTTGATGGGGGCTTTTATCGCCTTTGAAAATTATGTCATGGGTGACTACGACGAAGGAGCAAATATCGCAGAACTCATAAAAGCAGCAGTTGATGCAGAAGCTTCGGATAACCTGGATCTTGCCCTCGACTTCACTGCCCAGTGCGGTGCACTCGTGCTCAAAGGGCAGACCCTGCCTGAAGAGGCGATGGCTGAACTTCCATACGGAATTGTTGCGGAATGGCTTGACGGGATTGACTCCATCTCGGCAGCTATGGTAGGAAGCGACAGTTATAAAGAATTCGATGAAGATGATGAGGAAGACGTTGTGTAACGTCTCCCTCTTATACTTTTCTTCCGGACCAGACCTTCCGGAGTTTTAAGTGCCCCGATTTTCGGGATTCACGGTTTTTAAGTACCCTGCGTATCCTGTTTTTATACAGTGAATTTAACAATCAGGTTTTTTCCATAACTTTTTCATATACATCAATGGTCTTTCTGGCTATTGTCTCCCAGTTGTATCTCTTTTTCAGGAGATCATAACCCTTTTCTCCCATCCTGTTGCGGCCGAGACCCTCAAGTACATAATTGAGTCCCCAGGCAATGGAAGACGGCTCTTTATGAGCAATGATTCCGGTCCTGAAGTTCTCAACAAGGGCGACTGCGTCGCTTGCAACGACGGGTTTTCTGGCATCCCATGCTTCAAGGACAACTATTCCGAATGGCTCGTTCCTGCTCGGAACGCAGACAAGGTCACAGGCATTGAACCAGTCTATCACCGTATTGTCCGGGGCGTAACCAAGGAAATTGCAGGAGTCCCCAATTCCAAGCCTGTAAGCCTGGTTTTCACAATGGGGCCGCATCTCTCCTTCCCCTATTAGCACGAACTGGGCATCCCTCTTCCTCAGGACTTTTGCTGCAGCTTCAACCAGCAGGTCAGGCCCCTTCTGGTACGACATCCTTCCTGTAAAAAGCACTACAGGGAGGCAGGGATGTATCCCGTAATTTCTTTTTATCTCTCCGGGGTCAACTTTCCTTCTTATTTTCCCCACATTTATGCCGTTAGGGACTTCCCATAACTTGTAATCGGGAATTTTATATATGTGCTGAATTTCCTCTTTCAAAACCGTGGAGGTTACAATCACATCGGAAGCTTCGTAGCCTCCGAGCCATTCCCTGTGCGAGATCTCTTTTGCTTCCCACCAGTCTCCATGCCGGTTTCCATTGCGCCCCCATTCCGTGCTGTGGAAGGTCAGGACAAAAGGCAGCCCGAACTGGGCTTTAATCCTGCAGAGGACATTTACAGGATGCCAGTCATGCCCGTGAAGGATATCAAACTCCCCTGCTTCTTCGCGGACATCCAGGAAACGGCAATACATGCCGTCGCACATCCTGTTCATCTGTTCAACTATTCCTCCGGTACGGTCGCATGCAATCCTGTGGTAATGGACCTCGTTGACCACTTCGTCGTTGTTTTCGTGACCCCGGGTAAAGAGGTGAACCTCATGCCCCTCAGCTGCAAGAGCCTCAGAAAGCTCGGTTACATGGGGCGCAATCCCTCCAACACGTATTGAATGCAAACTTTCCCAACTAAACATTCCTATTCGGATCTTTTCCATAAACTCACTTGTTCCTTTTTTCTCAGTAAAGGACGTAATGATCTTCATAAGTTACAGGCCTCCCCAGGCCCGTTCTATTAAAACCTTTCAGCTTACCTGAATAAATATATTTTCAGGCTGGTAAACTCGGGTTGTGCCTTTCTGAATTATTTGTTTCGTACGTATTCCCCTTTAAAATCCCTTTACGTACACATTCTGTAACAGGATTTCATCAAAATATATATGCCTGTTACAGGACAATTTTTTAATATTAAGGATAAAATCTCTATACTTCCCTAACTTAATTCATTATTAATTATACATAAACATATCTCTGGTTTTTCTACATGTTTAAGGCTTGAAACTTTCACTCCTATATTATTTCTTTCTCCTTAACTATTCTAAGATAATTCATATGCTTTCTTTCAGGTATGAGGCTGCCTTTTCCGGAGAAACCGGATTAATGTACATTCCCGTGTTAAACTCAAATCCCGCAGCCGTAGAAAGCCTGGGAAGCAGCCTGAGGTTCAGGTGGTACCAGGGAGTTTCAAAAAGCTGATAGAACATATAATTGTAGGGCGTGTTTCCAAGTACTCTTGAGTAACTCCCAAGCACATTTCTTAAAATCTCCCCAAGGGAAAAAAGAAGCTCAGGGCTAAACTCTCCAAGAAAATTCATGTGCCTCTTCGGAAGAACCCATACCTCAAAAGGTACAGTTGAATAATAGGGGGCAAAAGCTACGAAATCACTGTTTTCAAAAATGAGGCGGGGCGAAGTTTTTTCTTTTTCAAGAAGGGTGCAGTAAGGGCAGTTTTGGGAACGCCTGATTGCTGCAAGTTCCCTTTCAATAACAGGAGGGCAAACCGGCAGGGCTATCAGCTGGCTGTGAGGATGGTCCAGGGAAGCACCTGCTGCTTTTCCTGAGTTTTTGAACAGGGAGACATGAGAGATTTTCCCATGGGCATAATAATGGCATGCCCTGTCCCTGTAGACCTGCATAAGTCCTGATATTTCTTTGTCGGAAAAATCTTCCATCTTTTTCCCATGCACCGGAGATTCAACTATCACTTCATGGAAACCGAATCCCGGAATAACTTCGCGGTCCTTTTCACGGGACTCATTGAGAGGCAGATTCGGAGATAGTGCAGGGTAGAGGTTTGGAAAACAGCGGAAATCCCAGTCTCGCACCCTTTTTTTCTCGGTATCGGAAAGTACCTCTCCATTCCTATATACTGCAGTTGCAGGAGGAGTTTTTTCTTCGTTCCCTGCGCAGAAAGCGCAGTTTTCAGAGTCTTTCCTTCCGGAACCTTCGGCTGCCCCTGCAAAATCCGAAGGTCTCTTAGCTCTCTCTTCGGCAATTATGCAGTACTCATTGAGAAAATAATGCTTCCTGATTTCCGGCATTTTCCGAATACTCCAATCCTTTTCTTTTTCCCTTTTTTATCTTTCTTTTTTATCTTTTCATGAACTGCTATTTTCCTGGGCACAGAAGCGTGCCCCGCTTATCAGTTCATAATACTGCTCCACCGGCTTCTCCCAGTCCATGTCTTTTGCAAGGAGAAAAGCTTCCCTACAGAGAAGTTTGTATTTAACTCTGTCATCTACGAAATTTCGGATAAAATAACTGACAGCAAGAGAATAATCAAGGACTGTCTCGTAATAGGAGAGGTCTATATTGTCCACCACTATCACTCCGCCCATGCCTTCTATAAGGGATTCTATAGTTTTTATGGCATCACTGAAGCCGCATACCCGGCTTACCACGCTTGGGGTTCCCTCCCTTCCTGCTTCAAGCCCTGTGAGCAGGAAGGGGTCATAGCGGGAAGGGAACACTCCTGCACAGCAGCCTGCCATAAAATCCCTCACACCCATGTCCAGACCTCCGTCATCCGGTGAGATAATCTGAGGGTAAAGGACAGCTGCAACCGAACGTTTTCCTCTAACCAGCTTTGTGAAATCCAGATTTCTTTCTTCTATCATCTGCTGAAGCCTGAGCTCGTTTCCTACAAGTATGTCTTTTGGCAGGTGTACCGGAAAACCTTCAGGAAGGTTAGCTTTTGGCCCTTCTGCTGCTATCAGGAAGCAAATAACCTTGATCCTTTCTTCCATATGCCCTTCCATAATACTGTTCCTTATTATGTGTTCAAGGGAAACGAGAGAGTCAAGAAGGTCGGGATATCCTTTATTTTCCACTTCTATACGGGAGATAGTGAAAATGGGAATGATTTTTTCGGGCTCGATCTTTTCCCCTCCGTAATACCTGTACAGGTTTTCGGAAAGGAAATTTCTTATTCGCATCAGGCAGCGCTCTTTCCTGTTCCAGTCTATGTTTTCGGACTCAATGGTTATTCCGTTTCTGATAACAATTCCGTTTATTCCGTAAAAAAGCCTGGCTTCCTGGCGGGTTGATTCCCCTACTGCGGTAACGGTATCCGCATATCTGGCAAAGGCTTCGAGTGAGGCGAGGTTTTCAGGCACTCCTGATGGCCATGTACTGTCGTTATTCCTTCTCTTTTGAATCGAATTGTAACCGGCTGCCCTCCCCGGAAGGGTGGCGTGAAGGGTTGCAACGGTATTTATCGGAATCCCCAGTTTTTTAAGCCGCGCAGGCGCGTAAAATGTCCCGAATTCGTGGCAGTGAAGGGAGATTCCGGGACACGGCAGGAGATCTCGTCCAGCTTCTTCTTCTGCCCATGTATCGGCAGTCCGTGGAGCAGAACCTGTAAGGAGCCGGATAAGCTCGGAGATGGAATAAGAAAGGGAAAGGTAATGCGTATATTCCGCACCGTTCGGTAAGCTCTCATATCTCAGGGAATCAAGCCCCAGGAGTTCAAAGGCTTCGGCTTTTACAAGGCTTTCCAGGGTCATCTCTTTTCCCATGTATGATGAACGGATCTTTCCAAAATCCGAGGTCTGAAACTGCAGGTAACCTATTCTGGTTTCCCCTACCATTTCTTCTCCCGTAAATATTTTTATTCCTTCGTTTTCAAGGGCTTTCAGACTTTTCTCCAGTTCCCCGTCCACACTCAGAGGGGAAAGCCCTTCCATGTTTGTAACCCTGTTGAGGCCCCTGTTCCAGTCTGCGCCAATGTGCCCGAAGTAAGGGCCTGCAATAAGGATTTCCGTATTCTCTTTTGCCCTGAGTTTTCCGGAGTCGAAAAGTGCAGCAAGCGTATGCGCCTCTTCGTTAATGACGTTCCAGATCCCTCCCATCTTATTTGATGCAGGACCTGCTTCTTCTCCGGCAATCATGATATAATGGTTTCCCAATTCCTGAATCCCCCTCAGGCATTTGCCGTTAAATTTTGTCTTCATTTTAAATCTGCCTGTGAATATTAATACTTATCAATTGGGGTAAGAACAGAGAACGAAAAAAAGAGTGGAAAAAAGGAAAAAGTAAGGAAAAAGAAAAAAAGGAAAAGTACGGAACCGGAAAAAGTACAAAAAGAGGGAGAAAGAACAGGAAAGGGAAAATGTAAGGAAAGAAAAGAACGGAAAAAGGATAAAGAACAGAAAAAGGATAAAGAACAGAAAAAATGAAAGAGAATGGAAAACATAAACAGGCTGAAATGAGACGGGAAAACCTTCCATGCCCGTTTTTAAGTTCAGGCTTGAGGGCAGGCATCAAGTATAGAAGCTTTCGTTTTTGCATAACAATTTTCTACAAGATGCAGGGTACCTTCAAGGTCAGTGACTTCAAACTCAAAGAGTGAGGAAAATTCTTTTACGCATTCCTCAAAATTTTTTTCATAAACAAGGCCTGTGTTTACCCTTGCCACTCTTTTGTAGCCTGCATAATCGAAGACAAACTTCGACATAGCCACGTCGTCAGGATTCTGGCTCAGGCCTGCAGTTCTGATCATTTCCCTCCAGTTTGCAGCCCACATAGGTGTCAGGAAAAAGGTTCCCACCCCTTTGCAGCTTTTCAGGGCTTGCAGGTATTGCTTCCTGCCTCCAAGAACTGCGCCTATACAGTCGTCAACAATTTCCCCGTTCTCTTCTTTCAGGATGCAGACCCTGCAGTCCAGGGCTCCGAAGTCTTCTTCGATTTTTCCGAGTACGTTTCCGCAAAGCCCGTAAAAAATGAGGATTCCATCCGAGCGAGGAGCCATAAGTTCAACCTTTGAATAGACGGTTTTTTTAAGGTTTTCCGGGATTGCATGCAGGGCAAGCTCAAGCATATAAATTACCAGTGTCAGGCCTTTACCTTTTTCTGCGGATTTCTCTCGGATCTCTTCAAGGGGAAGAGCGGTGTACTCAAGCCCTGCTCCGGTCATCTTTCCTTTAATGCCCTGGCTGTCCTCGTTTTCCACTACAAGCACTTTTTCAATTTCAGGATCGTTTTCAAGAAGGTGCATAATCTCGTCTTCGAACATCCTGCACCCTATTATGGTCATTACCGGCATGTAGACTCCTCTGCTCTCCTGCAGAATATTCACAGGAAAATCTCTGTTTTATATATTCCTAAACCTTATATAATTGAATCTTCAATCTGGTGCTGAACTCCAAATTAAACTCTATATTCTACCTGTTTTATGCAACCAGCTATATTAAAAAGTAAATATGATTAGAAGGTAAATATGATTAGAAGGTAAATATGATTAGAAGGTAAATATGATTAGAAGGTAAATATGATTAGAAGGTAAATATGATTAGAAGGTAAATATGATTAGAAGGTAAATATGGTCCCTTTAATATTAAAATGTAAGATTTCTATATCAGAATATTTTGATATCCCGATTTTCCTGAAAAGAAATGGAGAGAAATATTGAAAATAATAAAAAATGGCTGAACCTGAGCTGTTTCTATTTAGCTACAGGCCTGGTAATAGCCGTTTTTCCTGATAACCTCTACAGGAAGAGAGAAAAGCTCGGAGAGGTTTTTGTCTGTCAGGATATCTTCTTTTTTTCCGTCCATGAAAACTTTTCCTTCTTTTATCAAAATTATGCGGCTTATTTCAGGGATGACGTCCTGCAGGTTGTGGGTGACAAGAATAATGTTTTTTCCTGAACCCGCTATTTTCCTGATGCTCTCACGGAAACTGTGCATAGCTTTTAAGTCAAGGCTGTTTGCAGGTTCGTCAAGTATAAGCGCCTGGGGATCGTGGATAAGAGCCCGCCCTATAAGTACTCTTCTTGCTTCCCCTGTTGAAAGTTCGCACATCAGCCTTTCTGCGAGGTGGGGGATCTCAAGGAATTCGAGAATTTCTTCTGCTCTGGATTCCATCTCAGGGGTAACTTTGTGGTTGTAATATATTCCTATGCTGCTGAAAAACCCGGATAGAATTACATCAAAGACCCTGATCTGACGGCAGTAAGTCTGCTGAAGGTCTCCGGATACTATCCCGAGAAGTTTTCTGAGGTCAAAGACATGCCAGGTCTCTTTTCCCATTATTTTCATTACGAGCCCTTCAGCTCCTGCCAGAGGATAATATTCTTTTGTCAGGGTCTTTATGAGGGAGGACTTGCCAGAGCCGTTGGGACCTATTATTGCAACATGTTCTCCCTGCTCGATTTTAAGAGATACGGAATCAAGGATCTTTTTCCCGCTTCTTACAACTGTAACATTTTTCATTTCCAGCAGGGAAGGGGAATTTCCTATCCCTGTATTTTTTAATTTCTCATCCATTATTATCATCTTTATAATTTGAAATCAAAGTTCCTGAAATCAAAACTTCAGCAATGGTTTGTTTCAGCCACATTTTTAATATTAACCACAACAAGCCCTTATTTTTATATTAACCACAACGAGTTCTTATTTTTATATTAACAACATCGAAACCTTATTTTTAGTATTAACCACAGGGATCCTTATTTATAACCTGCTCATGTTAATGATGCTTTCAGGTTTCTCAGGCTTTTTGAATCTTTTTTTGCTCCTTTTTTACGGAACTCTTTCTTGCCGAAACGTCCCTTTTAATTAAGCTTTCCTTCTTAAGCTTTTCTATCTCTGTAATTTATTTTTTAACTTTCTGAAACGTTTGATCGAAAAAAGTCCTTTCTTTCTCCATGCAGGCTCATTAGAATATCCAACAGAAAACATGACTTACTATTGTTCAGAAACGTGGCTGAAAGCCTTTAATTATTTCTTTTTTATAAAATTTCATAAAAATGCCCGTTAAATTAATATTATACTGTTATTTGCTATTTTAAGCCAGTTTACTACTTTATTTCATATTCTGCAGTTTGTAAACGTTGTAAATTCTATTATATCTCTTTAATGTTGCTTAATAAAGTTTCTGAGCCACTATCTTTGTTTCTTATGTTTATATAATCCTAAAAAATAAAGTCGCATTTAACGAAATACAGAAAGGTTGTAAAAGGGAGGTCTTTTGTTGGAAGTTAGCTATACCAGGAGTTCATTCGGAAATTATCTGTACGATATTCGTTTTATCATTCTTTTCTATGTGATAGGAGACTGGGCATCTACGTTTTATGCCCTTCCGTTCGGCACAGAATATAATCCTGTTCCTGCAATGATCCTGGAGAATTACGGAATCTACCATCTTCTGCTGATAAAATTTGCATTTGTCCTTCTGCTGTTTTACGTAGCTCCAATAATAAAAACATCGCAGGGGCGGTGGGAGCTTACAAAACGTATAATTGAATCCGTAGGCATTCTGGTTACCGCAAACAACCTGATGGTGGTCTGGTACGGGAGCAGTCTGATAGAGTATCTGGGACTACTCTGAGACTTTAAACCCTGTATAAGGCCTCTTTTTCCTCCATTTTTTCCTTTCGATATTTTTCTGCCAGCATCAGGTTCTATTTTTACGGTTTGCCTTTTGTTTTTTACTTTTATGCTGTTCACTTTTTGCGGTTTGGTTTTATATTAGCTTCTGTGGCTTGCCTTTGCTGTTTGCTTTTTACCGCTTGCTTCCAGATTTGCTTTTTTACTGCTTGCCTCCAGATTTTCTTTTATTGCTTGCTTTTTACTGCTTGTTTTTTAGTATTTGCTTTTCTTCTTATCTTATTGCTTTTCTTCTTATCTTATTGCTTTTCTTCTTATCTTATATTGCTCACATCTGCTGCCCTGATTTTTACCTGGTTTTCGCATACACAAAGCAGTCGTAATATTCTTCTTCTATCCTGTGGATCTTTTTTGCTATTCCTTCTTTTTCGTATCCGCACTTCAGTGCGACCTGTTCGCTTGCGAGGTTTCGGGTGTCCATCAGGATGGTAATTCTCTTAAGTCTTAGTTCATTAAAACCGATTTTTTCAAGCTGCTTTACAGCTTCGGTTGCAATGCCCTGCCTCTGGTATGCCGTATCAACAAAATAGCCAATTTCCCCAACCCACGGCCTGTGCTGATCGATCCTTATCCCGCAGGCTCCTACAAGTTTTTCATCAAAAATGATAGAATAGTTATGTTCAAAATTGGTTTTCCTTCTCACATCATTCATTTTCAAAAACCGCTTTTCGTCCTCAAGGGTTTTTACCGGGATTTCTATAAACTCATAGTCCAGGTGTGTGAGAATTTCAAAAAAACGTTCTGCATCGGAAACCTCCTGGGGGCGAATTTTTACTTGAGGCATGATGGAAAATTAAGTTTTCTTAATGAAAAATGTTTTCAGTGCTTTCCCGGTTTTTTCTTCCTGAGATGTTTAATCCCGGTCTAAAAATAAAGTATAAGTAAAACCTTTGATTAAATATAGAACTGTGCAAGCCGATATCATAGCCAGGATTAGAAAGGATCTGACAGAAAACATTGACGAGAAGACAAAGAGCAGTTCTTCCCGCTTTTTTAAAGAAGAAGTGAAATGCCACGGAGTAAAGACTTCTATTGTAGGAAAAATTGCAAAAGACTACTTTAAGGAAATGAAACAGGCAGGAAAGGCAGATAAAAAGAATGTGTTCTCCCTTGCTGAAAAACTCCTGCAGTCGGATTACTGTGAGGAAGCCTATATCGCCTTCGATTGGGCATACATGGTCAGGGACGAATATACTGAAGCCGATTTTCAGGTCTTTGAGCGCTGGGTTAAAAACTATGTTAACAACTGGGCAAAATGCGATACCCTGTGCAACCACGCGGTTGGCTCTTTTATCGAGGAGTTCCCGGACTATGTTGAAAACCTCAAAATCTGGGCAAAGTCAGACAACCGCTGGCTCAGGAGAGCATCAGCAGTAACCCTTGTCCTGCCCGCAAGAAAAGGCCTTTTCCTGCCCGAAGTCTTTGCAATCGCAAATATCCTCCTTACAGACAAAGACGACCTCGTCCGAAAAGGCTACGGCTGGATGCTTAAAGAAGCCAGCAAAGCCCACCAGCAGGAAGTCTTCGAATACGTCATGGAAAACAAAAAAGAAATGCCCAGGACCTCCCTCAGGTACGCAATCGAAAAATTCCCTCCTGACCTCCGTGTAGAAGCCATGAAAAAATAAAAAGAGGAAACAATAAAAAGAAGAAAAAATAAAAAGAGGAAACAATAAAACCGTGATAAAGGACTCTGTGAATAGAAGATGTACAGAGATATAAGGAGATATAATTTTTCCCTGGAAGAAAATTAATTTTCCTGGAGATTGAATTTTTCGTAAATAATATTTCCGGTAAATGAAATCTAATAAAATTTAAAGGTCTAAGAAGATAAGGGAGAGGAGTTTTTCCGACGCAGTACCCCCATACCGCATCTATTAGCCCCTTCTCCCCCATGTTCCCTAGTTTTTGTTCCCATATATTTCGCCAGCAGTCTGGTCTGCAGGCGATCCATCTGTGAAAGCTTTGTCTGTCTGCCAGATAATTGAATGTTTCACAAGTATTTTTCCCTTTTTACCCGGTCATAGCATAGTATTGTCACTTTTAAAATTTTAATAAGACAGTTTATCATGTGTTTGTGTTATTCTGTGCTTTCTCCGGTATTGTATTTTGTTTAGGATTCTTTATTTCCATTTGTTGTCGCCTAGTGTGAAAAAAATTCAAAGTACTTGAACAAATAATCCTTAAAATACCTGTTTTTTCCGTTAGTATCTCTATATCTTTTTAATTCCTCATTTATATTTTTCTCAGGATATTATATAGAGGCAATTTTTCCTGCATCAGTTATTACGTATCCGCTGTCCCCGTCCGCAATATATCCCATCGATTTTAGTTCCCTTAGATGGTTGTAAGTCATACCTTTAGAAATTCCGGCAGTTGCCGCAATCTTCGTGACAGATGAGTTCCCTTTCTGAATCTCTTCCAGTATCAGTTTCTTGGTTTCTGAAAGATTGAAACTCAACACAGGAAAATCAATCATCATGCTGTCTTCTTCGGTCACATAAACAATTCTCTGCACCATGTCATTTCTCGCATACGCCCCGAAAAGCGCACCAAAAGCCTGCGGCTTTCTGCCTCCGGAAACATTAACAATTACCTGGTTGCCTCTATCGTGTTCTTTTTCGATCAGTTCAGCAACATCTTTTGCCACTCGGATGGTATCATAAAGAGCAGTATATTTCTTCTCGACTTCAAGCGCATTTTTAAAGGTTTTTTCAATTATGTCTTCGGACTGTAACTTTTTTTCATTTGCCCCTTCTTCTGAAAGGAGTATGATTTTAGAAGGAGCGAGTCGCGTCACACAGATAATAACAGGTTCAAGAGAATAGATGGTGGAGATTAGAGTGAGTTTTGGCATTAGATGGTATGTATTGTTTGGGTGGATTAAATGTTTTACTACTTTCTATATTCGTTAATAGATATAATATACCTATTTTTATAATAAAAATTAGGAACGTATATATTTGATATATACAATAACACATTATTACTTCAAAAATTACAATTAATTAACTAAATTAATATACATGAGAATGAAAGCATAATTCACTTATATGTTTATCATATACGATATAATAATTTGGTTTCAATGAATAGGGTGTAAACTCATGAATGAAAACTTATGCCTAATACATTATAAGCCACGAAACTTAACCAATAATTTTAAAATTCATTCTGGCTCAGTAAGACAATACTTTGTAGATACATATCAACACCCATTATTTCACAATCATTATCCCAACGGGAAATCAATTTACAGAAGTAAAGGGGCTGCTTTTCAATTTAAGGTAATAAATAATGAAGTTTTCATTTTAGCTTTGGATGAAGGTGCTGATTTTGCTCAATCTTTTCAATGGCCGCAAATAATCAATATGCCACTAGGCAAGAACCAACTTGTGGTAGAACTTGAATTGTTTTCAAAAACAAAAAAACAGTCGAGTTTTCAAAAATCGGAATCAAAATATTATAGGAACGTATCTCCTTATATTGCACTCAATCAAAAAAATCAAAAGGAGTATTTGTCCTTTTCCGAGATAGAAAAAAGAGCAGCTATTGAAAAAGGACTTATAAATCATATACTTACCGCTGCAAAGTGGTGTGGAGTAACTGTCTCACATAAACTAGAAATAAATCTTATTCTGATGCGGGAGGGGATTCCAATCAAAATAAAAGATGATCTCAGTTTTGTTCCTTTTGATGTAATGTTTGAATGCAATACTGAAATTCCTGATTATATCGGAATTGGAAAGTTTGTGTCTAGAGGTTATGGAACAGTGATCCAATATGGATGATATGGAGTTAGTATTTGAAAGAACCTGCAACTATTGGATTGACGTGGGAATTGTCGGTTTTTATGATTCTTTAAATAAGCCTGTTTCGCTTCCCGATTCAACTGGTGGTTGGTCACAAACTATAAAAAAATATTCTGGAATAGAGGCAACTCTTTACCCAGATAAACTTGTAATTAAAGGAAGTGAAAAGCAGATCGATCTGGCTCTTTCACATGCCCTCGAAAAAGTAAGAACTACACTTTACGATGTATCGTCTGAAGATCAAATAGCAAACCCAGTAGAAGATGGAAGAGTCAAAAAACAGAGCACGCTTGCTGGTGAAGTAGTTGCATCTGGAAAAGGAAAACAGGCCTCCGGCAATACATATTTTAGGGAGGAAATTAATGAAGAAATAGGTAAAAAGAATATTTTTTTACCTCTCAAACCAAAAAAAATACCTACTTCAAACTGTATCTTTTGTGGTCAGTTGATTGACACAGGACTTTTCTTGGGTAAAAATGCCAATGATGTATTTATAGGGGATACCTCAAAGTCTTCTCCTTTTGTAGAAGGAGAAAGTTCTAATAAATGTTTTCATTCATCACATAAAGTTTCAGAAAAATGTTGGAAATGTGGATATGTTACATTTTTCGCTCCATTATTATTGTTTTATAAAAGTAATGTTAGTGGGGGCAAAGGGGATACCTATTATGCATTACCTTATATCCCAGGAAATCTTCAAGCAACGTATAAACTATACCGTAATCTCTCTGGTAAAAGAGGTTTAGCGCGTGTTTTAGGAACAGATCATAAGAATATGAATTACGAAAGCTTTTTCCCTTCTGTTCCTAAGGGAATCTCGTCTTTTTCTTTATCTTTTTACTTTGATCTTTACGAAAAACTGTTGCCAAAAAATGTAGGCGGGCTTTTTCAGTCGTCTAAAAATATTGGTTTAATAGATGATTATGGTACTGTGTTCCAAACAGCACTATTTTTAAAGAGGGACTCTGGAAAAAAAAGTTTCATTATAAGCGAGACAACGATCGATAAATCTGCTTATTTTATAAAATTGTTTGCACATCTTAAAAAAGAGTTTGAGTTAACAAAAGGCGGAGACTTATTAAGTGGAGTGCGTTCATTTATTGGGAAGGCAGACTCAAAATCAAACTATCTTCAAAAAACTTCAGTTTTAAAGGCTTCCCATGCAATTACGGAAGGGAAACACGTTCACAGGTTTTTACTACCACTTCTCTCTTCAAATTTGAAAACAGGTAATGCAGATTCTTACAGTGCTTTTCAGATTTTAATGTTGTTCCAGAAATATGATCAGTGGTTATTTCTAAAGGAGAACGTAACTATGGCAAATATAGTTGAACAAGCAAAGAATTCAGGCTGGTTTTTGAGTCAAGATTTTTGGGCGAAAAAAGAATGGGATGATGATGAAAAAGAAAATCTTCTCAAAAGATATTACTATCGCATAGAAAGGTCTCCATCTCCGGTTGGTTTTCTAGAGCAGGTGAGACACGCTTACAAAAAAGTATCTAAAGAGATTCCTAAGGAAATGATCTTTCATAAAGAAGATGGTACCGAAGATATCAAAGTTTTTGAAGTTTACAGAGTTTACTTCCTTGCAGGCATGTTAAATGGCTTGATTAGTGGTACAAAAAAGGATGCAATAAATCAAGCAGGTGAAAGTGACGGGGAGGTTGTAACTAATGGCAACTGATGAAATGAATAATGATGAAACGAGAATCTCAAAGGGGTTAGCAATAACCTATCTTGTACACCTAAGCATAGCTTCACCTAGTGGAGGCAGAAGTGAAATTGAGAACCTGAATGTTATAAAAAAAATAAGAGAAGGATATCTTGATTATCCTTATGCTTCTGCTCAAGCTATGAAAAGATCCTTAAAAGATACTCTAAAGGGTTTAGGACATACTGTTTCTCCAATAATAGATTCCGCACCTGCAAGAACTGTAGGAGATCCTGTGAAATATATCGACGATGACTTGTTTGGATATATGAATGCTGGCAGTAAGAAAACAGGAAATACTGATATAGATAAGCTAAATGGAATTCGCAAATCTGTAGTTTCAATGACGCCTTTGTTATCCTTGAGTGAATTTGAGGATAATATTGATTTTGGTTCTAATATGGTCGGCTTGAGAGCGGGAGGTAATCCAATGCCATATGAGACCGAAGTTCACAGAGGATGGTATAGAATTAGTCTCTATGTTGAACTTGACCGGATCGGTAAAGGAGACGGATTCCTTAAGGATAAAATAAAAGTTGCAGAAATTAAAAACATTAAAGATTTACCCGAAGTAAATGAAAAGTATGATTTTGTTGAAATAAATGGAAAAGGTGAAAAATGTAACTTATGGAAATACGAATACAATGAGTTAAATAATGAGGAAAAATATAATAGAGCCAAAGCTCTCGTTGATGCTATTCGTTTTCTTGCTCCTTCTGGACGTAATAGTAACTGGCTCATTGATCTCACCCCAAAACTTATGGTTGCTGCTTACGTTAAAGGTGCAAAAACTCCCTTTTTAGAATCTAATCTTTTAGATGAGTCACAAAGTGATAGAAATCAAATCAATGTTGAAGCAATTGAAAGTGTAAAAGAAACTTTTTCTGATGGTATCCAAAATCTAGTTGTAGGGTATAGAAAAGACTTGATAGAAGAACCTATAGAAAAATATGATGATATAAATATTTTGTCCATGAAAGAAGCATTTGATACTATTGATGGTTGGCTCAAGTTGCATTTTGGGACAGATCAGGAGCAAAATCCTAGCAATAAAAATGAAAATATGGATCCTGTTAAGGAGTAAATATGTATTTATTGCATATAGAATTGAGCGGGTTAACGGCTAGTTTTCGAGTGCCTCATATGTATAAATACCATCGCTCACTTCCTCTTCCTTCATATACTACAATAGTTGGTATATTTGGAGCTGCGATCGGAAAGGATATGCAAACCTCTCAGGAATTATTTAAGCATTTTAACTTAAAAGTAGGTGTAGCGGGAGCCAGCAAAAGTCGGTACAATGACACCTGGCGAGTGTTAACAACTAAAAATTCTGAAAGAGATGTGGTAGAAAGGGAGATTCTCTTTAAGCCTAGATACCACATCATTTTTTACGGCGAGGAAAAAATCATTCGGTTCTGTGAAAAATATTTTAAAACCCCTGTTTATCCAATCTCTCTCGGCAGACCTGAGGATCTAGCCAATGTAGTTGTCCATGATGCTATTGAACAGGAACCCGAAGAATTGAAGGTTTTGTGTAACACTGTAATTTCTGGAACGCCTACAATATATGTTGAAAATACCTTATTTGATGTCGAAGACCCAACGGATCTAGGGCCTTGTACTTTGCTTTATCGATTACCTGTGAATTTCAAATTCAAAGATGGATTTTCTTATGAACGAACAGCAGACAATTATAGAGATTTTACTTTTATAGGAAATCGTGAAGTAAAAATAAAAAATTATGTCCAGGGTTTTCAAGTAGCCATTGAAAATGAAAGTAACGATAAAATTAGTTTTTTCAGTAGTGGATTTTTAAATATTCCCTTATTGGAGATTTGAGCATGGTTTATTTTGGAAAGCCGAACCAATGTTACACATGTCACGTTGAAGCTGTATACAAATCCTGGAAAAAATCATATGATAAAAGGAAGGAAGTTATCGAGTTACTGTGTGAAAGATATGGGTATTCTTCTGAAAGATTCAAAATCGCTTCTCTATTAACAGTAGCCTTCCATGATGCTGGAAAAACCTCATTGACTTTCCAGAAAACAATGGCTGAATTAAATTATAAAAAAAATAATTTTAATGTCTTTTGTGATACGTGCAATAATGAAATAAGTTTACCAAACTCCGACTATCAAGCTGAACCATATCGGCATGAAATTATAAGCTCCATAGCTACATCTTATTTTTCCTCTCTTTGTGACGAGTCAGTTGGGAAATTGGGAACCGAAAACAATTTTTCATATGAATTTTTTGCCGTAGTTGGACACCATAAACCGGTAAATCCCGATGTCTTTAGGAGAGAATTTGATAGATTATACGATGATCCAAATGAGATGAAAAGAGTCGGTTATGGAATTAACGAATGGAATTATGTTATGGAAGTGGCCAAATCCATATTTGAAAAAGAAGGCATTGAGTTACCTGAAGTGGAGTGGCAAGATATATTCGAAAATGGAATGAGCATAATAGGAAATGTAAAAGATAGGATCGATACTTTGCCACTTGTAGTTCAGGATATATTATCCGAAGAAGGAGATACATCAATTATTGGGCAAATTAGAGAAACATTCTCTTTATTAAAAAGCTTGTTAGTCGCCTCTGATTGGGAAGGTTCATACTGGATAACTTCTCCTGAAAATGAAATTCATAATACTATTAACTTGTCAACAGATGATTTTTGGGAGAGAGTTAAAACTGAAGTTAAAAAGCAGCCAGATGTGATATTCAAAGTAAAAGACTTCCAGAGAGAATTAGCTGATATCTCAGGTCACGGAATAGCAATTGCTCCGACCGGTTCCGGAAAAACAGAGGGAGCAATTGCTTGGGCTTTAAAAAATAAGAGTTTAAATGGGAAAATTTTGTACGTACTTCCAAATCAGGTTTTGACTAATAGTATATATGAAAGAATGGTCAAATATTTTGGAGAAGAAAATGTTGGCTTGCTTCACAGTAGCGCACTCTTGTACCAAATACTAAACCGAACCGATAATTACGAATCTGAACAATTTGATAAAAATGAATTAACCCCTACAGATAAGGAAAAATATTCTCATCTTCTTAACCGCATGATGTTTAGACCTATTATGGTCACAACAGTAGACCAATTACTTGCGTTGGCATTTAATGGAAGTAAGCGATGGTCTGTGTTGATGGGAGAAATTTTTGGTGGGGCAATAATCTTTGATGAAGTTCATGCCTACGATGGACACATGCTAGCACTTTTGGAAAGAATTACTCGAGAACTTCGGTACTACTCAAAAATGCTTTTTATGAGTGCTACTATGCCTGAAAATTTGATCTATTTTATTTCAAAGCTTCTTGGTACAGAAAAAAATATACGGGTACAAGATACAACTCTTTTAGATGAATCAAGAAATATTTTCCATGTGAACACTATTTCAAAACTGCTGCCCGAAAATGAAAAACAAACAGAATTATTAATGAAAAATATTGAAAATTTTGTTGAAAATAATAAAAGAGTTTTAATTGTATGTAATACGGTAAAAACAGCTCAACAGATTTATGAAATGCTAAAAGCAAAGGACTACTTTGAAAATAAAAACATAATGTGCTTCCATTCTCGTTTTATCTCCCACGATAGAAGAGAAAAAGAAAAGAAACTGGAAAAGGATAAGTCCAAAGACAAAAAAGAGCAGTCTTGGCCACATATACTTGTTGCAACTCAGGTTGTTGAATGTGGTGTGGATTTAGATTATGATGTTCTCCTTACAGATGGTGCTCCTTTAGAGGCTATAATACAAAGAGCTGGAAGAGTTAATCGTGAAAGAAGTAAAGAAAAAGGAGAAATTTACGTGTTTCAGCAAGATGAAGCCTCTGAGAACTTTTATCCTCCTGAGATTACAAAAAAAGCGCTCAATATTTTGCAAGATCAAGTATCTTTAAATCCAGAGCTCACTGAAAAAGATCTAAATCACATGATTGAAAACATATATAAAGGAAGAAAATTTGACGATGATCTAAGATATCTAAACACGAGGCAGGTTCTAGAAGAAGTTATGTATGACATAGGAGCAATCCAAGATCTGCCTGAAACGGACCTTCATACGCGTTTTGTAACGTATAAAACTGTCGAAGTTGTTCCTGAGGACTGTTGGACTAAAATAAATAACAAAAACCAATTTGTGATAATGGAACATCTTTTGAAAATGCCTTTATGGGCGTATCTACATGCAAAAAGTGATAAGAGCAATGATAAATGGAAGGTAATGAAAATGAATTATAACTCTGAAATAGGAGGAACATTTGAAGAAAACATCAAAAATAAATTAGGAAAAGGATATGATACACTCTTCTGTTAATTTATTTAGACATTTGACTCAATATACTTTCCATAATTTTTGAAAAACCCAGATCTCGCGGTTTTGGAACGGTGAAAAGATGCAGCTTGTAATCAACACACGAGGCTCATTTTTGAAGAAGCAGAACAACTGTTTTCTTGTCAAAAATGATGACAAGGTTTTCGAAGTCTCTGAAAAGAAAGTTGACAGCATCTTGATTACTACTTCTGCAACCATTACCACCGATGCAATCAAATTTGCTGTAGAAAGTAATATTGATATAATTTTTCTGGACAACTTTGGGGACCCTTACGGCAGGGTATGGCACTCGAAATTGGGAAGCACAACATACATCAGAAGAAGGCAGCTTGAAATTTCAGACAAGCCTGAAGGATTTCGGCTGGCAAAAAGCTGGGTTGAGCAGAAGATTGAAAACCAGATCCAATTTCTGAAAGACCTTAAAAAGAACAGACCTGACCAGAAGGATGAACTCGATGATTATATCTCTGGAGTTGAAAACTTGAAGACCCAGCTTGAAGAACTTGAAGGTACTCTTGATGAGCTGCGTGGAAAAATCATGGGTCTTGAAGGAATGGCTTCCAGACATTATTTTGAGGCTTTGAGCTCTCTTCTGTCTGATAAATGGAGGTTCAACGGAAGAAGCCGGAACCCTGCAAAAGATGAGTTTAACTGCCTTTTAAACTATGGATACGGTGTTCTGTACTCAAAAGTCGAAAAAGCGTGTGTTATAGCAGGGCTTGACCCTTATGTAGGTTTCAATCATACAGATGACTATAACAAAAAATCTCTTGTTTTCGATCTTATTGAGATGTATCGCATTTATATTGATAGGACAGTTTTCAACCTTTTTTCAAAAAAGCAGATTTCAGAGAGTTTTTTTGATATGATTCCAAATGGAATGACTCTTAATAAAGAAGGAAAAGCCGTCCTTATCCAGGCTGTCAATGAAACTTTTGATAAAGAAATAAGCTACAAAGGCAGGAACATAAAAATTGGGAATACAATCCAGTTCGACTGTCACAGGATAGCAAACAGCCTGATCGGGAAATAAAAATAGGGGGATTGAATTTGCTCGTCTGGGTAATTTATGACATTACGGAAAACAGGATTCGCCAGAAAGTCAGCGATTGCTGTAAGAGCTATGGGCTTTACAGGGTCCAGAAGAGCGTTTTTCTGGGAGACCTTAATTCAAATGATAGGGATTCTCTTGCACTTGAATGTGAAGAATTGATTGATACCGAGAAAGATTCTGTGTATGTGTTCCCTATGGATGAGCAGTCATTTAAACAGGTCAAACTGATCGGCCAGGCTTTTGATAAGGAACTTGTCAGTGACGAAGTGTTAACAAAATTCTTTTGAGAACTTTTCTGAGGAATCATGGCAAACTTTGAGGTCATTGAAAGAGAAGAGGGAATTGAATTAAGCTCTGAAGTCAGCAGTGAAATGAATTATGAAATCGTTGCTGAAACAGATACTGAAACAATAATCACAATTTCAGATGTGCTTGAATACTTATTTTGTTCTCGCTTCATTTATTATATGTACTGTCTTGATATCCCACAGCATCAGGAGAAACGCTTTAAGGTTCTAAAGGGTCGTGAAGTGCATGAAACAAGAAAACTTACCAATAGAGATTACGTCAGGAAGAAACTAAACTGTGTTAGAAAAGAAAGCGAAATATTTATTGCCTCCAAAAAACACCATATAAAAGGGATTGTGGACGAGGTTTTATTTCTGGAAGACGGAACCGCTGCTCCTCTTGAATACAAATTTGCCGAATACAAAGATAAGCTTTTTAAAACTTACAAGTTTCAAATGGTTTTGCAAGCACTTTTAATTAGGGAAAATTACAATATTGAAGTAAACCGTGCATATATTTGTTATACTCGAAGTAATAGCCTGGTCAAAGAAATTGAGATCAGCCTCTCTGATTTTAAAAAAGCCGAGAAAATAATCGAGGAAATACTCGATATCGTTCAAAAAGGCTTATATCCTAAGACATCCAGATCTTCTAGAAAATGCGTAGATTGCTGTTACCGAAATATCTGCGTATGAGAAGTTTTTCTTGTATTTATAAAGGGTTTGATAATTTTCCAGTAAGAATTTTAGCCCCAAAAAAGGGCTCATTTCAGGCCTTTTCTGGCCAAATAGCGGAAATTTTTGCCCTATTCGCGAGCAAGATCCATTAAAACAAGGATTGAAACATGAACAAGGAAAATATGTAACGAAAGATTTTATAATTCGCGAGCAAGATCCATTAAAACAAGGATTGAAACAAGCTGTGGAGGTTGCTCCCGCCGATATCGTCACGTATTCGCGAGCAAGATCCATTAAAACAAGGATTGAAACATACACCATTCAAGTATATCATTGCCATGTTAGTAGATTCGCGAGCAAGATCCATTAAAACAAGGATTGAAACATATGAAACTGGACGTTCAGAAAATGTATTCTCAAATTCGCGAGCAAGATCCATTAAAACAAGGATTGAAACCAAGATCAGAAAAACTCATGCTGCTTTTTTGTATCATTCGCGAGCAAGATCCATTAAAACAAGGATTGAAACATGCTTCGGGATTCTGACGAACAAATGCGAAAGCGTATTCGCGAGCAAGATCCATTAAAACAAGGATTGAAACTTTGAGTATATGTCATATGAAAAATCTCCTTGATGTATTCGCGAGCAAGATCCATTAAAACAAGGATTGAAACGTGTTGATCACTTAGGAGTCCGGAATAAAGCAGGTAATTCGCGAGCAAGATCCATTAAAACAAGGATTGAAACTGGGTAAAAAACTTCAGAGGGTAAAGAACTTTAGATTCGCGAGCAAGATCCATTAAAACAAGGATTGAAACGATAATATTGCAGTTGGTGAGCGGGCTTATATTTATTCGCGATCAAGATCCATTAAAACAAGGATTGAAACTAGAACAGCCACAGAACAGCGAAAGCCTTGTTATAATTCGCGAGCAAGATCCATTAAAACAAGGATTGAAACGATGATAATCCTTTCATAGATCAGGTAGCCTATGAATTCGCGAGCAAGATCCATTAAAACAAGGATTGAAACCATAATGGAGAAAACGTGTATATTCATGACAACCAATTCGCGAGCAAGATCCATTAAAACAAGGATTGAAACAAGTGAATCTGTGAGGAAAGACAATGAACAAAAAATTCGCGAGCAAGATCCATTAAAACAAGGATTGAAACGTTCATAGTCCCACCTTCCAGACTGAGAATTCTTTTATTCGCGAGCAAGATCCATTAAAACAAGGATTGAAACGTCGCTTGTAATTTTCAGGAGCCACTATCTTTTCAATTCGCGAGCAAGATCCATTAAAACAAGGATTGAAACTTACATCTACTCCTCGGAAACCGGCTGAAGGCTCATTATTCGCGAGCAAGATCCATTAAAACAAGGATTGAAACTAAATTCAATTCATCTCTAATCCATGCTGGAATAGATTCGCGAGCAAGATCCATTAAAACAAGGATTGAAACAAAAAATAAGAGGCGCTATATGGAGACAGTAACAGATTCGCGAGCAAGATCCATTAAAACAAGGATTGAAACACTCTTTCAGGACTGCCAAGGAAAATATCATAGATTCGCGAGCAAGATCCATTAAAACAAGGATTGAAACTCTCACTCCATTTCGTTTTAGGTTATCTCGATGAATCGCAAGCGGATTCGCGAGCAAGATCCATTAAAACAAGGATTGAAACATGAGGATAGGACGTTCTGGAAGGATGATTTTTCGAGATTCGCGAGCAAGATCCATTAAAACAAGGATTGAAACCAAGGGCTGTAACGACTGGCATTCCGTCGGTAGCATATTCGCGAGCAAGATCCATTAAAACAAGGATTGAAACATATTTAGAACAATTGAATTCAGAGCCGGTTGGGATAATTCGCGAGCAAGATCCATTAAAACAAGGATTGAAACATGGTCGGTAACGGCTATCATAATTTTGTAGGAGATTCGCGAGCAAGATCCATTAAAACAAGGATTGAAACACATAAAGCCATATCCCCATTAAAATAAAATGTTAATTCGCGAGCAAGATCCATTAAAACAAGGATTGAAACTAAAAAACAGATACTAATTTCTCATTGTCTAAGTGATTCGCGAGCAAGATCCATTAAAACAAGGATTGAAACTCAACTTTCTATTATAGATAAGAATGTATCCCATTATTCGCGAGCAAGATCCATTAAAACAAGGATTGAAACCCATATCTGCCCACTTGAACGCAGTTTAGGACTAAATTCGCGAGCAAGATCCATTAAAACAAGGATTGAAACACGTTCACCTGTCTTGAGATCTGTTAATGTTTCGTATTCGCGAGCAAGATCCATTAAAACAAGGATTGAAACAAAAATTCAACTGGTAACGGAATGAAAGACGGTAATTCGCGAGCAAGATCCATTAAAACAAGGATTGAAACACTAATCAGTCCGAAGTTTGCGCGGCTTCTGTGGATAAATTCGCGAGCAAGATCCATTAAAACAAGGATTGAAACTCATACCTCAATAATTAAATGACACGTATCTTATATATATTCGCGAGCAAGATCCATTAAAACAAGGATTGAAACTATGGAATCATTCTCTTACTTACAATCCTGATTATTATTCGCGAGCAAGATCCATTAAAACAAGGATTGAAACAAAAAAGAATCTTAGCCCCCGGAACACAACACATAATTCGCGAGCAAGATCCATTAAAACAAGGATTGAAACTAAGCGATATTCAGACGAGATCGGATCTTGTGTATATTCGCGAGCAAGATCCATTAAAACAAGGATTGAAACTCCGAGAACAAATTTAAACCAGTTGCCATGATATACTATTCGCGAGCAAGATCCATTAAAACAAGGATTGAAACAAAAGGCTGTAGCCAATACCGCATCTATAATAGGAGTATTCGCGAGCAAGATCCATTAAAACAAGGATTGAAACTCATCAAGTTCACCCCACGCCTTACTATATTCTTTATTCGCGAGCAAGATCCATTAAAACAAGGATTGAAACTCATCAAGTTCACCCCACGCCTTACTATATTCTTTATTCGCGAGCAAGATCCATTAAAACAAGGATTGAAACATAATCTCGTACTCTCTATTTCAATGGAATTATCATATTCGCGAGCAAGATCCATTAAAACAAGGATTGAAACATAGGAAGTTTTTGTCAGGAAATCACCTTTTTATAATTCGCGAGCAAGATCCATTAAAACAAGGATTGAAACAAAATGATTCAGTATTGCCTAATTGTTTTCCAGTAAGATTCGCGAGCAAGATCCATTAAAACAAGGATTGAAACGTTGAAACCGTTAACATTTTAGTTCAAGAACTTGAAATTCGCGAGCAAGATCCATTAAAACAAGGATTGAAACCGTTGGGGATATGCAGAGAAGCACATAACTTATCAAAAATTCGCGAGCAAGATCCATTAAAACAAGGATTGAAACCCGAACGAAAAAAATATACATCTCACCTTCAGGCCATTCGCGAGCAAGATCCATTAAAACAAGGATTGAAACACATAAAATATACAAATGGTACAGTATTCAAGACTATTCGCGAGCAAGATCCATTAAAACAAGGATTGAAACATACAGATAAATTCTTTTTAAATACTTTTTACAAGAATTCGCGAGCAAGATCCATTAAAACAAGGATTGAAACAAGGTCATTAACATGCCAGAAAATCCCGAATCTCATATTCGCGAGCAAGATCCATTAAAACAAGGATTGAAACAGTCATTCAGTCAACGTCCTCGCTGAAGAGTTTGATTCGCGAGCAAGATCCATTAAAACAAGGATTGAAACCAGATGCAGCGAATAACTTTGCAGGAGGGCGACTGCATTCGCGAGCAAGATCCATTAAAACAAGGATTGAAACATATTCGGATACCGTTTAGACTTTTACCTTTTAGAATTCGCGAGCAAGATCCATTAAAACAAGGATTGAAACAAAATGCATTCGGATTCTTCTTAAGATCTATTTTAAATTCGCGAGCAAGATCCATTAAAACAAGGATTGAAACAAAATTTTACAGACTCAGATAACTATTTAAATAAGATTCGCGAGCAAGATCCATTAAAACAAGGATTGAAACATGAGTGACGAAAAAGTACCAACCGATGATTACGAATTCGCGAGCAAGATCCATTAAAACAAGGATTGAAACATGGCGAGCTCAGGGAAGAAATGACTTCCACAGTAATTCGCGAGCAAGATCCATTAAAACAAGGATTGAAACAGTGAAGTACATCACAAATGGAGGTTCAGGGGGATTATTCGCGAGCAAGATCCATTAAAACAAGGATTGAAACCTGCCACGCTGCAAACGAGTGTCCCGGGTTTCAACAATTCGCGAGCAAGATCCATTAAAACAAGGATTGAAACAAAAATATGAAACAGACAACGCTTGAAGATACTGGAATTCGCGAGCAAGATCCATTAAAACAAGGATTGAAACATATCCTGATACCGTTTACGCTTTTCCCTTTCAGAATTCGCGAGCAAGATCCATTAAAACAAGGATTGAAACATATTCTAAACAAGGAATTCACCGACACCGGACTAATTCGCGAGCAAGATCCATTAAAACAAGGATTGAAACATTCTGGCATTGGCTCAGTTCATGAAATTAGACGAATTCGCGAGCAAGATCCATTAAAACAAGGATTGAAACACTGTTTCAGTTCAATTACGTAATTCAGGATCTTATTCGCGAGCAAGATCCATTAAAACAAGGATTGAAACAGAGATCGATTATAGACACTGTTACAAAAAACAAAATTCGCGAGCAAGATCCATTAAAACAAGGATTGAAACGAACGTTGCCCGAAATTAGAGATAATACAGATCCCATTCGCGAGCAAGATCCATTAAAACAAGGATTGAAACTCCGGCATATTGAGCGGCGGGTTTACCGTTCTCATATTCGCGAGCAAGATCCATTAAAACAAGGATTGAAACAAAACGGAATCAAGACCGATGAAACTATACTGGGAATTCGCGAGCAAGATCCATTAAAACAAGGATTGAAACACCACGTACCCCCGCAAGCGAATAGACCATTATTGATTCGCGAGCAAGATCCATTAAAACAAGGATTGAAACAATCCATTGGAAAAAATAATCGCCGAAGCGATACTATTCGCGAGCAAGATCCATTAAAACAAGGATTGAAACTCCGGCATATTGAGCGGCGGGTTTACCGTTCTCATTTATTCGCGAGCAAGATCCATTAAAACAAGGATTGAAACAATAAATTCCCCCGCGATTGAAATTACAGTCTCTAAATTCGCGAGCAAGATCCATTAAAACAAGGATTGAAACACAAAAAACAAATTGGTACGCCTCTGGCGGCTCGGATTCGCGAGCAAGATCCATTAAAACAAGGATTGAAACAAACTCCACTTTCTAAAAGAATTTCTATGCCGGCTGATTCGCGAGCAAGATCCATTAAAACAAGGATTGAAACAAGGATAGGCAGGGGTAAACGCCTATCCTTAGGGTATTCGCGAGCAAGATCCATTAAAACAAGGATTGAAACAACAAAAACGAGAGCTTAAGACATTTCACTATCTCAAAATTCGCGAGCAAGATCCATTAAAACAAGGATTGAAACTGAACTATATAATACAAGTGAGCGTAGGGAGAACGATTCGCGAGCAAGATCCATTAAAACAAGGATTGAAACTTATAAATATTGATGACAAAAATAGATGTTTCCGAATTCGCGAGCAAGATCCATTAAAACAAGGATTGAAACACACATTTAATCATCTCCAAGCTCGAGCCATACAATTCGCGAGCAAGATCCATTAAAACAAGGATTGAAACCATATTTGGCTGCTTTAGATTTATTCACAAAGACAATTCGCGAGCAAGATCCATTAAAACAAGGATTGAAACAGGATTCAGGATTGACCCACGCGAAGGCGAAAGCGATTCGCGAGCAAGATCCATTAAAACAAAGATTGAAACATGACCTGAATCTGATAGTTGCTCCAAAACGGCTCTTCAATCTTTCGAATGGTTAACTTAAATTTTCCTGGTGTAGAAGTAGCATGCACAAAATATAGGAACAATTGTTGAAAATCACATTCGAGCTTGATGTTCTCAATTTGATCTGAACACATTTTAACCAGGCAATTATTTTCAACCCACACAAAATAGCGAAGAGCCACAAACCTACCAGGGCAACTACAAAAAAGGAAATAATGGCGATAATAATAGTTTTTATTTTTGGTTTATTCAATTGTTAATTTTTTATAGATCTCAACCGCTTTTTGAAATAAAACACGTTCAATCCGACAACGCAGACGAGCGTCCAGGCGATCAGGAGTTCGGTCTGCTCCCTCGAAAAAAGTCCCACGAGAATCCCGACAAAGGCCCACCAGTGGGTGGCGAACACCACGGCGTTGCGCTTGCTTTGATAGAGTGCGTAGCCCGCAGAGAGCGCCGCGAGAAGCACGAGGAGCATTTGAAGATAGATTCCGAGCTTGGAGCTACTCTGGATGCCAAAGGAAAAAGCATACACGCCGATATTAGCGAGCACCGCAACGCTTGACCACCCCAGATACATCCCGACTCCGCCCTGCAGGAATAGCTTCTCCTGGATATTCGCAAAACCCTGTTCCAATAGTCGGGGAAACGCCTTGAGCAAAGCGAAGTACATAAAGAGGAAAATGAGCACCGTCAACAGCAGCATTTCCCGCTCAGCCGCCATGAGCCAGAGGGTAAAACAGACGTATACCGACGAGAGCCAGAGATACACCGGCCTTGAAAATGTCCATGTGCCAAAGAGATGCAGCAGCGCGTAGATGCTTGAAAACATGGTTATCACTCCCCAAATGGCAAAAGTATACCCGGCTGGGGTGATGAGCAGTTCATTGAAATTACTGCCTCCGCTAAAAGACGAGAAAAAAATGCTGAAAATCTGCGAAACTGCTGTGACAAAAAAGATGATTTTATAGATTAGCATATTGTTATGGTTGGATGTTCATAGCATTTTAATTATTCTGCCCAAGGTTTGGCGATGTTTTTTTGAGTTTTTTGCCCGTAAATTTCAATCAGCATTTTGGCGTACTCGACGAGCATCCGCCCGGCTTCGATATCCTCCACAATTTTTTTAGGATGGTGAGAGACTGGAGAGGGATTTCATATTCATTAATATTATTTGGCGAAATATTACCTTGGTCTCCGCCGTCTGAAGCTACCTGAAAATAGTCGTAAAATCCATTAGAAAATAATATGACTTCAAAAAACTTTTGAAGTTTTTGTTCATTTGGTCTTACGAGACCAACGCGCTAATTGAGAAGCAAACTATTAATTTGAGAAACAGATTCGAGAACAAGATCCATTAAAACAAGAATTGAAACAAGGCCTTCAGGAAATAATCAAGGAGAAGGATAAGAGTATAGAACGCCTCGAAAATAACCTTATGAAAGCAGGCCAGAGAGAAGATGACCTTAAACAAATGCACAATAACTATTTCCCCCAAATACAAACGCTAATCAATCAGAAGGCCATAGGAAGCCCGAAGGAAGCAACCAGGAAAAACCGGAAGAAACAGGAATTAACCAGGAAGAAAATAAGAAATTCCAGGAAGAAAGTAAACCCCCACAGGAGAAGAACAGCAGGCAGCATAAAAAGAAGAGAAAGCACAAATAGAAAAAATCTGTAAAAACTGCAATCAGCCTTTCTTCACCGATAACGAGAAAAGGGAAACATGCTCAGACCGGTGCAGATCTGTGTTTTCGAGAAAAAACAGAAAAGGAAGATAATGATTAGTCAAGCCGGCTATATTTCTTATGAGCCTGTTCAGACGTCAGGATATCAAAAACAATAATTTGCTTCTTTTCAAAATCAACTGTATAGAAAGCTCTGTAATTTCCGATTCGAAAGCGGTAAATGTCTTCCCTGTAGCCTTCGATTCTGCACTTATTACCACCTTGAAATACATCTTGTAGCTCTTTTAAAGCTTCTACAATTTGCTTTTTTCTTTCTGCGGGCAGGTCATCTAAAACCTTTGACTTGATAAAAACATCAAAGGTCATCTATACTCACGTATTCGTCGCGGTGTTCTTCAAAGTGTTTTTTAGCTTCTTCCGCTATTCGGTCTATGTTCAATCGGTATAGATGTTCTTTATGTTCTTCGATAAGCTGCCGGATTACTTTATTGTAATCGTCTCCCATCCTTCCAATGGATCTCAATTCGTCTCTGGTTTCTGTTGTTATCTGGATTGTAGTGGTTTCAGGCATGATAACTACTATAGCGGCTATATTATTTATAAATGATCAATCAGTTTTTAAGTGTGAACTACCACTCAGCGAAAAGTAAGAACCTTTGTAGCTGTGCGCACATAGAACGACTCGTCATCAATCACAAGAACAGGAAGACCACGGCCCCCGGGTAAGCTTCAATGAGGTAAAGTAAGATGAAACCTGACATGTTCGCAGGCATAGGGAGGCTTCAGGTTAGGAATATTCGCGAGCGAGATCCATTAAAACAAGGATTGAAACTTAGCATTACATTAAATCCAAACTTTATGAAAGTTGAAGGTAGTGAAGTTAGTAAGCCAGGTGCTCAAACATGGAGAAATTGCCAGAAGGTTTAACGTCTCTAGAGTGGAATTATTAACTGTCTCATAATTATATGATATAATCGGCTGGTACGGTAACCGATATGAATGGACAGAGTAAAGATATAGCCGCGATTAAGAATCTTGCACAGGAATGGAACACTGGCTGGGACCGCAGCGACACGGAAGCACTGCTCTCATTATACACAGATGATCCCGTATTGATTCCTCAGGGGCAGCCAGAGGTGATAGGGAAGGATGCCATTCGTTCACTTTACAGTTTACTTTTTGCAGAATTTGCAGTCAAGGGGAATGGCAGGGCAGTGAAGGTGGAGACGTCCGGTAATCTTGGGTATTTCTGGAGTAGTTATACTTTGACGGCTACGCCAAAAGCTGGAGGAGATCAAATTAAAGGCGAAGGCAGGTCGGTTTTTATTGTGAAGCGCCAGGAGGACGATTCCTGGAAGATTGCCCTCTTGATCGATAATTGTGACCGGGAATGATCAACGATTGGGTAACTTGCTGCCAGAGAAATACTTCAAATCTTCCTTTTGTTCGTGAGCAAGATCCACAAAAAACACCAAGATACAATTGCTATCGATTTTTCTAATTGTTGTTATCCCCAAATTACAAAGAAAGAAACCAGGCAAAATCTCATTAATCATATTTGTAATAAGAGATATTATGGATAGTTTGAAGGGTGGAGACATTACGGTACGCACACAAAAGCCTGGTGATGCTGCATATATAGCTTACAGGCATTGCATTCTTTATGAGAAGGAATACGGGCTTTGCGGGACTTTTGAGCAGTATGTGCTGGATAGCCTGGTTAAATATCTCGAGCGCAGGTCTGACGGGGAAATCTGGGCCGCAGAGTGCAATGGCCAGATTATAGGCACAATAGGAGTTGTCGGCACAGACAGAAATACTGCGCAGCTCAGGTGGTTTTTAATAGAGCCGGAATTTCGCGGAGCGGGTTTAGGCAGGCAGCTGATGACCACAGCACTCGACTACTGCAAGCAAAAAAAGTTCAGTCGAGTGTTCCTGTGGACAATGCAGGGGTTGGAGGTTGCATATCACTTATACGGCAGCTTTGGATTTATTCCTGTAGAACAGGTCGAAAGTAATACATGGAAAAGTGGTGTAATAGAAGAGCGCTGGGAACTTTTATTAAAATCTATGTAATTCTATGTAAAACTGGCAATCCTGTTAATTCTGCTATGTGTTTTTTAATACTTTTTCCGTGCGTATCCAAATCATTGAATCAAATATTCAATTAAATAATAAGTATTTAATGAAACAAATAATAAGTATTTAATGAAACAGGTAAAAATAAAAAAGAAAAATGAAAGAAGAAAGTAAACACGTTTATATAGCCCATTACTATTGATTCTGGGCTTTTCACTCTTTAATGAGACCTCTTTTTGCAGGGATCACCTTCTCGTCTACTACTTTTCCGTAGGGACAAATAAGGTTACATATTGTGCACTCCATGAAACCCCTTTCAGTTATTCTCCTGATTTTTTTCTCCCATTTGGGATCTATATCTTTCTCAAGTTCATGAGAGACCACGCACTTATCATAATTTACCTTTTCACCTGCGGGTACTCCTTGGGAAGGCCCAGGTATGATAGCATTGTAAGGACATGCATTAACACATAGAGATTCTTTCTGGCAAAGTGGTTGTTCAGCACAGAGGTTTCTTGCGAAAGGCTCATCAGGTTCGAGTTCAGCTGTAGTGAGCATTGCAACCCAGCGTACTCTCGGGCCGTATTCTGGGGTTATAACCAGAGTGTTATGCCCTATAAAACCAAGCCCTGCAAGATAAGCAGCTACTTTTACATGCAGGGAATGTGTGGGAATAGCCTTTATTTCTTTGTCTTCCCAGAGCCACTGGGCAATTCTCCATGCCCTTGTCTCAACAGTTTCATAATAGAGATTATAATACTCAGCTTCGCCTCCGCTGAAGTCTCCTGTTCCGGGTGTGCTTATAGCAGCATTCATACCTTCGTCCCAAATTACCATACCCATGACTATAAGGGATTTAGCCTCAGGCATGATCTCAGATGGACGGGAAAGTCCTCTGCCTGGAGGAAATTCAACTTTCTCTACCTCAGCAATATTAGAAACTCCAAAAAGCTGGAATCCGCCGCTAAGAGCCTTATTTCTAATTTCATTTTTCAGAGCCATTTTTTACCTCTCTATAAGTTTTACTGGCTGCAAATAGATAAAAAATGAAAATATGGGGTGGAAAACTATTTGCAACAAATTCAGCTTAATATCATAATGAGTGTTGACCTATTTTTAGTTTTATATAAAAGAGTTATATCTATAGATGATACTGGTAATCTTAAACTTTTACTATTTATACACAGCCACTACCGACTAATTTTATCAAATCCTTAACAGCATGTATAAAAACAATTCTTGCTTATTTTGCGGCCATCTCCATATTACTACTCGTATCAAAAAAAGCTTTGAAATAAATCGACTATTTGAGCCAGTATTTGATTACAAGCCAGTAATTATTATAAGCCAGTAATTATAAACCAGATTTTGATTATAAGCCAGTTTTTTCTGTTAAGTAATCAAATTATTAGGGCGCAAAAGACATATTGTTTACATAATCCTGATGCATTAGAGGTTATTACAAATAATATTCTAAGCCTCTTGGAAAATTTATCTCATAAATATATTAAAATTACACTGGCAAACTTCACGCAAGTGAAATAGCATATTACACAGAGCGATCTTCATTTATCTAACAGCAAAGAGCCTCTGCATTTTGTTAAAAACAGTCTCCTTACCATTTTTACCTTAAAATAGCGCTAGCATCACAGCACTGTAATCAGAATTGCCTACTTTCTGATATCTTCAGTTATATTAATAGATTTGTGATTTCGAAATTGTTAATTTCATCACTACAAAAAGGATGGAATAGAAAGAATATTCACAATTATGATGCATTAATAACACGACACTAATATCATTAATCTATAAAGTTCAAAACACATTTGTCAAACATTTTGTCAAACACTAAATGCCGTCTAGTTCCTCGATATCAAAAATTCTTGTAGAAAAAGGCTTTTGGAATCTTTTAGTGATCCATAGGACTTAGTCCCATTTTATGTAATTTAGTACTGTACTTAGTAAGTTATTACTCATTTAAGTCATTACTCAGTTAAATTATTTTAATCAAGTTACTACTTATTTAAGTTATTACTCAGTTAAATTACTTTAATCAAGCTATTACTCATTTAAGTTATTACTTAGTTAAATTACTTTAATCAAGTTACTACTTAGCTGAGTTACATCCCTCCTTTGTACGATTCTTCATACATTGGGGACTGAACCTATGGATCAACTATACAACTGTACTAAAAGGTATAAGTAGATATCGATAGGAAAAGAAATTATTTCTTGCACAAGAAAAAATTGAGAGAATAAACTATTGCCTTAGAGCTTATCCCAAAACCAGTTTTATTCTAAAAAATAGTAAAGCTTCAGAATTATTTCCATAATCTGAAACTCGATTGATTAATCGGATTACGGGATTTGGAGAAGCTATTTTGAGTTTTGGGATCAGCTAATAGTCTAAAAATCAATTCTACAGATAGCATTTTTTCTCATTTGTCACTTTCGCGAATATAGTATTTAGATATTCGTGAGCAAGATCCACTAAAACAAGAATTAAAACTTGAGACGTTTGTTACCTTTCTGAAAAATTAGATAATTAAAATTAAGTTTATATACATCAGTAAACATGGGGTTGATACAGGGATGATCCATGAAACCGGATTGAATGGCAGAAGAAACCAGGCAATAAAGGAAATACTCGAAGAGATGCTATCCAGTGAGCCTGAACGTGAATATTACTTTAACGCTGCTGATGGCACAATAACCATGAACATAAACAGGACTGGCTATCCAGAAGAGGTAAATGTTAGCTGGTTTACAATTGACCCATTACATTACCCTGTGTTCAATGAAAATAATGAATATCTCGGTGCAATTCTCAGTCAGCGCGGTTTCATGAACATGGAAAGGCTGGCAGAAGCTGTGAGGAAAGCAAGAGCAAAAATGGCAAGATATCCATGGTAACTGGGACTGATAGAAAAATGTGGTAAATGCAGGTAAGTAAAAAAGATCTGAACTCCTTACAGAGTCTGATACCGTTATGTTCAAAAAAAGAATGCTGGGGCTTTTTCGCTTATTCCGTTTCGAACTGCCGTTAACCGCAGGAGTATGCGTGATACTTGGAGAATTACTGGCACTGGGCACGTTTCCAACCACAGCAGAGATTGTACTGGGGTTTCTGAGCTTCTTTTTTATTTCGGCTGCAGCCCTGATCCTTAATGACTATTTTGATCTCGAAACCGACAAAATAAATGCGCTTGAGATGCCGCTTCCTGCAGGCCTTGTTACCGGGAGTGATGTTATTTTACTTTCCATTGCGGTGACAATTCTCGGGTTTATCACAGGCTACCTGATCGGTTTTGAGGCTTTGTTAGCAGTTGTCCTGGTCTGGGCAGTGGGCTTTCTTTACAACTGGCGGTTTAAAAAGGCTGGTTTTATTGGAAACCTGATGGTCAGCTTTTCTGTAGGTATGACTTTTATTTTTGGCGGCATAACAGTAGATAGGCCATTTGAAATAATTGTCTGGTTTTTCGCAATCACAGTATCTCTTATAAATTTAGGAGAAGAAATTGCAGCAGATGCAATGGATATTGAAGGAGACCGTAAAGCAGGGACCCGTTCTTTAGCCCTGGTTTTCGGCCGCGAAAAAGCATTGAAGATAAGCGGGGCTATTTTCTTACTGGTAGTTGCTGCGGGCAGCTTGCCGTTTTTATTGGGCTGGCTAGAATTGATTTATCTGTTTCCCATTTTACTGATGAATGCAGTCATTCTGTATTCAACGAGTAAACTGTTAGACTCGAGAATAGTTAATCGGCGAATTTATATCCGCTGGATATACCTGAGCGGGTTAGTGGCATTCTTAATTTTCATAATCATCCGGATGGTCAGGTGAACGCACAAAACTATTCCAGGGAAATAATTAATCCCTGAATACTGTTGCGTTTCTCCACAACTTCTACTCTTTAACCTTTACACGTCGGCAGGAGTTCAATAATTAAGCGTTGAAGAAACCGGGGTCCCTGACTGTTTATAGCAGGATTTCTAAAAGAGGTTTTTAAAAGAGGGCTAAACTGTATAAGCTCATTTATTATAAAAAACTATAAATATAATTCGTGAACAAGATGCACAAATAAGGATTGAAACATGGAGTGAATGGGAATCATTCCAGCACATTCAGTATCGCTAGGAGGAGCCACTAATATAAGGGTTGAATTCGGCATTCGGTCAACGGGACCTTCTCGATGCGCATATATTTGCCAGCAAAATCCTAAAAGTTCGAGACTGTTTAAAGTTGTTTGAGATTGTTTAAGGTTGTTAAGATTATTTAAGATTATTTAAGATTATTTAAGATTGTTTAAGATTATTTGAGATTTTTAGAAATTTATACAAAACAAGGTTTGATTTAATAATAAAACGGAAGGGAAAAATGATAGAAACTATCTGGATAATCATACCAAATTTAATAGCATCATACATGGTCATGGTCAATAAAGCATTCCATGCCAATGTGATTTACTGTTTCGGTTATCTTTTATTCATCTGGCATAATTACAATTCCGGTGACAGTTCACAGATGATTTATTTCACAATTTTAGAGATAATGTCAATTGTCGGGGTCTTTTTATATCTGTATTCTACCAGGAAAAATCTTGGGATTAATAACAGGAAAAACAGTGACAAAAAGCTAGTCGATAAAAAGCTGGTCAGGGCAAGGTAATTGTTCAGGGCAAGGTAATAATACTATAAGTCTCGGCCCACAACCATAAACAGAGTAATCAGTATCCGGCAGTAAAATTAAGGACCGGGCAAAAAACACCAAAACTTTCTATTATTCCTTTTCTGGGGTAACTATTCAGCCTATCCAAACGAGTCAATTGATATTGATTTTGATGAACTCGAGGAGTTAGAGAACTAACCAATGAGAATTGAAAAAACGAGATCAATCGCCGACAATCAAAGAAAATCGATTCATTGAAATTTATCAATTGAACTCGAGTGAAGATGGCGATTGATGTTGTTTTATATAGGCTGAATAGTTACTTTCTGGGAAGAGTAAATACTGAAATAAGTAGTCAAGATGCCCGTAAAGATTATTTTTAATTGATCTATTTATTTTTAATTGATCTATTCCGAAGACCCAGAATATATATTCTCTTCCCATTGACAGTTAGATTTTTCTTGAAGCCCGGATCCCAGCAATTCCTTCTAATTCTGACAATCTGCGCAATTGATCCTGGACAATATCGCTGCTATTGATCGTGGGCAATCATTGATTATCAACAATATCACTGCTATTGATCCTGCTGTACTTAGAAATTGATCGGTATGAAGATATTCAAAAGCTTCTCAGTCTATGGAAACAACAATCCAGAGTACATTATACGCGCACCTAAGAGTGAAGATTTTGTTAACTGAATCAGGTTGGGTCCGGAAAAAATAAATATTAATTTATATAGTGGGATCAATAATGGGATCAAAAAACATACGGGTGTTATTCTGACTGCAAAAAGGATATTCTTTATTTTGTTTACAGTAGCTCTCGCACTTCAGGTTATTGCTGTCAGTGCGGTTGCTTCAGCTTTTTATGCCAATGATCGTTCTCTGGTGTCTCCAGAGAACCCTGAACCGACTCCAGAACCTTCCCCTGCTCCGGCTCCTGGTCCTGAACCAACTCCCGATCCTGCTCCTGTTCCGGTTCCCGATCCTGAACCTACTCCTGACCCTGAACCAACCCCTGATCCTGATCCAACTACCGAACCTACTCCTGATCCAACCCCGGAACCTACTCCTGATCATAAACCCACGCCCGATCCAACTCCCGAACCAACTCCCGAACCAACTCCCGAACCAACTCCCGATCCAACTCCCGATCCAACTCCGAAACCAACTCCCAAGCCTACTCCCGCACCTGCTCCACAGCCAGCCCCTGCTCCTGAACCTACTCCCATACCAGTTCCTGATCCAGAACCGTCTACAGAACCTGAACCTGCACCAGCTTCTGAGCTAGCTCCTGCTCCCGAGAACAGTAAAAGCAGCAATGATGGGAATAGCGGTGGAAGTGGAAGCGGCAAGTCTCCTGAACTCTCAAGGAATATCGATTCGAAGGAGATTTGCCAGCTCTTCATTAAGGGCGGTGAGGCTGTCAGGTTTGAATTTAAGAAAAACGCAACCTGTGTTGTATATGTGGGATTTGATGCGGTTGAAGATGCAGGCAAAACCACAGCCACTGTTGAACAGTTGAAAGAGAAATCCGTCCTTGTATCAGAGCTGCCTGAAGGAGAGATCTATAGATCCTTTAATGTGTGGGTAGGAAAAGCCGGGTATTCAACTTCAAATAAAGTAAAAAATCCTGTCCTGAGTTTCAAAGTAGATAAGGCATGGATTCAGGAAAAGGATATAGATCCGGCCTCCATAACGCTTAACCGGTACGAAAAAAGAGTCTGGGTGCCTCTGTCCGCCGAGCTGACAGGAGAGAGCGATGAGCATCTGTACTTCACCGCAGACGTTCCCGGGTATGCGACTTTTGTGGTTACAGGCAATAGCACACAGCAGGTATCGGAAGAAAATAGCCAGATTTCTGCTGAAAGCAGATCCGTGGGTGGAATTCTGTGGGGAAACCTCGAAAAGGGAGAGTATGAAACGGACAGAATTGCTTTACTGGGCATCGTGGTCGTTGTATCTCTATTAGTAGTCGTGGTTCTGTTGAAAAGTATGAAAGACTAAAGCATGAGATTACAAAGATACGTAAACACAGTATGACATCCTGGCAAATCAGTGATTTTGCTCAGAATAATCTCAATACCACATAACTGTGAGCATAGCGTAACAATAGATGTATTAATGATTCAGGGATTGTTTCACAATCTCTGAATTTCATTTCTTCGCCTTTGGACAGGTGGTAAAGGACAGCAGGCTGGTGCTGTAAGCTTATGCAATTATAAATGAAGGCTGATGTTTGCAAACAAATCTTACACTTATTTCTAAATAAAAAGAGAAATAAAAAGAAAATAAAAAGAAAATAAAAAGAAAATAAAAAGAAAATAAAAAAGCATAAAAAAAGCAAAAAAAAGTATAAAAAAGTTAAAACGCATATTTAAAAAAAATAACCGTTTTTTGCGTTATTAGAGATGGAATAATTCCAATCTTGCAATCTTATTCTGTGGTCACGCCGTCGAAGTCGGCTTCATTGGCCTCGGCTTCTTCCTTTGTGGCACGCACAATTCCGTCCTTGTGGTGAGCCGGAGAATAGATTGTGTAGAGTTTCAGTTCTTCAGTTTTTGAAGTGTTGATAATGTTGTGTTGAGCTCCGGCAGGCACAACGACTGCGACACCGTCACTGAGTTCGTATTCATTGCCGTCAATTATGCACTTGCCCTGGCCAGATTCAAAACGGAAAAACTGGTCGTTTTCTTCATGGACTTCCATTCCGATATCCTGCTCGGGCTTGAGGGTCATAAGTACAAGCTGGCTGTGCTTTGACGTGTACAGTACCTTGCGGAAATTCTCATTTTCCAGAGTCGCTTCTTCAATGTTAATAGAAAATCCTTTCATGTTCATTTAATTAATGGTTATTGTATATATTATTTTTCGATAACGAGGTTAACTAAAAAAAGGGTTAAAATATATTTTATCATGTTCGTTCCCTTGATTTTGACGGTTTCTTAATTTCGGTATATTGAATCATGAGCAGAAACCCAATTATCCACTGAATAAATATCTTCAAATTGAAACTAAACTCCATATATTAAATAAGCGTGTAATTATGATCTTTTTAAGATTATTCCAGCAGCCTTAATATCCTGGCTACGGAAGTGCGTCAGCAGCAGCCTTTTATGCAGGCAATAAAGCTAGATACAAAACAATTTAAAACGCGTAAACATAGCTAGTAGCGGTAACAGGATTAGGGTGGCAAATATCATACAACGTATATGTCTCTATATCTGGAAAATTTGTTAGTATATGGAACAGATTTCCCAAAGATAAACAGATTTGTGTAACACAGGGCTGAGAATGTTGTAGTGAGTTGTTCACTGTTCTCAATGAAATGATTGGGAAATGCCCATTGGAAATAGAATAAATATACGGATGGCTGATTATTAAATAGCCTGGTGGAAGCTCAAATTCTTTATATTTAGTTTCTTCCTGTTTCTCCTCTTCTCAAATCAATACTTGTCACTCGATATCTTCAAATTTTCTCCGAAAGATTATTCCCCTAAAGATTATTCCCCTTAATTATTATTCAAATTAAAGCCCTGAACTAATAACTTTTAATAAGTTCTAATAATGCATCAGTCCGGATTATCCCGTCATGTCGGCAACATTATAATACCGGTGTTCCTCGACAACTCTGTCCTGGTCGTTGAAAGTGGAAAACATGGCAATATCTACTTTTACTTTTTTACCTGTGGGAGGTACGTCACCCTCCGGGCTAACAAAGGGTCCCGTGTTTGTCCCCATTACTGTATACTCGATAGCAATAGTGTTATCTTTCTCAAGCATGTTGTGTGTTTCAACGCGAAGATCGGGGATAGCGCGAATTGTGTCTGCTGTATCTTTCTCGATTGCCTCACGTCCCCTGAGAGGCTCAAGGTACATAGGGTCATAAACCACAGCATCTTCAGCGTAATATTCAGCAGCTTCTCTGGAATTATGCCTGTTAATTGCATCTACTATTTTTTGATTGATCTCGGTTTTCGTCATAAGAAGACATTCTTCCGTTGAGATATATAATAATACGTTAATATAATACTGAGTTTAAATCAGTCCTTATAAGAATTGAGACAAACAACAATAGACGCCGAAATCCCTGCTCTGTTATTATTCCATCTCAATATGCTGGTTGATGAGAAAGCGCGCTACTTCTGCAATAAATAGTTCCGGCGCAGTATTCATCGCGACATGCTGCTGACCGGGCATCACGACTATTCTGCTGTTTGGGAGGGCTGCATCTATCTGTTTGATAAAATCTCTGTAAACTGGAGAGCTATCGCCTCCAAGAAGAAGCAGGGTAGGAGTTTTCACGGATCTGAACCTCTCCGGATTAAATGCGGGAAATCTTCAATCAGTTGTACCTCTCGTAGTATTGTATGCGCCTGCTACAAGACCAGTCGAGGCAGGCAATGAGCGGAGTTTGTCGAGTTCGTCGGGTGGTTCATGGCTACTTCAAGCATAAAAGTACTTACTCCGTCACGGTCACCTGCATTCAGCAGTTGCTGCATTTTATTTGCTACATCCGGAGGTATGGTTCCTTTCACACTGGGAAGAGGCGCTTTGTAGAGAATCAGTCTGTTGATGCTCTCCATTAGAAGTACCGTTTCAAGAGAACAGAATGCACCGAACGAATAACCGAGCAGGTTCACAGGTTGGCCGACTACATTCACAACCGTTACAATATCTTCGAATTCGCGCTCAACGCCTTATTCTCTGGAATATGTAATTGTCGTGTTGATAATAAGACGGTCCTGATTTCAGATTCTGAAATGATAGAAACTTATTATTATCTCTTGATCTGTTGCGGTTTTAAGTGCTATGAGGATTATACAAAAAAGATGTTCTATGTCCCTAGTAGAACACCATAAGCAAAACCCTATACACAAAGCTGAAAAAGTAAGCTAAGAAATAAAATCGTGTAATATCAGCAATTAGAACGTGTGATCCAACATGCCCAGAAAATACAGTAATAAGACAACCCACTTCGTCCTCCATGACGACGGTACATTCGATGTATATATAAATAAAAAATTCAAAGAATGCGGAATCTACGAGGAAACCCCGGATACTGTAAAATTAGACTATTACAAGCACACTTCAATATTCCAGAAGGAAGAAGGATGTTTAATTTCTGAGAACTTCAGGATCTGGATAGAAGACAGAGTAATGAATGTCCCTGGCGGTATTCTGAATAATGGGGTCTTTGTAGCTAACAATGAAAGTGGAAATACTATCTAAAAGATACTGAAAGAAACAGGTAATAGGCTGGCATTTAAAGTCAGGTTTTTTAGGGGTTTGGAATAGCCCCGGCTCTTAACCAGCCTGAATTTCTTTCATTCACCTGGTTTTTTCTCTTTTGAACTCTGTCATAGCCTCTGGTCTTTTTTAAAGAATTCATTCTTTCTGATCATTCAACCTCGGAAAAGTTGTTTGCTTCCTGAAAGTTGCTTAACTAATATTTCTTAAAATTTAACTAATATTTCTTAAAATACCTGACTCATATTTCTTGACTCATACTTCTTATTACTATATTTGTTTCAGTCAGTACCATCTCCCAACCAGTGTTTCAGTAAAAATCATAAAAAAGGGGTTGAGCAAATAGAAATACTTAAAACGGACTGAAGCAAATGGAAATACTTAAAACAGAAATGAAGCAAATGGAAACACTTATTTCATCTGCGGCTCTCGTTATTCAAGGGTAAAATCAATTACATAAGTTCTCTTAATGCCTTTTACTCTCGGGGCGATTCGATATGGCCGAAAAAATAGACTATCTGGATGGACTGCGCGGTATAGCTGCAATTAATGTTATGATAATGCACTTCTTTGTCGCATTAGCCCCTGCAATGGTTTATGGCAGTAAGTATCCCTCGCATTTCGGAAGCCTGGATCAGATTTTTTCGACCACACCGCTAGGGCTAATAGGCGCAGGCAACTTTTCGGTTTGCATCTTCTTTGTCCTGAGCGGCTATGTATTAACCCAGAAATTTTTCAAAACGAAAGAAAACAGCATAATTATAAGCAGCGCAGTGCGCCGATATCCGAGGCTGTTTATTCCGGTTTTTGCAGCGGTAATGTTATCGTATTTATTAGCAGCAACCGGCTTATACCACTATTATATTGATACGATGGCGGTTGTTGCAGGCAGCAACTACCGAAACTACTGGACTTTTACCCCGGGCATTCTTGATGCGGTCAGGCAGGCGGTATGGACCTCCTTTTTTGTTGGCGGGGCCATCCAATATAACCCGGTTTTATGGACCATGACTATGGAATTTTATGGATCCATGCTGGTTTTCACAATGGCATTAATATTCGGGTCGTTAAAGAATCGCTGGACTTTCTACCTTGCTGCATTTGTACTTTTCATCAATTCTTACTACCTTGCTTTTATAATAGGAATAGTTTTCTCAGACATATTCACCCGTGAAAAATCCCTGTTTAAAACAGATAACAGAATAATATTATTGATTATACTGATCTTCGGGCTCTTTCTTGGGTCGTATCCTGAAAGCCCTCTGACAAACAATTCACTGTATGGGTTCCTGGATAATGGACTCTTTGAATCACCTAAAGCGACCTATCACATTATAGGTGCAGGCATGATAATGTACGTCTTATTGAATAGTAAGGACCTGCAGCACGTTTTTTCTTCCCGTGTGCCCGTATTCCTGGGAAAAATATCTTATTCCCTTTATCTTGTACATTTCCCTGTGATATGCAGTTTCACCTGTGCATTATTCCTCTTCCTGCATCCCGTGTTACCTTATGGGCCGGCTGCTTTGATTTCGATTGGCGTATCTTTGCTGGTAATTATACCCCTGAGTTACCTTTTTTATAAGTATGTTGACATGGCAGGTGTAAAATTCTCAAAGACATTTTATAGTCGGCTGTCCCGTCCTGTTATCCCGGCAGTACCTGATACTTCAAAATAAATGCTTATTTTGAAAGATTTAATTACTTCCAGTTTTCAATCTATAACTTAATATATATGTAGACACTATTTTTATATATCTGATTTTATTTTAATGGAGTGAAATTTTATAAAAGTCGATATTTCCCGCCCTTATGTGAAATTTTTCACAACAACTAATAATTTAAAGCTCCCATACTTAAAATTCAGGTTCTTCAGCGTGGAGAGATGCTTGAAAATTGGAACTCATTTCTCTGAGCGAAGGCCAGTTAAAAAAGGAAGTGAAGGGTTTTGACCACACAAAAAATTAACAGTCTTGTCAGGAAATTCAGTCATTCTATTGAAATGAATAAGGATCGCCAGGCTTATTCGGACTTTAAAGAAGGAGTAAATAAAGGTCTGGATATAGCCAGATATACCTTCGAAGAAAACGCAAATAAGTTCTCTTTACCCGGCCCGGATGAAGATGGGGACGTAAAGGCAAAAGACTTACAGGACGACTTTAGCCAGCTCTTGGATGAGATTGTCCTTACAAAAAAACCAAACTGCTCTGAAGAACGTTTGGACGGGATATATACAGGATTTGAAAGGTCAAAAAAAATATTTAAAGATTTCCTGCAGGAGGCTTTGCCTGTTGAGAATTAAAAAAGCCTCTTAATTTATTAAAATTAATCAAGATTTAAAGCCTGTTCTTTACGGTTTCATTTTTAATTAAGGCTCCTGTTCTTAAAAACCCAGTTTCTAACATTGATTTCCAGTCCATCATTTATGATTTATCCTCCATTAGCGTAG